>NZ_JBEORR010000006.1:0-358422 GCF_040302345.1 Streptomyces sp. NPDC126510 | reverse complement strand
GCGGTGTTGGAGCCGCTGTAGGAGAACTGGGCACCGGTGGAGACGGCGGCGCCCGCCGCGACCCGCGCGTTGTGGGAGGCGTTCTTCACGGTGACGTTCTGGCCGGACTGCGACCAGGTGCCGTTCCAGCCGTTGCCCAGCTTCTGGTTGCCGGAGTAGGCGTAGGTCAGCGTCCAGCCGTCGATGACGTCCGTGCCGCGGTTGGTGAGGGTGAGGTCCACGGTGAAACCGGAGCCCCAGTCGTTCGTCTTGTAGTCGACACTGCACTGAAGTGCCGCCGCCTGCGCGGGAGTCGACCCTGAGGAGAGCATCGTCAACGGAAGGGTGAGAGCTGCGAGCGCGGCCGTCCACAGACGCCGCACGGCTCTCCGCCTCCGGGGTGGGGGATGCATGGTGCTGGTTCCTCCTTGCGGCTCGGAGAAGTCAAGGCTTGAACCAGTGGGAGCGCTCCCATAGTGCGGACACGTCAGGTACCGGTCAAGGTTCTCGAAGAGTCGAAAAGATTCGACGCCCCGCGTTGAGCGAAAGTCAGCGACTCCCCTGTTCTTTACCGTCGCTTGCCGCTACCTTCCTTGACACCAGTGGGAGCGATTCCATCGGTCGACGCGTCCGTCACGGCACGCCCGACCTGCAAGGAGTCGCTCATGCGACACCCCCCGCGTTCAGTACTTTGAGCCGCCGCCGGCGCGAGAGCGCCGCGTGCGGCGGACAGGTGACGCCCTCCGCCGGCCGCGTACGGCGCACTCAGGCCCCGGCATGCCCGCAAAGGCTCACCGCCCCACCGCACCTCTCTGAACCCCCCACGGAACCGCGGACATCGCAAGGAACCCAACGGAAGAGGGACCCCCACTCATGAGCCGTACGAGAACCGCGTTACTGGCCGCCATGGCTCTGGTCACCGGCGCGACCGGCACCGCCTTCGCCGTCGACCCGGGCGGCACCGGCGTCGCCGCCGTCCCCTGCACCGTCGACTACAAGATCCAGAACCAGTGGAGCACCGGCTTCACGGCCGCCGTGACCATCACCAACAACAGCGCCGCCAAGTCCTCGTGGTCGCTGAAGTGGTCGTACGCCGGGGACCAGAAGGTCACCAGCGGCTGGAACGCCAAGCTGAGTCAGAGCGGTGCCGGCGTCACCGCCGCCAACGAGACGTACAACGCCCAGCTGGGGACGGGCGCTTCGGTGAGCTTCGGCTTCCAGGGCAGCTACAGCGGCAGCAACGCGATCCCGGCGACCTTCACCCTCGACGGTGTCACCTGCAACGTCGACGGCGGCGGTCCCGGCGGCCCCACGGATCCGCCGGACCCGGGCGGTCCGTCCAACCGGGTGAACAACCCCTACGAGGGCGCGAAGGTGTACGTGAACCCGGAGTGGTCCGCCAACGCCGCCGCCGAGCCGGGAGGCAGCCGCATCTCCAACCAGCCCACGGGCGTCTGGCTGGACCGCATCGCGGCCATCAACGGCGCGAACGGCAAGATGGGCCTGCGCGCCCACCTCGACGAGGCGCTGCGCCAGAAGGGCTCCGGCGAGCTCGTCGTCCAGTTCGTCATCTACAACCTGCCCGGCCGGGACTGCTCCGCCCTTGCCTCCAACGGCGAGCTGAAGGCCGACGAGATCGGCCGCTACAAGACCGAGTACATCGATCCCATCAAGGCCATCCTCGCCGATCCCAAGTACGCCTCGCTGCGGATCGTCACCACGGTCGAGATCGACTCGCTGCCCAACCTCGTCACCAACACCGGCAGCCGTCCGACGGCCGTCCCGCAGTGCGACGTGATGAAGGCCAACGGCAACTACGTCAAGGGCGTGGGCTACGCGCTGAACAAGCTCGGCGACGTGCCGAACGTCTACAACTACGTCGACGCCGGGCACCACGGCTGGATCGGCTGGGACGACAACTTCGGCCCCACGGCCACCATCATGAAGGAGGCGGCGACCGCCGAGGGCGCCACGGTGAACGACGTCCACGGCTTCATCACCAACACGGCGAACTACAGCGCCCTGAAGGAGAACAACTTCACCATCAACGACTCGGTGGCCGGCAAGTCCGTCCGCGAGTCGAAGTGGGTCGACTGGAACCGCTACCTCGACGAGCTGTCCTACGCCCAGGGCTTCCGCAGCCAGCTGGTCTCGGCGGGCTTCAACTCGAACATCGGCATGCTGATCGACACCTCCCGCAACGGTTGGGGCGGCAGCGCGCGGCCCACCGGGCCGGGCGCGACGACCAGCGTCGACACCTACGTCGACGGCGGGCGATACGACCGTCGCTTCAACGCCGGCAACTGGTGCAACCAGTCCGGAGCCGGCCTGGGCGAACGCCCGAAGGCCGCCCCGGCCGCGGGGATCGACGCGTACGTGTGGATGAAGCCGCCGGGCGAGTCCGACGGGGCGAGCAAGCAGATCCCGAACGACGAGGGCAAGGGCTTCGACCGCATGTGCGACCCCACCTACACGGGCAACCCGCGGAACAACTACAACATGTCCGGCGCCCTGCCGGACGCGCCGCTGTCCGGGCACTGGTTCTCCGCGCAGTTCCGGCAACTGATGCAGAACGCGTACCCGCCGCTGTCCTGACCGGCTCGCGGTGAACCGCTGATCCGCCGGGGCCCCGTGCCCCGGCGGATTTTGCGGGACCGGCAACAGCAGTGGCCTCCGTCCGGTGCGTCGGTGCACGCTGACCGCACCCGAGCGAGAGGCTGACCACCATGGGGCATCACCACCACGACCACGAGCGGGGCCACGGCCCTCATCACGGCCACACGGACCTCGACTGGGCCGAGATGGGCCCGATGCTGGAGTCCTCGGCGGAACTGTTCGCATCCCTGTACGAACGTGCCCTGGGCTGGCTGGCGCAGGAGGTGACCGAGCCGGGGCTGATCGTCGACGTCGGCAGCGGACCGGGCGTCGTGTCGTGCCTGTTCGCGGAGACGTTCCCGGGCGCGCGGATCGTGGCGGTGGACGGCTCCGAGGGGCTGCTGGAGCGGGCCCGGGCGCGGGCCGGACGCCTGGGCGTCGCCGACCGCTTCGGCACGCTCACCGGTGATCTGCCCGAGGTGCTCGGCGAGCTGGACTACCCCGCCGATCTGCTCTGGGCGAGCCGCAGCCTGCACCACCTGGGCGACCAGCGGGCCGCGCTGGCCGCCTTCGCGCAGCGGCTCGCGCCGGGCGGCACGCTGGCCCTCATGGAGGGCGGTCTGCCCCTGCGGTTCCTGCCGCGCGACATCGGCATCGGCCGGCCCGGTCTCCAGACGCGGATCGACGCGGTGGAGGCGGAGTGGTTCAGCCGGATGCGCACCGGCCTGCCCGGGCACGTGGCCGAGACGGAGCACTGGCCGGCCCTGCTCGCCGCCGCGGGGCTCAAGCACACGAGGACGCACAGCTTCCTGCTCGATCTCCCGGCGCCCGCCTCGGACCGGGCGCGCGCGTATGTCGTGGCGTCGCTGTCGCACATGCGCGACATGCTCGCCGAGGAGCTCGACGCCGAGGATCTCGCGACCGTCGACCGCCTGCTCGATCCCGACGACGAGGCGAGCCTGCACCACCGCCCGGACGTGTTCGTCCTGGAGGCCCACACCGTGCACACGGCGGTCCGGCCCGGGTAGCGGATCCGGCGCCTTCGAGGCAGCCGGCCCCGGGGGATGCTCCTGGGAACGGCAGCACCCCGGCCCGGGTCCCGCGAAGGGGCTCCGGACCGGGGCGCTGCCGGTGCGGCTCAGGCGCCGTTGAACTCGGCCGGGTCCGGGCCGATGCGCCGGTCCTCGTTCAGCGCGCTGATCGCCGCCAGGTCCTCGTCGTCGAGGCTGAAGTCGAACACCTCGATGTTCTCCTTGATCCGCGACGGCGTCACGGACTTCGGGATCACCACGTTGCCCAGCTGGATGTGCCAGCGCAGCACCACCTGGGCCGGGGTGCGCTCGTGCTTGCGGGCGATGGCCACGATCGCCGGGACCTCCAGCAGGCCCTTGCCCTGGCCGAGCGGTGACCAGGCCTCCGTGGCGATGCCCTGCTGTGCGTGGTACTCGCGGGAGGCGGCCTGCTGCAGGTGCGGGTGCAGCTCGATCTGGTTCACCGCCGGGACGACCGACGTCTCGCCGATCAGCTTCTCCAGGTGCTCGGGAAGGAAGTTGGAGACACCGATGGCCCGGATCCGGCCGTCGGCGTGCAGCTTCTCGAACGCCTTGTAGGTGTCGACGTACAGACCCCGCTCCGGCGTCGGCCAGTGGATCAGGTAGAGGTCGACGAAGTCCAGGCCGAGCTTCTCCAGCGACGTGTCGAAGGCGCGCAGCGTGGAGTCGTATCCCTGGTCGGCGTTCCAGAGCTTCGTGGTGACGAAGAGCTCATCGCGGGGCACGCCGGCGGCGGCGATGGCCTTGCCGGTGCCCGCCTCGTTGCCGTAGATCGCCGCGGTGTCGATGCTGCGGTACCCGGCCTCCAGTGCCGTCCCGACGGCCGTCTCGGCCTCGTCGTCCGGCACCTGCCAGACGCCGAAGCCCAGCTGGGGCATCTCGACGCCGTTGTTCAGGATGATCGGGGGGACCTTGCTCACGAGCTCTCGATCCTTCGGTAAGTGGTCAGTGTGCTCCCATCGTCAACGATCACGGGCGGTGATGCATTCCTGACGGGAGAATTCCGAAGCCACACCTGCCCCGCGGGACGGAGGTCACGCCCGGTAGAGCGCCTCGACCTCGTTCTCGTACGCGTTCTCGATGGCCTTCCGCTTCAGCTTCAGGGACGGGGTCAGCAGCCCGTGCTCCTCCGTGAACGGCTGGGCCAGTATGCGGAAGGTGCGGATCGACTCGGCCTGCGAGACGAGGGTGTTGGCGGCGACCACCGCACGGCGCACCTCCGTCTCCAGATCCGCGTCGCGCACCAGCTCCGCAGGGGACATCTGCGGCTTGGACCGCATGGCCAGCCAGTGCTCCACGGCCTCCTGGTCGAGGGTGATCAGGGCGGCGATGTACGGGCGGTCGTTGCCGACGAGGATGCACTGGTTGACCAGCGGATGGTCCCGGACGCGTTCCTCCAGCACGCCGGGGGAAACGCTCTTCCCGCCGGACGTGACCAGGATCTCCTTCTTGCGGCCGGTGATGGTGAGGAAGCCGTCCTCGTCCAGCGCGCCGAGGTCGCCGGTGGCGAGCCAGCCGTCGTGCAGGGTCGCGTCCGTGGCCTTCTGGTTGTTGAGGTACCCCTGGAAGACGTTCTCGCCGTGCAGCCAGATCTCGCCGTCGTCCGCGATGTGCACGGTCATGCCCGGGATGGGCTGCCCGACCGTGCCGAACCGGGTGCGTCCGGGCGGGTTGGCGGTCGCTGCCGCCGTGGACTCGGTCAGGCCGTAGCCCTCGTAGATGTGCACGCCCGCCCCGGCGAAGAACAGCCCGAGGCGGCGGTCCATCGCCGAGCCGCCGGACATGGCGTGCTTGATGCGGCCGCCCATGGCGGCGCGGATCTTGGTGTAGACGAGCTTGTCGAACAGCTGGTGCTGCATGCGCAGGCCCGCGGACGGGCCGGGGCCGGTGCCCCAGGCCTTGGCCTCCATCGCGTCCGCGTACCTGATGGCGATGTCGACGGCCTTCTCGAAGGGGCCGGAGCGGCCCTCCTTCTCGGCCTTGCGGCGGGCCGCGTTGAAGACCTTCTCGAAGATGTAGGGCACGGCCAGGAAGAACGTCGGTTTGAACGCGGCCAGATCCGGCAGCAGGGCCGCCGCGTTCAGCTGCGGCTGGTGGCCGAACTTCACCTTGCCGCGGATCCCGGCGACCTGGACCATCCGCCCGAAGACGTGCGCGAGCGGCAGGAACAGCAGGGTCGCCGCCTCGTCGCCGCGCCGGGAGTGGAACACCGGCTCCCAGCGCTCGATGACGGTGTCCGCCTCGTACATGAAGTTGCCGTGCGTGATGACACACCCCTTGGGGCGGCCGGTGGTGCCCGAGGTGTAGATGATCGTGGCGACCGAGTCGGGGGTGACGGCCTGCCGGTGGCGGTGCACCACCTCGTCGTCGAGGTGCGCGCCCGCGTCGTACAGCTCGTGCACGGCGCCGGAGTCCAGCTGCCACAGTCGGCGCAACCGGGGGAGCCGGTCGATGACGGTGGCGATCGTCATCGCGTGGTCCTCGTGCTCCACGACCGCGGCCGTCACCTCGGCGTCGTACAGCATCCAGAAGCACTGCTCGGCCGAGGACGTCGGGTAGACCGGCACGACCTGGGCGCCGATCGTCCACAGCGCGTAGTCGAAGAGGGTCCACTCGTAGCGCGTGCGGGACATGATCGCGACCCGGTCGCCGAACCGGATGCCGCTCGCCAGCAGGCCCTTGGCCAGAGCGAGCACCTCGTCGCGGAACTCGGCGCTGGTGACGTCCTGCCACTCACCGGAGTCGTCCTTGCGGCCCAGCGCGATGTGCTGCGGGTCCTCCTGGGCATGCTCGAAGACCACGTCGGCCAGACCGCCCACCGGAGGTGCCAACGCCAACGGAGGGTTGGTGAACTCGCGCAAACCCCGCTCCCCGTTCCTCAGCGCTCTTGTCGAGTGACGCCCCGCACAGCGCCGTGAAAGCTACCCCACCCGGCCAGGGGACGGGAGGGGGTACGGAAGCACACACCGCTGCGGTCCGCGCTGGTCAGCGAGGGAAAAAGCGCTCACATGGGGAAGGGTCGGACACAAACCTGACGGTTGAGTAAGTTTCGGTGCCGTAATCTCCACCGAATCTGTACGAGTCCGGCTGTGGTGCGTCGCCCCGTCGAACTCGCCCCCTTCCGTCAGCGGAACGGCGACGGATTCTGTCACTCCGCTTCTGTCGGCGGCCGCTGACCGGCCAGGTCACAGCCCCTTGCGCGCACTGCGCTGGAGCCGGTCCCCGCCCGCCAGGATCGACGCCGCCAGGGCGTCGGCCGCGCCCTGGGCGGAGGGCCGGCGCCGGCCGTGGACCAGGACGAAGTCGACCTGTCCCAGTTCCGGCAGCCCCGCCCGGTCCGGAACCCGGACCAGACCCGGCGGGATCAGGCCGCGGGAGTGGGCCATCACACCGAGACCGGCCCGGGCCGCCGCGACGAGGCCGTTGAGGCTGCCGCTGGTGCACACCACGCGCCAGTCGCGGCCCTGCCGCTCCAGGGCCTCCAGGGCGAGGGCGCGGGTGATGCCGGGAGGCGGGTAGACGATGAGCGGCACCGGGCGGTCCGGGTCGAGCCGGAGGCGTTCCGCGCCGATCCACACCAGCCGGTCGTGCCGGACCAGCTCGCCCCGCGGGTCCTCGGGCCGCCGCTTGGCCAGGACCAGATCCAGCTTCCCGGCGGTCAGCTGCTCGTGCAGGGTGCCCGACAGCTCGACCGTCAGCTCCAGGTCGACCTCCGGATGCTCGTGCCGGAAGCCCTCCAGGATCTCGGGCAGCCGGGTGAGCACGAAGTCCTCCGAGGCGCCGAAGCGCAGCCGGCCGCGCAGCCGGGTGCCCGTGAAGAACGCCGCAGCCTGCTCGTGCACCTCCAGGATCCGGCGGGCGAAGCCGAGCATGGCCTCGCCGTCCTCGGTCAGCTCCACAGAGTGGGTGTCCCGGCTGAACAACGTCCGCCCGGTGGCGTCCTCCAGGCGCCGCACGTGCTGGCTGACCGTCGACTGCCGCACCCCCAGCCGCCGGGCGGCCTGCGTGAAGCTCAGCGTCTGCGCCACCGAGAGGAACGTGCGCAGCTGGGACGGGTCGTACATGCCCCCACGTTATCGTGAAACGCAATGACAGTCAGAGCGGTATACCGGATTCCCGATCGCCGGTCGGGGAAGCAGGATGGAAGGGGGCCGCTACGGCCCCGGACCGACCGAAGTACCAAAGCAAGTGGAGCACCGTGAAACGCCTGCGCTGGCCGCATTGGATGCCGATCGACCCCTACATCCTGCTCCTCCTCGGGACGGTGGGCCTCGCCGCACTGTTCCCGGCGCGCGGAACGGCCGCGGATGTCGCCTCGGGTGCCTCCACGGCCGCGGTCGCCCTCCTCTTCTTCCTGTACGGCGCCCGGCTGTCCACCCGTGAGGCGCTCGACGGGCTGCGGCACTGGCGGCTGCACGTGACGGTGCTGGCCTGCACCTTCCTGGTCTTCCCGCTGCTCGGGCTCGCGGCCCGCGGGCTGGTGCCGGTGATCCTGACGCACCCGCTCTACCAGGGCCTGCTCTTCCTCACCCTGGTCCCCTCGACCGTCCAGTCGTCGATCGCCTTCACCTCGATGGCCCGCGGCAACGTGCCCGCCGCGATCTGCGCGGGCTCCTTCTCCTCCCTCATCGGCATCGTCGCCACCCCGCTGCTCGCGGCCTCGCTGCTCGGCGGCAGCGGCGGCGGCTTCTCCGCCGACTCGCTGCTGAAGATCGTGCTGCAGCTGCTGGTGCCGTTCCTCGCCGGGCAGCTGCTGCGCCGCTGGATCGGCGGCTTCGTCACGCGCCACAAGCAGGTCCTCGCCCTGGTGGACCGCGGCTCGATCCTGCTCGTCGTCTACACCGCGTTCAGCGCGGGCATGGTCCAGGGCATCTGGCACCAGGTCAGCCCGGTGCGACTGGGCGCCCTGGCGGTCGTCGAGGCCGTGGTCCTCGCCCTGATGCTGCTGCTCACCTGGTACGGCGGCAAGGCGCTGGGCTTCGGCCGGGCGGACCGGATCGCGATCCAGTTCGCCGGCTCGAAGAAGTCCCTGGCCGCCGGACTGCCCATGGCGAGCGTCCTGTTCGGCGCGCAGGCGGCGCTCGCCGTGCTGCCGCTGATGCTCTTCCACCAGATGCAGCTCATCGTGTGCGCGGTGATCGCCAAGCGGCGCGCGCGGGAGGCGGCGGCGGAGGAGGTCACCGCGCCGCGGCCAGCCGCAACGACACGAACCGTGGTCGGTACAGGGACACGTTCCGGCTGAGCCGGTCGGCGGCGCCCGTGGGCTCCAGCCAGTTGACGTCGTAACTCAGGACGAGCCGTCCGTCGCCGCTCAGCACCGGATGCGCCTGCGGGTTGTAGGCGGCCACCTGCCCCTGCGGCAGCGGCGGGGCGAACTCCTTCGCAGGACCGTGCCACGGCCCGGCCGGGGAGCAGGCCCAGTAGGACGCCACGGTGGTCAGCCCCTTCGCGCCGGCGGCCATGGTGAACAGCACGTACGTACCGCCCTCCCGGACGACCGAGAACGCGCTGCCCACGCCCTTGCGCCGCCCGTCCCCGAGCACCGGCCGGGGGCGGGCCCGGGGCACCCACGCCGATCCGCTCCAGTACTCCCAGGCCCCCGGATCCGCGAGCGCGCCCTCCGGCACCCGGGCCGCGTACGCGTGCGAGGCGGGCCGGGCGGCGGCCCGGCCGTCGTCACCGCCGAACACATAGGTCCAGCCGCCCTCCTCGACCAGCGTCGTGCCGAACAGCACCCGCCGGGACGGGTCGGGCACCGACTGCTGGCCGAACACCTCGACGACCGACTCCAGGCGCAGCCCGGGCAGCGACAGCGTGGCGACCTCGGTGGCGGTGGGCACTCCGTAGATCCAGGGGGCCTGCCCCGCCGTGCGCACCCACAGCAGCACCCGGACGACCTGCTCCGCGGAGCCGGGGGAGCGGGGTTCGACGCGGGCGGCGACCGGCCAGCGCCACTGGTTCGGTGCCGGGTCGGCGAACAGCGGGGCGGGCAGGGTGCTCTCGAGCCGGCCGTCACGCATCAGCACGGCCGAGTTGCGCACCAGCGGCGTGGTGGCGTCCCGCCAGGCGTGGGACTCGCCATGCGGATTGGGCGGACCGTACACCCGGCCCAGGTAGGTGTCCGAGAACAGCCACAGCACCCGGCCGTCCGGCAGCCGCACCGAGTGGGTGCCGTCGCCGCCGGTCCAGTCGTCCGTGCGGCTCGCGTCGTCGCCGTAGCGGGTGAACTCGGCCTCGAGGGCGTCGTCCGTGTCCCAGGAGCCGACGGTGAGCGCCTGACAGGCGTCGTGGCCCGGGCCGTCGTCGCCGGGCAGGGCGATGAGCAGCGCCGCGCCGAGAACCAGGACCAGCAGCAGGCCGATCCCGGTTCCCGTGCGCTGTCGTGCTCGTAATGCTCCTGAGTCGTCGGGCACGTCCCGTGACGTTAGTTGCTGCCGCTCACCCGGTCCATGGGCAGCCACAGCACCGCGCCCCGGGAGGCCGCGCCCGCGGCGCCGGAGGCCAGTTCCCCGTCGCTCAGGGCCCGGTTCCACACCCGGACGTCGTCGATCGCCCCGGTGAGGAACGCCCGGCTGTCCATGCGCTGGCCGATGTGCACGCCGAACGGGGAGTTGCGGCTGACCGAGCCCGGCACGTCGGCGGTGGTGAGCGGCGTGCCGTCGAGGAACAGCGTCAGCCGCCCGCCGCCCCGGCGCAGGGCCAGGTGGTGCCAGCGGCCGTCGTTGTGGGCGCCGTCGGTCCACACCGAGGCGGACCTGACGGTCGTCGCGCCCGACCTGGTGGTGATCAGCGCCCGGACCCGGTCGCTCGCGGGTTCCCCGCGCAGCCAGATCTGCGGCTGGGTGCCGCCGATGCCGCCCATCCACAGGAAGGGCTGTTCGCCGGCCGTGGCCGTGTAGCGGAAGTGCAGCGACGCCGTGAAGTCCCCTTCCCCGAGCGGCAGCCGGGACCGGTAGGGGAGCCGGACGGCGTCATCGGTGCCGTCGAAGGACAGCGCGCCGCCCCGGACCCCGTCCGTCCGCGCGGCACCGCCGAGCACGGCCGCGGTCCTGCCGCCCGCCGCCGCGTCCCGCGTGGTCGGGTCGGCGCCCCGGCGCGGTTTCAGCCAGTCCTCGGTGAATCGGGCGAAGCGGATCTCGTCACGCGCGTCGACCGCCCCGCCCTCGTACAGCAGTCCCACGGCCGAGCTGCCCAGGGCCGCCATGTCGGAGTAGCCGGACCAGTCGGTGGTGACGACCGTGCCCCGGTCCACGCTCTCCCAGGTGCGCCCGCCGTCGTAGGAGGAGCGCACCATCATCGTGCGGCGGCGGTCGGGGTCGGCCGGAGCGGACAGCAGCATCCGGTCGCCGAGACGCAGGGTCGCGCCCTGGACCTGCGGGGTGTACAGGTCCGGCAGGTCGCGGAAGGGCGTGGCGAAGCGGTCGCCGCCGTCGAGGCTGACGGTCTGGGAGCGGTGGCCCAGGTCGGTGCCGTCCTGTTCCCGGCCGCTGACGAGCAGGGCGCCGTCGGCGCGTTCGGTGAGCGTCACCTCGGACGGCTTCTGCCGGAACGTGCCGTCCTGCGCTATCGGCCAGGTGTCCGTGGCGCCGACCTGCCAGGAGTCGCCGCCGTCGTCGCTGACGACGAGGGCGGCGTGGTTGGCGGAGACGCGGCTGCCGTTCCACGTCTCGGTGTTGACGCCGAACACGAGCCGCCCGGCGTGCTTGCCGCGGGTCAGCTGGACGCCGTGCACGGGACCGGTCGCGTACCAGGAGTTCCAGTCCTCGGGCAGGATCTCCTCGCTCAGGTCGCGCGGCTTCGACCAGGTGCGGCCGTCGTCGTCGCTGTACTGCAGGTGCGGGGTGCGGTCGCAGGGGACGGTGCAGTTGCCGGCGTCCGTGCGGCCGGTGTTGTACGTCTCGGCCAGCAGGATCCGGCCCGTCCTGCGGTCCACGACGGGGGCCGGGTTGCCGTGCGTGTCGCCCGCGCCTTCGGTGACGACCTGGAGCGGTCCCCAGGTGCGGCCGCCGTCGGTGGAGCGCTTGAGCACGATGTCGATGTCGGCGGCGTCACCGCAGTTGAGGACACGGCCCTCGGCGAAGGCGAGCAGGGTGCCGCCGGTGGTGCGCACCACCGCCGGGATCCGGAAGCAGGCGTAGCCCGGATCCTGGGACGCCTTGAAGAGTACCTGCTGCTCGAATTCCGGTGCGGCGGTGGTGGGTCGGCTGTGCGCCGGGGCGGTGGGCGCGAGCAGCGCCCCGGCGGTGACGGCGGCTGTCAGGGTGGATCTCAGACGTGCGCGAAGACTGGACGGCATGGTGCGACCTGCCCTTCATGCGTCTGTCGGCCGGACCACCGGGTGATGGGAGAGGACATCCGGTCATGCGGACATTCCACGTCCAATGTCTGGTCCACAGACGGTACTTGGGTTCAAAGACCCCCCACAAGAAGCGTGCGTCAGGGGATCAGGACGACCTTGCCCAGGTTGGACCGCCCCTCGATCTCCGCGTGCGCCTTGGCCGCGTCCTCCAGGGCGAACTCCCCGTGGACGGCGGGCCTGAGCTCTCCGGCGGCGAACAGCCGCCACAGTTCCTCTCGCCACTGCTCGTACAACTCCGGCTTGCCCCGGGCGATGCGGGCCACCTGGAAACCGATGACCGACTTGGCGCCCACGAGCAGGTCGTAGGCCTGGATGGCGCCGCCGCCCGAGCTGTACGCCACCAGCCGTCCCCCGGGTACGAGCGCGTGGAGGGTGCGGGTGAGCAACTCGCCACCGACCGCGTCCAGGACGTAGTCCACGGGCGTCCCCCAGCTCGCGTCGCCGTACGAGATGACGTGGTCGGCGCCGAGACCGCGCACGAAGCCGGCCTTGCCCGGATCGGAGACGGCTCCCACCACGCGTCCGGCGCCGCGCGTCCTGGCCAGCTGCACGGCCAGCTGGCCGACACCACTCGCGGCCGCCGTGACCAGGGCCGCCTCACCCGGCTCGGGGCGGGCCGCCTCCAGGGCACCGAGGGCAACCAGGCCGCTGCGGACCAGGGCGACCGCGTCGACGGCGCTCGCGTTCCCGGGGATCGGGGAGGCCATGGTCTCGTGCAGCACCGCGAAGTCCGCGTAGCCGTGGCCGAAGCAGAGGCCGGTCACCCGGTCGCCGGTGCCGAAGCGGGTGACGCCCTCACCGACGGCCGTGACCTGCCCGGCGATCTCGCCGCCGAGCGGGACCGGTTCGGCCGCCTCGGTGACCTTGCGTACGACCGGGAGCGTGACGCCGATCGCCTCCGCGCGCACGAGCAGTTCTCCGGGGCCGGGCACGGGGAGCGGTGCCTCCTCCGTGAAGAGGGGGCCGCCTGGGGATTCGTAACGGACGCGGCGCATCACACCTCCGGGTCGTCGGTGAGACCCCGATGGAATCGTTGGGGTGCCCAACGGTATAGGAGGATCATAGGGAGAACCAACGATTTCTTGGTTAGGCTGCGGCCATGTCGGAAGCTCCCCTCCCCGCGATCCGCTCCCTGCCCAGCTGGCTGCTCGGCTGCGCCGCCGCCCGCGGCCGGGCCCTGGTCGCCGAGGCGCTGGCGGAGGAGGACATGCGGATGTGGCACCACGTGGTGCTGTCCGCCGTACGCGACCTGGCCCCCGTGGCCCAGGCCGACCTCGGCCGCGGGGTCCGGCTGGACCCCAAGGACCTCGTCGGCGTCCTCGACGACCTTCAGTCGGCGGGAATGGTGGTACGCGAGCCGGACCCGCGGGACCGCCGGAAGAACGCGGTGTCCCTCACCTCGCGCGGAGCCCGGCTGCTCAGGCGCTGCGAGAAGGCGGCCCGCGCCGCCAACGACGAACTGCTCGCGCCGCTGTCGGCGGCCGAGCGGGAGCAGTTCACTTCGATGCTGGCCCGGATATCCGGCACGGCCGGCTGAAGATCCGGCAGGGGGCCTGCCCTCGCGAGGTCAGGCGGAAAGGGGCCCTCACGGGGTGCCGGGGCGTGCGAGGCGAGTTGCGCGCGGGCAGGCCGAGACGGGGCCCCTGCGGCGCAGGGGGCGCTCCCCGCCGGTCGGGGCCCCGCCGCCGTGTAGCGGAGGAACCTGCTCAGCCCTGGGCGGCCGCGGCCCGCAGGGCGATGCGGTCCTCACCCGCGTACACGTTCATGGAGTTGCCCCGCAGGAAGCCCACCAGTGTCAGGCCTGCCTCGGCGGCCAGGTCCACCGCCAGCGAGGACGGTGCCGACACGGCCGCCAGCACGGGTATGCCGGCCATCACGGCCTTCTGCGCCAGCTCGAAGGAGGCCCGGCCCGACACGAGCAGGATCGCCCGCGACAGCGGCAGCTCCCCGTTCTGCAGGGCGCGGCCGACCAGCTTGTCGACCGCGTTGTGCCGGCCCACGTCCTCCCGGACGTCCAGCAGCTCGCCGGCTTCCGAGAACAGGGCCGCCGCGTGCAGGCCCCCGGTCCGGTCGAAGACCCGCTGGGCCGCGCGCAGCCGGTCGGGGAGGCTTGCGAGCAGCTCGGGGGAGATCCGGACCGGAGGAGTGTCGGCGATGGGCCACCTGGCCGTGGTGCGCACCGCGTCCAGCGACGCCTTGCCGCACAGGCCGCAGGAGGACGTGGTGTAGACGTTGCGCTCCAGAGTGATGTCGGGGATCACCACGCCGGGGGCCGTCTTCACGTCGACGACGTTGTACGTGTTCGAGCCGTCGTCCGTGGCCCCCGCGCAGTAGACGATGTTCTGCAGGTCCTGCTGCCCGGCCAGCACCCCCTCGCTCACCAGGAAGCCCGCCGCCAGCGCGAAGTCGTCGCCCGGGGTGCGCATGGTGATCGCCAGGGGCTTGCCGTTGAGCCGGATCTCCATCGGTTCCTCGGCGACGAGCGTGTCCGGGCGGCCGGAGACCACCCCGTCCCGGATGCGGATCACCTTGCGTCGTTCCGTGACTCGTCCCATGTCCTGATCAGTCCCGGTTCTGTACGTGCTGGTAGCCGAAGCGGCCCTTGATGCAGAGGTTGCCGTGGGTCACCGGGTTGTCGTGCGGCGAGGTGACCTTCACGATCTCATTGTCCTGCACGTGCAGCGTCAGGTTGCAGCCCACTCCGCAGTACGCGCACACCGTGGTCGTCTCCGTCTGCCGCGACTCGTCCCAGGTACCCGCCGCGCGCATGTCGAACTCGGACTTGAAGGACAGCGCCCCGGTCGGGCACACCTCGATGCAGTTCCCGCAGTACACGCATGCCGAGTCGGTCAGCGGCGCGTCGTGCTCCACGGCGATCCGGGCGTCGAAGCCGCGTCCGGCGACCGAGATCGCGAAGGAGTTCTGCCACTGGTCGCCGCAGGCGTCGACGCATTTGTAGCAGAGGATGCACTTGTCGTAGTCGCGGACGTACAGGTCGTTGTCGATCTTCGGTTCTTCGTTCAGCCGCGCCGCGTCCGGGCCGAAACGATCCGGTTTCGCCTCGTACTCCTTCAGCCACCCGGCGACCTTCGGAGTCGTCGACAGGTCGACCGAGGACGCGAGCAGTTCCAGGACCACCTTGCGGCTGTGCCGGGCGCGCTCGGTGTCGGTGCGGACCTCCATGCCCGGCTCGGCCTTGCGGGAGCAGGCGGGGACGAGGGTCCTGGCCCCCTCGACCTCGACCACACAGACCCGGCAGGCGTTCTTCGGCCGCAGGGTGTCGCCTTCGCACAGGGTCGGGATGTCCTTCCCCGCCGCCCGGCAGGCGTCCAGGATCGTCGAGCCCTCGGGGACCCGGGCCTCCTCCCCGTCGATGGTGAACTCCAGCATGCGGCGCGGGATCCCCAGCGGTGTGACGGTCATTCGTACGCCCCCAGTCGGTCGATGGCGGATTCCACGGCGTTCCACGCGGTCTGCCCGAGACCGCAGATCGAGGCGTCCCGCATGGCGCGGCCGACCTCCCGCAGCAGCGCGATGTCGCCGGCGGCCTCCGCGCCCGTGCGCTCCACGATCCGGTGCAGTGCCTCCTCCTGCCGGACCGTTCCGACCCGGCACGGCACGCACTGCCCGCACGACTCGTCGCGGAAGAACTCCGCGATGCGCAGCAGCAGCCGGGGCAGGGGCACGCTGTCGTCGAAGGCCATGACAACCCCCGAGCCGAGCGTCGTGCCCGCCTCCCGCGTCCCTTCGAAGGTGAGCGGCACGTCCAGCTCGTCGGGCCGTACGAAACCGCCCGCGGCCCCGCCGAGGAGCACCGCCCGCAGCCCCTCCCGCACCCCGGCCAGGGTGAGCACCTCGCCGAGCGTCGCGCCGAACGGCACCTCGTAGACGCCGGGCCGCTCCACGCTCCCGGATACGCAGAACAGCTTCGGCCCGGTGGAGCGCCCGGTGCCGATCGCCGCGTACGCCGGGGCGCCCAGGGTGAGGATCGGCAGGACGTTGACCAGGGTCTCGACGTTGTTCTCGACCGTCGGCTTGCCGAACAGCCCCTTCTCCACCGGGAACGGCGGCTTCGAGCGGGGCTCGCCCCGGTAGCCCTCGATGGAGTTGAACAGGGCCGTCTCCTCACCGCAGATGTAGGCGCCCGCGCCACGCCGGATCTCGATGTCGAAGGCGTAGCCCTGCCCAAGGACGTCGTCACCGAGCAGTCCGCGGGCACGGGCCTGCGCGATCGCGTTCTCCAGCAGGCGCAGGGCGCGCGGGTACTCGCCCCGCAGATACAGGTAGCCCTTGTGCGCGCCGGTCGCGTACCCGGCGATCGTCATCGCCTCGACCAGGGCGTACGGGTCGCCCTCCATCAGCACGCGGTCCTTGAAGGTGCCCGGCTCCGACTCGTCGGCGTTGCAGACGAGGTAATGCGGACGGTCCGGCTGGGACGCCGTGGCCTGCCACTTGCGGCCGGTGGGGAAGGCGGCACCGCCCCGCCCGACCAGGCCCGAGTCGGTGACCTCGCGGATGACCTCCGCGGGACCCAGCTCGAAAGCCCGGCGCAGGGCGGTGTAACCCCCGTGGGCGCGGTAGTCGTCGAGGGACGACGGGTCGACCACGCCGACGCGGTGCAGCAGCATCAGGCCGTCCTGCCCCGCCTGGGGCACGGCCAGCGCGGCCGCCGGCTCCTCGGGCGCGGAGTCGGGGGAGCTCGCGGCGAGCACGGCGTCCTGGACGGTCGCGGGCGCCGAGACCGCCGTACGCACGGGGTCCCCGGCCTTGATCGCGAGTGCGGCCGGGGCTCGTTCGCACAGGCCCAGGCACGGGCTGCGTTCCACGCTCACACCGCTGCCGAGGCCCAGCCGCTCCTCGATCCCGGCGCACAGCTCCGGTGCCCCGGCCGCCGCGCACGCCAGGTCCGTGCACACGTGGAGCACGGTCGCCGGACGGGGCTTGACCGAGAACATGGAGTAGAAGGTGGCGACGCCGTACGCCTCCGCCGGCGGCACCGTCAGCCGTCGGCAGAGGTAGTCGAGGGCGCCCTCGCTGATCCAGCCGATCCGGTCGTTGACCGCGTGCAGCCCCGGCAACAGCAGGTCGCGGCGGTCCCGGGCCTCGCGACCGCCTCGCGCCCACCTCAGATCGGCGTCGGAGCGATCGGCCCCCTCCCAGGAGGACTCGGGAGGCCCGAGCAGGGCGTCGACGGCCGCCCGTTCCTCGTCCGTCGGTTTGCTGTCACCGAAGTGCAGGTCCACGTGCTTTCACCCCACGATGGTCGCGATGGGCAGCTTCTCGATCCGGATCGCCGACGCCTTGAACTCCGCCGTCCCGGCGATCGGGCAGTTCGCCTCGATCGTCAGCGCGTTGGTGTCCACCTCGTCGGGGAAGTGCATGGTCATGAAGGCGAGCCCGGGCCGCAGCGCGGTGTCCACCCACACGGGAGCGGTCACCGACCCGCGGCGCGAGGTCACCTGGACGTGCTCGCCGACCACGACCCCGTAGCGCTCGGCGTCCTCCGGGCTCAGCTCGACGAACTCGCCGCGCCTGAGCGGCGAGGCGTAACCGCCGCTCTGCACCCCGGTGTTGTACGAGTCGAGCCGCCGCCCGGTGGTGAGCCGGATCGGATACCGCTCGTCGGTGAGGTCCACGGGCGGGTCGTGCTGCACGATCCCGAACGGCGCGAGCGGACCGCGCCTGGCCGGGTCGGTCTCCCACAACCTGCCGTGCAGATAGGTCGGTTCGACGCCGTCCGTGCTCGGGCAGGGCCACTGGATGCCCTGGTGCTCCTCCAGGCGCTCGTACGTCATGCCGTAGTGGTCGGGCGAGACCGACCGCAGCTCGTTCCACACGGTCTCGGCGTCGGCGTACTTCCAGTCGTGGCCGAGGCGGGAGGCGAGGTCGCAGATGATGTCGATGTCCTCGCGGGCCTCGCCGGGCGGGGTGACGGCCTTGCGGACGCGCTGCACCCGCCGCTCGCTGTTGGTGGTCGTGCCGTCGGTCTCCGCCCAGCCGGCGGTGGCCGGCAGGACGACGTCGGCGAGTTCGGCGGTCTTCGTCAGGAAGATGTCCTGCACGACCAGGAAGTCCAGCGCCTTCATCCGCCGCACCGCCTGCTCGCTGTCCGCCTCGGACTGGGCCGGGTTCTCGCCGATGCAGTACACGGCCCTGAGCGAGCCGTCCTCCATCGCCTCGAACATCTCCGTGAGGTTCAGGCCGTAGTGGGGCTGGATCACGGTGTCCCAGGCCGACTCGAACTTCAGCCGGGCGCTCGCGTCCAGGATGTCCTGGAAGCCGGGCAGCCGGTTGGGGATCGCGCCCATGTCGCCGCCGCCCTGCACGTTGTTCTGCCCTCGCAAGGGCTGCAGGCCCGAGCCGTAGCGGCCGACGTGCCCGGTGAGCAGGGACAGGTTGATCAGGGCGCGGACGTTGTCGGTGCCGTTGTGGTGCTCGGTGATGCCGAGGGTCCAGCACAACTGGGCCCGCTCGGCACGGGCGTAGGCGTGCGCCAGTTCGCGGATCGCCGCCGCCGGTACGCCCGTCACCTTCTCGGCGAGCGACAGCGTCCACGGCTCGACCAGGGCCTTGTACTCCTCGAAGCCGCTGGTCGCCCGCTCGATGAACGCCTCGTTCGCGAGCCCCGCGTGGATGATCTCGCGGCCGATCGCGTGCGCCATCGGGATGTCCGTGCCGACGTTGAGCCCCATCCAGCTCTCCGCCCACTCGGCGGTCGAGGTCCGGCGCGGATCGACCGCGTACATCCGGGCCCCGTTCCTGATCCCCTTCAGCACGTGCTGGAAGAAGATCGGATGCGCGAACCGGGCGTTGGAGCCCCACATCACGATGACGTCGGTGTGCTCGATCTCCTCGTACGACGACGTCCCGCCGCCCGAGCCGAACGCCGCCGACAGGCCCGCCACGCTGGGGGCGTGGCAGGTGCGGTTGCAGGAGTCGACGTTGTTGGTGCCCATGACGACCCGGGCGAACTTCTGCGCCACGTAGTTCATCTCGTTGGTGGCGCGGGCGCAGCTGAACATCCCGAAGGCGTCGCGGTTGCGCCCGAGGCCCGCGGCGGCCCGGTCCAGGGCCTCCTCCCAGGTGGCCCGCCGGAACGGCTCGTCGCGGGAGTCCCTCACGAGCGGGTGGGTGAGCCGGGTGTAGGTCTTGGGGGTCCGATCGCGTTTCCTCATGCGGCGCTCCTCAGCGCGAGCAGGTCCGAGATGGCGTGCACGGTGCGCAGGGTGGGCACCTCCACGCCGGTGATCTCCGCCAGCTCGACGACCGCCGCCAGCAGCACGTCGAGTTCGAGCGGCTTGCCGCGCTCCAGGTCCTGGAGCGTGGAGGTGCGGTGGTCGCCGACCCGCTCGGCACCGGCGAGCCGGCGCTCGATGGAGACACCGACCTCGCAGCCGAGGGCCTGGGCGACCGCCAGCGTCTCGGTCATCATGATCTCGATGACTTTGCGGGTGCCGCCGTGCAGGCACATCTGCCGCATGGTCGCGCGGGCCAGGGCGCTGATCGGGTTGAAGGAGATGTTGCCGAGCAGCTTGACCCAGATGTCGCCCCGCAGGTCCGGTTCGACCGGGCACTTCAGCCCGCCCGCCTGCATGGCCTCGCTGAACGCGAGACAGCGCGCGGAGCGGCTGCGGTCGGGCTCGCCGATGGAGAACCGCGTGCCCTCCAGGTGCCGGACCACGCCCGGCCCTTCGAGTTCGGTCGCCGCGTAGACGACGCAGCCGATGGCCCGTTCGGGCGCGAGCACCGCACTGACCGCGCCGTCCGGGTCGACACTCTCGACACGATGGCCGTCGTACGGACCGCCGTGCCGGTGGAAATACCACCAGGGGATGCCGTTCTGGGCCGCGACGACCGAGGTCGTCTCGTGCAGCAACGGCGCGATCAGCGGCCCGCACGCCGCGTACGCGTTGGCCTTCAGGCCCAGGAAGACATGGTCGACCGGGCCGACTTCGGCCGGGTCGTCGGTGGCGTGGGGGCGCGCGGTGAAGTCGCCGCGTGGGCTGCGCACCCGGACTCCGTGCTGCCTCATGGCCGCCAGATGCGGTCCACGGGCGATGAGATGCACCTCGGCACCCGCGCGGTGGAGCGCGGCGCCGACGTAGGCGCCGATGGCACCGGCGCCGAGAACTGCGACTTTCACGGGAACACTCCGTTCGGTTTGAGGGATACCGCGGAGGTGGCTGCCGTCCGGCCGCTCACGGGTCGCGTATGGCTCGCGGACGGCTTGTGTCGACGAAATATTGTCTACAGTATGGAGGTTGGGTGGGCAAGAGTGCGTGCGCCGACCGTTCGGCGCATGCCGGATACCGTTCACCGCATACGGTCGACGTGCCGCCTTCCCAACTCCCCTGCGGATCCCTACCGTCCGGGGTTCATGAGTCCCCCAGTCGCGCCCCCGGGCTGGAGCCGCTGGCTCGTTCCGCCCGCCGCTCTCTCCGTACATCTCTCCATCGGCCAGGCCTACGCCTGGAGTGTGTTCAAGCCGCCCCTGGAGTCCGCGCTCGGCCTCAGCGGCACACAGAGCGCGCTGCCCTTCCAGCTGGGCATCGTCATGCTGGGCCTGTCCGCCGCGTTCGGCGGCACGCTCGTGGAGCGCAAAGGCCCGCGCTGGGCGATGACCGTCGCCCTGATCTGCTTCTCCTCCGGCTTCCTGCTCTCCGCGCTGGGCGCGTCCCTGGAGCAGTACTGGCTGATCGTCCTCGGCTACGGCTTCGTCGGCGGCATCGGTCTCGGCATCGGCTACATCTCGCCCGTCTCCACCCTGATCAAGTGGTTCCCGGACCGGCCCGGCATGGCCACCGGCATCGCCATCATGGGCTTCGGCGGCGGCGCGCTCATCGCCTCGCCCTGGTCGGCCCAGATGCTGGAGTCGTTCGGCAGCGACAGCTCCGGCATCGCACTGGCCTTCCTGGTGCACGGGCTGTCGTACGCCGTGTTCATGCTGCTGGGAGTGCTCCTGGTCCGGGTTCCGCGTCATGCCCCAGGGGCGCGGGGAACCGCGCGACAAGCCCCCACCGGCCCGCAGGTCTCGGCGAAACAGGCCATCCGCACCCCCCAGTTCTGGCTCCTGTGGATCGTGCTCTGCATGAACGTCACCGCCGGCATCGGCATCCTGGAGAAGGCCGCGCCGATGATCACGGACTTCTTCGCGGACACCTCCACCCCGGTGTCGGTCACGGCCGCCGCCGGTTTCGTCGCGCTGCTGTCCGCCGCGAACATGGCCGGCCGCATCGGCTGGTCCTCCACCTCCGACCTCATCGGCCGCAAGAACATCTACCGCGTCTACCTGGGTGTAGGCGCCCTGATGTACGCCCTCATCGCCCTGTTCGGCGACTCCTCCAAGCCGCTGTTCATCCTGGGCGCGCTGGTCATCCTCTCCTTCTACGGCGGTGGATTCGCCACGGTTCCCGCCTATCTGAAGGATCTGTTCGGCACGTACCAGGTCGGTGCCATCCACGGGCGGCTGCTCACCGCCTGGTCCACGGCCGGGGTGCTCGGCCCGCTGATCGTGAACTGGATCGCCGACCGGCAGGAGGAGGCGGGCCGGCACGGGGCGTCCCTGTACGGGCTGTCCTTCGTCATCATGATCGGGCTGCTCGTCGTCGGCTTCGTCGCCAACGAACTGGTCCGGCCCGTCGACGCCCGCCACCACGTCCCCGCCCCGAAGGAGGCCGCCCATGCCGAGCGACAGCAGTCAGAGTCCGCCTAGCCCGGACCGCCGGTGGCTGATCGCCCTCGCCTGGGTGTGGGTGGGCGTACCGCTCGCCTACGGGCTGTACGAGCTCGTCCGCAAGGCCACGCAGCTCTTCACCGGGTAGGCGCACCGGCGCGGTGGGCGTTCGACAGGTGTCCGAGCGTCCGAGGTCCTGACCGAAGCTGACAACGCCGGCGCACGTTTCCTGTCACCTTGGCTGCCGTCGTACCCGTGAGTCACTGATCAGACTGGTGGATCCGCTACCCAAGGCAACGAGGGGGATCCACCCAATGAACGGCTCGCGCATCGCCGCCGTCGGCCACTACCAGCCCGCCAAGGTGCTCACCAACGAGGACCTGGCGGGCCTGGTGGACACCAGTGACGAGTGGATCAGGAGCCGGGTGGGCATCCGTACGCGTCACGTCGCCGGACCCGACGAGCCCGTCGACGAACTGGCCGCCCACGCCGCCGCCAAGGCCCTGGCCGCGGCCGGGCTGACCCCGGCGGACATCGACCTGGTGCTGGTCGCCACCTCCACCGCCGTCGACCGCTCGCCCAACATGGCCGCCCGGGTCGCGGCCCGCCTGGGTGTCCCGCAGGCCGCCACCATGGACCTGAATGTGGTGTGCGCCGGGTTCACCCACGCCCTGGCCACGGCCGACCACGCCGTCCGCGCGGGAGGCGCCAGCCGGGCGCTGGTCATCGGAGCCGACAAGATGTCCGAAGTGACCGACTGGAGCGACCGCAGCACGTGCGTGCTCGTCGGCGACGGGGCCGGGGCCGCGGTGGTGGAGGCCGCGGGCGAGGCGGCCATCGGGCCGGTGCTGTGGGGCTCGGTGCCCGAGATGGGTCGCGCGGTGCGCATCGAGGGCAGCCCGCCGCGCTTCGCCCAGGAGGGCCAGAGCGTCTACCGCTGGGCCACCACCCAACTCCCGCCCATCGCACGCCGGGCCTGCGAGCGGGCCGGGCTGGAGCCGGCCGACCTCGCCGGGGTCGTCCTGCACCAGGCCAAC
The DNA here is from genome assembly GCF_040302345.1 of Streptomyces sp. NPDC126510. NCBI lineage: Bacteria > Bacillati > Actinomycetota > Actinomycetes > Kitasatosporales > Streptomycetaceae > Streptomyces > Streptomyces sp. NPDC126510. The sequence continues at coordinate 335,727 of NZ_JBEORR010000006.1, read as the reverse complement.
CTGCGCATCATCGAACCCCTCGCCGAGAAGATCGGCGCCGTCAACGCGGTCGTCGCCCGCGATGTCACGGAGTCCGGCAACACCTCGGCCGCGAGCATCCCACTGGCCTTCTCGAAGCTGGTCGAGCAGGGGGCGATCGCCACGGGCGACCCGGTGCTGCTGTTCGGCTTCGGCGGGAACCTGTCGTACGCGGGCCAGGTCGTCCGCTGCCCGTGAGCCCGGCCCGGTCCCTCGTGGTGTGACGCGCTCAACTGCCCGAAACCCTGGCTCTTGTGCGCCGTAGACTGTAGACGAAAGACAATCAATACTGACTCTGCGGCGATACCGGCTCGCGCCGCGTTGTGCACGGCCCTGCCGAGGAGGGGGACCGCGATGCTTTCGACAGGCCTGCCCCAAGGGGCGGTACCCAAGCTGGAACGCCCGGGTCCGCTGCGCGACCGTGTCTACGAGGCACTGCTCGAACTCATCACCACCCGTGCGCTGCAACCCGGCCAGCATCTCGTCGAGAGCGAACTCGCCGGGCATCTCGGCGTATCGCGGCAGCCGGTGCGCGAGGCGCTCCAGCGGCTCAACACCGAGGGATGGGTCGATCTGCGGCCCGCCCAGGGCGCGTTCGTGCACGAGCCGACGGAGGAGGAGGCCGACCAGCTCCTCACGGTCCGTACGCTCCTGGAGGCCGAGGCGGCCCGGCTCGCGGCGGCCAACGCGAACAGTGCGGGCATCGCCGCCCTGGAAGCGCTGTGCGCGGAGGGCGAGAAGGCCGTCGAGGCCGACGACGTGGACGGGGCCGTCGCCATGAACGCCCGCTTCCACGCCAAGATCATGGAGCTCGCCGGCAACGCCGTCCTCGCCGAACTCGCCGCCCAGGTCGACCGTCGCGTGCGCTGGTACTACACGCCCGTCGCACGTCGGCGCGGTCACCAGTCCTGGATCGAGCACCGCGAACTCATCGCGGCGGTCGCCGACCGGGACGAACAGCGCGCCACCCAGCTGATGCGCGCGCACACCGAGCACACGCGGCGCTCGTACCACGCGCGGTCGCGCGCGTAGCGCCCCAGTGCGTTCGTAACGCCGCCACTCCTGCCCTGCGATGGGGGACAGGTGTGGCGGCTTCTTTGTCCACTGAGTGGAAAAAGTAGGGGGCAATTCCTGCGCGACTTCTTCCCACCCCCGGCAGCCGCTGCTACGTTCCCTCCGAAAGCAAGCCACCGTGTGGCGGGAAACCGGCGCGGACAGGCCGATCGAGGCGGGAGGGGCTCGTGAGACGTATGACCGCACGACCCGGAAACGCCCACCAGGCCCGGCTGCTCAAGCTGTTGCGTGACGGCGGCCCCAACTCCCGTGCCCAGCTGGGCGACCAGGTCGACCTCTCGCGGTCCAAGCTGGCCGTGGAGGTGGACCGGCTGCTGGAGACGGGGCTGGTCGTGGCCGACGGACTCGCCGCCTCGCGCGGCGGCCGCCGCTCCCACAACATCCGGCTCAACCCAGAGCTGCGCTTCCTCGGCGTCGACATCGGCGCGACCTCGGTCGACGTCGCCGTCACCAACGCCGAACTGGAGACGCTCGGACACCTCAACCAGCCCATGGACGTGCGCGAAGGCCCCGTCGCGGTCTTCGAGCAGGTCCTCGCCATGGCCGCGAAACTGAGGGCCTCCGGGCTCGCGGAAGGGTTCGACGGCGCCGGCATCGGCGTCCCGGGCCCGGTCCGCTTTCCCGAGGGCATCCCGGTGGCACCGCCGATCATGCCCGGCTGGGACGGCTTTCCCGTGCGGGAGGCCCTCAGCCAGGAACTCGGCTGCCCGGTCATGGTCGACAACGACGTGAACCTGATGGCGATGGGGGAGCAGCACGCGGGCGTCGCCCGCACCGTCGCCGACTTCCTCTGCGTCAAGATCGGCACCGGCATCGGCTGCGGCATCGTCGTCGGCGGTGAGGTCTACCGCGGTACGACGGGCAGCGCCGGCGACATCGGGCACATCCAGGCCGTCCCCGACGGCCGCCCCTGCGCCTGCGGCAACCGGGGCTGCCTGGAGGCCCACTTCAGCGGGGCCGCCCTGGCCCGCGACGCCACGGAGGCCGCCCAGCAGGGCCTTTCGGCCGAACTGGCCTCGCGGCTGGAGACGAACGGCGGCCTCACCGCCGTCGACGTCGCCGCCGCGGCCGCCGCCGGCGACGCCACCGCCCTCGACCTGATCCGTGAGGGCGGCAACCGCACCGGCCAGGTCATCGCCGGCCTGGTCAGCTTCTTCAACCCGGGCCTGGTGGTGATCGGCGGCGGGGTGACCGGCCTCGGCCACACCCTGCTCGCCGCGATCCGCACCCAGGTCTACCGCCAGTCGCTGCCCCTGGCGACCGGCAATCTGCCCATCGTCCTAGGCGAGTTGGGGCCCGCCGCCGGAGTGATCGGCGGGGCCCGGCTCATCAGCGACCACCTGTTCTCTCCCGCATAGCCCCGCACGACAGCCCGCAGTCACCGCACAGCGCCCCCGCACGACAGCCCGCAGTCACCGCACAGCGCCTTGCGCGACAACACAGCGCCCCCGCACGACAGCACGGCTCATCGCACAGCGCCCTGCTCTGCCCTGCCCTGAAACCGGCCCGCACGCCCGCCAAGGGGACCTCATGGCACCAGAACCACCGCTGCTCAGCATGTCCGGCATCACCAAGTCGTTTCCCGGAGTCCGGGCCCTCGACGGCGTCGACCTCGACGTCCAGGCCGGCGAGGTGCACTGCCTGCTCGGCCAGAACGGGGCCGGCAAGTCCACCCTCATCAAGGTGCTGGCCGGCGCCCACCAGCCCGACACCGGCCGCCTCCACTGGCGCGGCGAGGAGGTCACCCTCCGTTCGCCGATCGCCGCCATGCGCCTGGGCATCGCCACCATCTACCAGGAACTCGACCTGGTGGAGCACCTGTCGGTCGCCGAGAACGTCCACCTCGGGCATGAGCCGACCACCGCGGGATTCGTCGTCCGCGGCAAGACGGCCAAGGCTTCAACGGCCGCACTGCTCAAGCGGCTCGGTCATGCCGAGATCGATCCGGCCCGGCTCGTGGGGGAGCTGTCGGCGGCGCAGCAGCAGATCGTGTCCATGGCCCGGGCGCTCTCCCACGACGTGCGGCTCATCGTGATGGACGAGCCGTCCGCCGCCCTCGACCCGGACGAGGTCGACAACCTCTTCCGCATCGTCGGCGACCTGACCGCGGCCGGAGTCGCCGTCGTCTACATCTCTCACCGCCTGGAGGAAATCCGCCGCATCGGCGACCGGGTGACGGTGCTCAAGGACGGACGGGCCGTCGCGAACGGACTCCCGGCGAAGTCGACGCCGACCCGCGAGGTCGTCGCGCTGATGACGGGCCGCAACGTCGAGTACGTCTTCCCCGACCGGCCGCTCTCGCCGCCGCACGGCGAACCCGTGCTGACCATCCGGGGGCTCTCCCGGCAAGGGGAGTTCGAGCCCTTCGACCTGGAGGTCCGCCCGGGCGAGATCGTCGGCCTCGCCGGACTCGTCGGCTCCGGCCGCTCCGAGATCCTGGAGACCGTCTACGGCGCCCGTAAACCGACGACCGGTCAGGTGCTGGTCGGAGAGCGGGCGTTGAAGCCGGGCAGCGTACGGGCCGCCGTCCGGGCCGGACTCGGGCTCGCCCCCGAGGAACGCAAGGCACAGGCCCTGCTGATGCTGGAGTCCGTCACCCGCAACGTGTCGGTCTCCTCCATGTCCCGTTTCTCGCACGGCGGCTGGATCGACCGGGGCGCCGAACTCGGTGCCGCCCGGGCCGCCACGCGCGAGCTGTCGCTCCGGCCGGACAACCCGTCCGTGCCCGTGCGCACCCTGTCCGGCGGCAACCAGCAGAAGGCCGTCCTGGCCCGCTGGCTGCTGCGCGGCTGCAAGGTGCTGCTGCTCGACGAACCCACCCGCGGCGTCGACGTGGGCGCCCGCGCCGAGCTCTACGCCGTCATTCGCCGGCTCGCCGACGAGGGCCTCGCCGTGCTGCTGGTCTCCAGCGAGGTCCCCGAGGTGCTCGGCCTCGCCGACCGCGTCCTGGTGCTGCGCGAGGGCCGTGTCGTCCACACGGCGCCCGCCCGCGAACTCGACGAACACCGCGTACTCGACCTGGTCATGGAAGGAAGCCCGGCGTCATGACGCAGCCCGTCTCCCCGCCGCGGGACAGCACCGCGAAGGTGCCCGGGGCCCAGCCCCCGGCCTGGCGCGGCCTGCCGGCCCGTGCCGACCTCCGTACCCTCTCCCTGCTCGGCGTGCTCGCCGCACTGATCGTCGTCGGCGGCATCACCAAGCCCGACGAGTTCCTCGACACCCGCAACCTGCAACTGGTCCTCACCCAGGCCTCCGTGGTCGGCGTCGTCACCGTCGGCATGACCTTCGTCATCGTCTCCGGCGGCATCGACCTGTCGGTCGGCGCGATCGTCGCCCTCGCCTCGGTGTGGGCCACCACGGTCGCCACCCAGGAGTACGGCTTCGCCGGCATCCTCTTCACGGCGATCGTCGTCGGAGTCGGCTGCGGCCTGGTCAACGGGGTGCTCATCGCCTACGGCTCGATGGTGCCCTTCATCGCCACCCTCGCCATGCTGGCCTCCGCCCGCGGCCTCGCCCTGCAGATCACCGACGGCAAGACACAGATCGTCACCGTGCCCTCCGTCCTCGACCTGGGGGAGCGCGACGCCTACGTCCTCGGCATCCCGCCCCTGGTCATGGTGTTCGCCGTCGTCACGGTCATCGGCTGGCTGGTGCTCAACCGCACCACCTTCGGCCGCCGCACGGTCGCCGTCGGCGGCAACCCGGAGGCGGCCCGGCTCGCCGGCATCGACGTCCGGCGCCAGCGGCTCTACCTCTACCTGCTGTCCGGGCTGTGCTGCGGCATCGCGGCCTTCCTGCTGATCGTCCTGTCCGGCTCCGGTCAGAACACCAACGGCAACCTCTACGAACTCGACGCCATCGCCGCGGCGATCATCGGCGGCACCCTGCTCACCGGCGGCCGGGGCACCATCACCGGCTCCGTGCTCGGCGTCCTGATCTTCTTCACGATCACCAACATCTTCGCCCTGAACAACCTGCAGAGCGACGTCCAGCAGATCGCCAAGGGCGCGATCATCGTCGCCGCCGTGCTGGTCCAGCGCCGTACCGCGAGCACGACCTGAGGAAAGGGTTGACCGCCATGCCAGAGATCACGAGCCGCAGAGGGCTGCTCTTCGGGGCCGCCGCCGTCTCCGCCGGTGCCCTCCTCACGGGGTGCACGAGCAACGAGCCGTCCGACTCCGAGGACGAGCCGGCCGGCAACGACCAGCCGGCCGCGGACGACAAGCCGGGCAAGAAGGTCACCATCGGCTTCGCCGGACCGCAGGCCGACCACGGCTGGCTCAACGCCATCAACGACAACGCCAAGAGCCGCGCCGAGAAGTACTCCGACGTCACCCTGGAGATCACCGAGGGCTCCAACGACACCGCCCAGCAGATCGGCCAGATCGAGACCCTCATCAACAAGAAGGTCGACGTCCTGGTCGTGCTGCCCGCCGACGGCAAGGCCCTCACCCAGGTCGGGCTCAAGGCCATGCGCGCCGGCATCCCGGTCGTCAACCTCGACCGGATCTTCAACACCCCGCAGGCCTACCGCTGCTGGATCGGCGGCGACAACTACGGCATGGGCCTCAACGCCGGGCACTACATCGGCGAGAAGCTCAAGGGCAAGTCCGGTGCCCGCGTCATCGAACTGGCCGGCCTGGACAACCTGGAGCTCACCAAGCAGCGCACCCAGGGCTTCGACGACGCCCTGAAGAACTACCCCAACATCAAGAAGGTCGCCCGGCAGGCCGCCGAGTTCACCGTCGAGTCGGGGCAGGCCAAGATGGCCCAGCTGCTGCAGGCCCAGTCGACGTTCGACGCCCTGTGGAACCACGACGACGACCAGGGCGTGGGCGCGCTCCGCGCCATCGAACAGGCCGGGCGCGACGACTTCCTGATGGTCGGCGGCGCCGGTGCGCTCTCCGCGTTCCAGGCCATCAAGCAGGACGACGGTGTGCTCAAGGCGACCGTGCTGTACCCGCCGACCATGGCCGCCTCCGCGATCGACCTGGCCCGCGCCCTCGGCCAGAGCGAGGGCATCGGAGGTCTCGCCGAGTTCGAGATCCCGTCGTCGCTCACCCTCTACTCGGCCGTCGTCGACAAGACCAACGTCGACCAGTACATGTCCACCGGCTTCAAGTGAGCCGCCCCGCACCCCCCACGTGCGCCACCCCGACCAGGACGAGGAGGACACCCGTATGGGACAGCCGCAGGAGCAGCCGGAGGGGACCGAGGCAGGCAAGCCACCCCTGCGCGTGGGGATGGTGGGCTACGCCTTCATGGGCGCCGCCCACTCCCAGGGCTGGCGCACCGCGGGCCGCGTCTTCGACCTGCCGCTGAACCCCGTGCAGGCGGTGATCTGCGGCCGGGACGGCGCCGCCGCCCGGGCCGCGGCCGACCGGCACGGCTGGGAGTCCACCGAGACCGACTGGCGGGCCCTCGTCGAGCGGGACGACGTCGACCTGGTCGACATCTGCACCCCCGGCGACAGCCACGCCGAGATCGCCCTGGCCGCCCTGGCCGCGGGCAAGCACGTCCTGTGCGAGAAGCCGCTCGCCAACACCGTCGAGGAGGCCACCTCGATGGCACTGGCGGCCGAGCAGGCCCACGCGCGCGGCCAGGTGGCGATGGTCGGCTTCAACTACCGCCGGGTGCCCGCCACCGCCCAGGCCCGCCGCATGGTCGCCGAGGGCCGCCTCGGCAGGCTGCGGCACGTGCGCGTGACGTACCTCCAGGACTGGCTGGTCGACCCGCAGTTCCCGCTGACCTGGCGGCTGCGCAGGGAGCAGGCAGGGTCGGGCTCGCTCGGCGACCTGGGGGCGCACATCGTCGACCTCGCGCAGTACCTGGTCGGGGAGCCGCTGGCAGGCGTCTCCGCACTGACGGAGACCTTCGTACGGGAGCGGCCCCTGCCCACCGGCGCCACCAGTGGGCTGTCCGCCGTCACGTCCGCCGGCACCGGGCAGGTCACCGTCGACGACGCGGCCCTGTTCACGGCCCGCTTCCCCTCCGGTGCGCTGGCCTCCTTCGAGGCCACCCGCTACGCCACCGGCCGCAAGAACGCCCTGCGCATCGAACTCAACGGGGAGCGCGGCTCGCTCGCCTTCGACCTGGAGCGGCTCAACGAACTGTCCTTCCACGACGGCACCGCGCCCGGCGCGGAGGCGGGCTTCCGCCGGATCCTCGTCACCGAACCGGACCACCCCTATCTGGACGCCTGGTGGCCGCCGGGCCACGGCCTCGGCTACGAGCACACCTTCGTCCACCAGGCCCGCGACCTCGTCCACACCATCGCCGAGGGACGCCGCCCCGAACCCTCCTTCGCCGACGGGCTGCAGGTGCAGCGCGTGCTCGCGGCGGTAGAGGAGAGCGCCGAGAAGAACTCCGTCTACACGCCGATCGCGGTCTGAGGAGGCCCCTTTCGATGCCGCGCACTTTCACGCTCTTCACCGGCCAGTGGGCGGACCTGCCCCTGGAGGAGGTCTGCCGCCTGGCCCGCGACTTCGGCTACGACGGCCTGGAACTAGCTTGCTGGGGAGACCACTTCGAAGTCGACAAGGCGCTGAGCGACCCGTCGTACCTGGACGGCCGCCGGGCCCTGCTCGACAAGTACGGCCTGAAGTGCTGGGCCGTCTCCAACCACCTCGTCGGCCAGGCCGTCTGCGACGCCATCATCGACGAACGCCACCAGGCCATCGTGCCGGAGCAGGTGTGGGGCGACGGAGAACCGGAAGGAGTCCGGCAGCGGGCCGCGGAACGCATGAAGGACACCGCCCGGGCCGCGGCCGCCTTCGGCGTGGACACCGTCATCGGCTTCACCGGATCCGCCATCTGGCACCTGGTCGCCATGTTCCCGCCCGCTCCCGAGGCGATGATCGAACGCGGCTACCAGGACTTCGCCCACCGCTGGAACCCGATCCTGGACGTCTTCGACGCCGAGGGCGTGCGATTCGCGCACGAGGTGCACCCCAGCGAGATCGCCTACGACTACTGGACCACCCAGCGGGCCCTGGAAGCCGTCGGCCGGCGCCCCGCCTTCGGCCTCAACTTCGACCCCAGCCACTTCGTGTGGCAGGACCTCGACCCGGTCGGCTTCCTCTGGGACTTCCGCGACCGGATCTATCACGTCGACTGCAAGGAGGCCCGCAAGCGCCTCGACGGACGCAACGGCCGCCTCGGCTCCCACCTGCCCTGGGGCGACCCGCGGCGCGGCTGGGACTTCGTCTCCGCCGGGCACGGCGACGTCCCCTGGGAGGACGTCTTCCGGATGCTGCGCTCCATCGACTACACGGGCCCGGTCTCGGTCGAGTGGGAGGACGCCGGCATGGACCGGCTCCAGGGCGCCCCCGAGGCGCTGACACGCCTCAAGGCCTTCGACTACGAACCGCCCAGCGCGTCCTTCGACGCCGCGTTCAACAGCTGAACCACGGGCTCGGCGACACAGACCTGCCTTGACGTGCTCAAGGCACACTCCGGGGTGACGGCGCACCCCGGCGCCCGCACCGCACGCTTCGCACCCACCCCGTACGGCCCACCCCGTTCCCGGAGGGACTTCGTGCACAGAACCAGACCCAGAAGCACCCGCAGCCCCAGGCGGCCCGGACTGCGCGCCACCGTCGCCCTGTTCACCGGCCTGCTCCTCGCGGTCGGCACCCCGGCCACCGTCGCCGGCGCCCACCCCGGCCACCCGGAACACGACGAACCGGCAGCCGCGGAGGGCCAGTTCCAGCAGGTGCCGCTCGCCAAGGGCGAACCGGAGACGGGCGAGCCGATGTCACTCGCCGTGCTCCCGGACCGCAGCGTCCTGCACACCTCGCGCGACGGCACGCTGCGCCTCACCGACCAGGGCGGCGTCACCAAGATCGCCGGCAAACTCGACGTCTACAGCCATGACGAGGAAGGCCTCCAAGGCGTCGGCATCGACCCGGACTTCAAGAACAACCGGGCGATCTACCTCTACTACGCCCCGCCGCTCGACACCCCCGCGGGCGACGCCCCGGAGACCGGTACCGCCGACGACTTCAAAAAGTTCGACGGCGTCAACCGCCTCTCCCGCTTCGTCCTCAACCCCAACGGCACGCTGAACCTGTCCAGCGAGAAGAAGGTCCTGGACGTCGCCGCCTCCCGGGGCACCTGCTGTCACGTCGGCGGCGACATCGACTTCGACAAGGACGGCAACCTCTACCTGTCGACCGGCGACGACACCAACCCCTTCGCCTCCGACGGCTACACCCCGATCGACGACCGGCCGAACCGCAACCCCGCCTTCGACGCCCGCCGCAGCGCCGGCAACACCAACGACCTGCGCGGCAAGATCCTGCGCATCAAGGTCGCCGAGGACGGCTCGTACACCGTCCCGGAGGGCAACCTCTTCGCCCCGGGCACCGAGAAGACCCGCCCCGAGATCTACGCGATGGGCTTCCGCAACCCCTTCCGCATGAGCGTCGACGACAAGACCGGCACCATCTACGTCGGCGACTACGGCCCCGACGCCGGCGCCGCCGACCCGAAACGCGGCCCGGGCGGACAGGTCGAGTTCGCCAAGGTGACGAAGGCCGCCAACTTCGGCTGGCCCTTCTGCACCGGGGACAACGACGCCTACGTGGACTACGACTTCGCGACCAAGGAGTCCGGCGAGACCTTCGACTGCAACGCCCCGAAGAACACCTCGCCGCACAACACGGGCCTCACCGACCTGCCGCCCGCGCAGGCCGCCTGGATCCCGTACGACGGCGGCTCCGTGCCCGAGTTCGGCAGCGGCTCCGAGTCCCCGATGGCCGGCCCGGTCTACCGCTACGACCCCGAGCTGAACTCCGGCGTGAAGTTCCCGGAGGCCTACGACGGGGACTTCTTCGCCGGTGAGTTCGGCCGCCGCTGGATCAAGCGGATCGAGGAGAACGCGGACGGTTCCGTCGCGAAGATCAACGACTTCCCGTGGACCGGCACCCAGATCATGGACATGGAGTTCGGCCCCGACGGCGCGCTCTACGTCCTCGACTACGGCCTGTCCTGGTTCCAGGGCGACAAGGACTCCGCCCTGTACCGGATCGAGAACGCCGAGGACGGCTTCTCCCCGATCGCCGAGGTCAGCGCCGACAGGACATCCGGAGCGGCCGGCCTGAAGGTGAAGTTCACCGCCTCCGCCAAGGACGCCGACTCCACGGACCTCACCTACGGCTGGGACTTCGGCGACGGCACCAAGGGCGAGGGCCTCACCCCCACCCACAAGTACAAGAAGGCCGGCACCTACAGCGCCACCTTCACCGCCAAGGACCCCGAGGGCAACACCGGCAACGCCAGCGTCCGGATCGTGGTCGGCAACACCGAGCCGAAGGTGACGATCGAGACCCCGGGCAACGGCAGCCTGGCCGCCTTCGGCAAGCCCGTCCCGTTCAAGGTGAAGGTCACCGACCCCGAGGAGACCGTCGACTGCTCCAAGGTCAAGGTCACCTACAGCCTCGGCCACGACTCGCACGCCCACGAACTGACCAGCGAGCTGGGCTGCGAAGGCACCCTGACACCGCCCCCCGGTGACGGCGGCCACGACCCCAACGCCAACATCTACGGCGTCGTCGGCGCCAGTTACACCGACGGCGGGGCGAACGGCCAGGAGTCCCTGACCGGTACCGCCCGCACCGTGCTCCAGCCGCTGCACCGCCAGGGCGAGCACTTCACCACCCAGTCGGGCGTCTCGGTCATCACCAAGACCGGCGCCAACGGTGGCAAGACCGTCGGCGACATCAACGACGGCGACTGGATCTCCTTCAGCCCCTACCGGTTCGACGGGCAGAAGAAGATGACCGTGCGGGCCTCCTCCGGCGGCGCGGGCGGCTTCATCGAGCTGCGCACCGGCTCGCCCGACGGACCGCTGCACGGCTCGGCGTACATCCCGCCCACCGGCGGCTGGGAGACCTTCCAGAACGTCGACGTGCCCCTGCGATCGCTGCCGAAGAAGACCACCGACATCTACCTGGTCTTCAAGGGCGGCGAGGGCGCGCTTTACGACCTGGACGACTTCGAGTTCTCCAAGGAGCCGTTCAAGGGCGGCAAGAAGGTCCTGGTCTTCTCCAAGACCGCCGGCTTCCGCCACGACTCCATCCCGGCGGGCATCACCGCCCTGAAGGAACTCGGCGGCCCGGCCGGCATCACGGTCGACGCGACCGAGGAGGCCAGGCAGTTCACCACGACCAACCTCGCCAAGTACGACGCGGTCGCCTTCCTGTCCACGACCGGCGACGTGCTCAACGCCGAGCAGCAGAAGGCGTTCGAGGACTACGTGGCGGGCGGCGGTGGCTACATGGGCATCCACGCGGCGGCCGACACGGAGTACGACTGGGAGTTCTACGGCGGCCTCGTCGGCGCCTACTTCCAGTCGCACCCGGCCATCCAGAAGGCCACCGTCCGCGTCGAGGACCACGACCATCCGTCGACCGCGCACCTGGACGACGCCTGGGAGCGCACCGACGAGTGGTACAACTACCGCACCAACCCGCGGGAGAAGGCCAAGGTCCTCGCCACCCTGGACGAGACCACCTACCAGGGCGGCACCATGAAGGGCGACCACCCGATCGCCTGGTGCCAGAGCTACGGCGGCGGCCGGTCCTTCTACACCGGCGGCGGCCACACCAAGGAGTCCTACGCCGACGCCGCCTTCCGCTCCCACCTGCTCGGCGGCCTGCAGTACGCCACCGGCCAGGTGAAGGCGGACTGCAAGCCGGGCAAGGACTACCGGAAGATCTTCAACGGCAGGACCCTGGACGGCTGGAAGCAGGCCGGCCCCGGCAAGTTCGACGTCAAGGACGGCACGCTGGTGACCGAGGGCGGCATGGGCCTGCTCTGGTACCAGGCCAAGGAGCTGAAGTCGTACTCGCTCAAGCTCGACTGGAAGATGCGGGGCGACGACAACTCCGGGATCTTCGTAGGCTTCCCCGCATCCGACGACCCCTGGTCCGCGGTGAACAAGGGCTACGAGATCCAGATCGACGCCACCGACGCGCCCGACCGCACCACGGGCTCCGTCTACTCCTTCAAGTCGGCGAACACCAAGGCCCGTGACCAGGTCCTGCGGCCGCCCGGCCAGTGGAACTCCTACGAGATCAAGGTCCGGGGCGAACGCCTCCAGGTGTTCCTCAACGGAGTCAAGATCAACGACTTCACCAACGAGGACCCCCAGCGGAGCCTGACCGACGGCTACATCGGCCTCCAGAACCATGGCGCCGACGACCAGGTCTCCTTCCGCAACATCCAGTTGAAGGAACTGCCCGTCCAGGGCGACTGAACGGCGGCGGGCGGGGGACGCCGGACCCCCGCCCGCCGTCTCCGCATCTCTCCCCCCGGGGCTCGCGCACGATCAGGAGGCTGCCCATGTCCGCGTCCCTCTCCCGACCGCGTGTGGGGGTGTGGCTGATCGGAGCCCGAGGCTCCGTCGCCACCACCGTCTTCACGGGGTGTGCCGCCGTCACCGCGGGACTGCACCCGCCCACCGGCATGGTCACCGAAACACCGGCGTTCACGGGCAGCGGTCTGCCCGCGCTGTCCGACCTCGTCTTCGGCGGCCACGACACCCTCGACTGCCCCCTGCCCAAACGCGCCGAGGCACTCACCGCCGGCGGCGTCCTCCCACCCGGCGTGGCCACCGCCGTCGCCTCCGAACTCGTTGCCGCCGACAGGGAGATCAGACCCGGCGGCCCCACCCCGGGGGACACCAGGAGCGAGGCCGAACTGATCACGGCCTTCGCCGACGACCTGCGCGACTTCGTGCACCGCCACGAACTGGAGCGGGCCGTGGTGGTGAACGTCGCCTCCACCGAACCCGTCTCCCAGGGACCCGGGGCCCCGCTCCCGGCCAGCACCCTGTACGCGCTGGCCGCCCTGCGCGCGGGCTGCTCCTACGTCAACTTCACTCCCTCCGCGGGCATGCACCACCCCGTTGCCACCCGAGAGGCCTATGGCAGCGGCCTGCCCCACGCGGGCCGGGACGGCAAGACCGGACAGACCCTGCTGCGGGCCGTCCTCGGCCCGATGTTCGCGCAGCGCGCGCTGACGGTCCGCGCCTGGTCGGGTACGAACCTGCTCGGCGGCGGCGACGGCGCCGCCCTCGCCGACCCGGCCGCCGCCGCGGCCAAGAACGCCGGCAAGGAACGCGTCCTCGCCGACACCCTCGGCACCGTCCCCGAGGGCGAGGTCCACATCGACGACGTCCCCGCCCTCGGCGACTGGAAGACCGCCTGGGACCACATCGCCTTCGACGGCTTCCTCGGCACCCGCATGATCCTCCAGACCATCTGGCAGGGCTGCGACTCGGCCCTGGCGGCACCCCTGGTGCTGGACCTGGCCCGCCTGACCGCCCGCGCCCACGAGGCCGGGATGTCCGGCCCGCTCGGCGCTCTCGGCTTCTACTTCAAGGACCCGGTGGGCGACGGGCCGTCGGGGCTGGCCGAGCAGTACGGCGAACTGGTCCGGTTCGGGCGGGGCCTGGGGGAGGAGACGGGCCCGGGCGACGAGGCATCGGCCTCGCAGGCCGCCGAAGAGGCCCGTGCGCTCGCTCCGGCGGGGCAGATCACCCCGGACGGGCTCCCCGGAGAGGGGCGCGTGACCGGTTCAGCGGGGCAGGCCGACGAGACGGAGGGCCGCCGGTGACGCGGCGCGAGAACACTCCTGGACGCGGTGGCGGCACAGGGGACGCCGTCACCGAGGTGCCCTCCGAGCCCGACGGTCGCTCGGGGCGCGGTCGCGCCTGGGCCGAACTCCTTCGCCTGCCCGCCCTGTTCAGCGTCCCCGGCGACGCCCTGGCCGGCACGGCAGCCACCGGCGCACCTCCCACCTCCCGCACCCTGCTCGCCATCGCCTCCTCCCTCTGCCTGTACGAGGCCGGCATGGCCCTCAACGACTGGGCCGACCGGGACATCGACGCCGTCGAACGCCCGCACCGACCCCTGCCCTCCGGACGCATCCGCCCCGCCGCCGCCCTCACGGCCGCCGGAGCCCTCACCGGAGCCGGACTGGCCCTGGCCGCCGGCGCGGGCCGCCCCGCTCTGGCCGTCGCCGCACCCCTGGCGGCGACCGTCTGGGCGTACGACCTCGGTCTCAAGCACACACACGCGGGACCCCTGGCCATGGGCACGGCCCGCGGCCTCGACCTGCTCCTGGGAGCCGCTGCCACCACCGGCCGCACCCGTCAGGCCCTGCCCCACGCCGCCCTCCTCGGCACCCACACCCTGGTCGTCACGACGGTCTCCCGCCAGGAAGCACAGGGTGGCTCGCCCCTGCCCCCGCTGGCGGCCCTCGCCACGACCGCACTGCTCACCCGACTGGTGACACGCCGCTCCGCCGCCTCCACGAACAGCCGCAGGCAGGCAACCGCCCACGCGCGGACAGGCCCCCGGGCCCGCTGGCACCCGGTCCAGGCGCCCGGGGCGCTGCTCACCACCGCCCTCGGAGCCGCCTACGCAGCGACGACCGCCCGCCCCTACTTCCACGCCACCCTGAACCCCTCACCTCCCCTCACCCAACGCGCCGTCGGCGCCGGCATCCGCGCCACCATCCCCCTCCAGGCCACCCTCACCGCCCGCTCCCGGGGCACGGCCACCGCACTCCTCATCGCGGCCCTCGCCCCCCTCGGAGCCCGGTTCGCTAAGAAGGTGAGCGTCACATGAGCCCCGACGCCAACGCCCACACCTCCAAGAGCCGTGCCGGCGCCGTGTCCTCCCTCCGTTTCGGCTACGGCACCAACGGCCTCGCCGACCTCCGGCTCGACGACGCCCTCGCCCTCCTCTCCGACCTCGGCTACGACGGCGTCGGGCTGACCCTCGACCACATGCATCTCGACCCCCTCGCCCCCGACCTCGCCGCCCGCACCCGCCGGGTCGCGCACCGGCTGGACGAACTCGGGCTGGGCGTCACCGTCGAGACCGGCGCCCGCTACGTGCTCGACCCGCGCCGCAAGCACGGCCCGTCCCTGCTCGACCCGGACCCCGACGACCGGGCCCGCCGCGTCGGCCTCCTCGTGCGGGCCGTCCGGGTCGCCGCCGACCTCGGCGCCCACGCCGTCCACTGCTTCAGTGGAGTCGTCCCGCAGGGCACCGACACGGACACCGCGTGGAAACGCCTCACCGAGACCCTGAGCCCCGTCCTGGACGCCGCCGCCTCGGCCGGCATCGCGCTCGCCGTCGAACCCGAGCCGGGCCACCTCCTGGCCACCCTGGCCGACTTCCACCACCTCCGCAGCGCCCTGGGCGACCCCGAACCCCTCGGCCTCACCCTGGACATCGGTCACTGCCAGTGCCTCGAACCCCTGTCCCCGGCCGACTGCGTGCGGGCCGCCGCCCCCTGGCTACGGCACGTCCAGATCGAGGACATGCGGCGCGGTGTCCACGAGCACCTCCCCTTCGGAGACGGGGAGATCGACTTCCCTCCGGTCCTGGCGGCCCTCGCCGCCACCGGCTACCAGGGCCTGACCGTCGTCGAACTGCCCCGCCACTCCCACGCCGGCCCGCACTTCGCCGCACACTCCCTCCCGTTCCTCCGCCACGCCGAGCGGACCGCGGCCACCGCGTCGCCCGCTTCCGCTCCGCCCCGCCGGCACGCCGCGCCACCCCACGGCGCTCCCTCCACCACCCATGAGGGGAGCAGCACCCGATGAACCGTCCCCGAGCCACACCAGCGGCGAGAACCGAGAACACCGAGCGCAGCCAGGACGCCCAGAGCATCGAGGAGCCCGACGCGACCGCCGGCCAAGGCCCGGCCTCCCAGGGCCCGACCGCCGCCCAAAACCCGACCACCGCCCAGGGCCCGGGCGACGTCCGCACCGGCGCTCCCTTCTCCACCAGGGACACCGCCCCCACCCCCTCGCTCACCCACCTCCGCCACCACCTCACCACCCACCTCGACCCGCCCGCCCGCACCTGGCTCGACCACGCCCTCGACGAGGCCGCCGCCCACCCCGGCCTCCACGGACCCATCTCGGTCTGGGAGCTGCGCCTCGCCGAAGCCGGCCGGCGCTGCGGCGCCGCGTACGCCGACGCCGCACGCGTCCTCATCCTGGCTGCGGCCCGCGCCGACGCCGACGCCCTGACCCGGGTGTACTTCCAGGGCACCGCCGACGAACGCCGAGCCGTGCTGCACGCCCTGCCCCACCTCGTCTCCGGTCCGGGCGCCCTCCCTCTCGTCGAGGACTCCCTGCGCACCAACGACACCCGGCTCATCGGCGCCGCCGTCGGCCCCTACGCCGCCCGGCACCTGACCGCCCACGCCTGGCGCCACGCCGTGCTGAAATGCCTGTTCACCGGCGTCCCCGTCGACGACGTGGCGGACCTGCCCCGGCGCGCCGCCGACGACGTCGAGCTGGCCCGCATGCTGGCCGACTACGCCGCCGAGCGCACCGCCGCCGGCCGCACCGTCCCCGAGGACCTGTACCGCGTCCTGGACCTGACCGAGTCCGTCACCCCGGCCCCCGGCACGGACCACCCCCACGGCAAGGAGTCCTGATGCGCATCTTCGACCCCCACATCCACATGACGTCCCGCACCACCGACGACTACGAGGCCATGTACGCCGCCGGTGTCCGCGCCGTCGTCGAGCCGTCCTTCTGGCTCGGCCAGCCGCGCACCTCGCCCGCCTCCTTCCGTGACTACTTCGACTCCCTCCTCGGCTGGGAGCCCTTCCGCGCCGCCCAGTACGGCATCGCCCACCACTGCACGATCGCCCTCAACCCCAAGGAGGCGAACGACCCGCGCTGCCGGCCCGTCCTCGACGAGCTGCCGCGGTACCTCGTCAAGGACAACGTCGTGGCAGTCGGAGAGATCGGCTACGACTCCATGACCCCGGCGGAGGACACCGCCCTCGCCGCGCAGCTCCAGCTCGCCGCGGACCACGGCCTGCCCGCCCTCGTGCACACCCCGCACCGCGACAAGCTCGCCGGGCTGCGCCGCACCCTCGACGTCGTCCGGGAGTCCGCGCTGGCCCCGGACCGGGTCCTGGTCGACCACCTCAACGAGACCACCGTCAAGGAGGCCAAAGACAGCGGGTGCTGGCTGGGCTTCTCCGTCTATCCGGACACCAAGATGGACGAGGAGCGCATGGTCGAGATCCTGCGCGCCTACGGAACCGGGCAGGTCCTGGTGAACTCCGCCGCCGACTGGGGCAGGAGCGACCCCCTCAAGACGCGCGAGGTCGGCGACCTCATGCTGGCGGAGGGCTTCGACGAGGACGACGTCGACCAGGTGCTGTGGCGCAACCCCGTCGCCTTCTACGGGCTCAGCGGACGCCTGAATCTCGACGTCACCGGCACGGACCCCACACACGAGGGCAACTCCGTCCTCCGAGGCGCCCCGAAGGACCCGCACGAGGCGGACACCGGCCCGGGGGACGGCGACGTGCCGGCTCGCGTCCCCGCCGCGGAGGCGTGAACCGTGCGCTTCCGCCACCCGGACGGTTCCACCGTCCACCTCGCCTACTGCACCAACGTCCACCCCGCGGAAACCCTCGACGGCGTCCTCGCCCAGCTCCGCGACCACTGCGAACCCGTCCGCCGCCGCCTGGGCCGCGACCGGCTCGGCATCGGGCTGTGGCTCGCCAGGGACGCCGCCCACGCCCTCGTCACCGACCCGTCCGCCCTGCGCGGCCTGCGCTCCGAGCTCGACCGGCGCGGCCTCGAGGTCGTCACCCTCAACGGCTTCCCCTATGAGGGCTTCGGCGCCGAGGAGGTCAAGTACCGCGTCTACAAGCCGGACTGGGCCGATCCGGAGCGCCTCGACCACACCACCGCCCTGGCCCGCGTCCTCGCCGGTCTCCTCCCGGACGACGTCACCGACGGGACCATCTCCACGCTGCCCCTCGCCTGGCGCACCGCGTACGACGACTCGCGCGCGGAAACCGCCCGCACCGCGCTGCGCACACTCGCCGAACGCCTCGACGCCCTCGAGGAACTGACCGGCCGCTCCATCCGCGTCGGCCTGGAACCGGAACCCGGCTGCGTCGTCGAGACCACCCGCGACGCCATAGCCCCGCTCACCGCGATCGGCCATCACCGCATCGGCATCTGCGTCGACACCTGCCATCTCGCCACCTCCTTCGAAGATCCGCACACCGCCCTGGACGCGCTCTCCGCGGCCCGCGTCCCCGTCGTCAAATCCCAGCTCTCCGCCGCCCTGCACGCCGAGCACCCCCATCTCCCCGAAGTGCGCGAAGCACTGGCCGCCTTCGCCGAACCCCGCTTCCTGCACCAAACCCGCACGGCGACCGCCGTCGGCCTGCGCGCCACCGACGACCTCGACGAGGCCCTCGCCGGACACGCCCTGCCGGACGCCTCACCCTGGCGCGCCCACTTCCACGTCCCGCTGCACGCGGCCCCCGCCGCGCCCCTCACCTCCACCCTTGCAGTCCTGACATCCGCACTGACCCGACTGGTCGGCGGCCCGGTCCCGCTCACCCGCCATCTGGAGGTCGAGACCTACACCTGGCAGGCCCTTCCGCCCGAGCTGCGCCCCAAGGGCCGCACCCAGCTCGCCGAGGGCATCGCCGCCGAACTCACCCTCGCCCGCGACCTGCTGACGGACCTCGGCCTGAAGGAGCTGCCATGAGCACCGGCCCCCATGAGGACCCCGAACCGGCCGCCACGGACACGCCCGCCCCGCCTCCGGCCGCCACGGGCCGCCCCACCCCGCTCCTCGTCCTGGACGTCGTCGGCCTCACCCCCCGTCTCCTCGACCACATGCCCCACCTCAAGGCCCTCGGCCAGTCCGGCTCCCGCGCCCCGCTGGGCACCGTCCTGCCCGCCGTCACCTGTGCCGCCCAGTCCACGTTCCTCACCGGCACCATGCCCTCGGAGCACGGCATCGTCGGCAACGGCTGGTACTTCCGCGAACTCGGCGACGTCCTTCTGTGGCGCCAGCACAACGGGCTCGTGGCCGGCGACAAACTCTGGGACGCCGCCCGCCGCGCCCACCCCGGCTACACCGTGGCGAACATCTGCTGGTGGTACGCCATGGGAGCCGACACCGACATCACCGTCACCCCCCGTCCCGTCTACTACGCCGACGGCCGCAAGGAACCCGACTGCTACACCCGCCCGGCCGCACTGCACGACGAACTCACCGACAGATTCGGCACGTTCCCCCTGTTCCACTTCTGGGGCCCCGGCGCCGACCTCGTCTCCAGCCGGTGGATCATCGACGCCACCCGCCACATCATGACCACCCGGCAACCCGACCTGACGCTCTGCTACCTCCCTCACCTCGACTACGACCTGCAGCGCTTCGGCCCCGACGACCCACGCTCCCTGAAGGCTGCCGCCGACCTGGACGCCGCCATGGCCCCGCTGCTGGACGACGCCCGCGCCGAGGGCCGTACCGTCGTCGCCCTGTCCGAGTACGGCATCACCCGGGTGAACCGGCACGTCGACATCAACCGCGCCCTGCGCCGCGCCGGGCTGCTGGACGTGCACACGCAGGACGGCATGGAGTACCTCGATCCGATGGCGTCCCGTGCCTTCGCGGTCGCCGACCACCAGATCGCCCATGTCTACGTGCGTCGTCCCGAAGACCTCGACGCCACCCGGGCGGCGCTCGAGAATCTGCCCGGCATCGCCCAGCTCCTCGACGACGAGGGCAAGAAGACCCATCACCTCGACCATCCGCGCGCCGGCGAACTCGTCGCCGTGGCGGAACCCGACGCCTGGTTCACGTACTACTACTGGCTCGACGACGAGCGCGCGCCCGACTTCGCGCAGCTCGTCGAGATCCACCGCAAACCCGGCTACGACCCGGTCGAGCTCTTCATGGATCCCCTCGACCCCTACGTCAAGGTCAAGGCGGCCACCGCACTGGCGCGCAAGAAGCTCGGCATGCGCTACCGCATGGCGGTCGTGCCCCTGGACCCCTCACCTATTCGCGGCAGCCACGGCCGCCTTCCGCAGAGCGACGACGACGGTCCGCTCCTCATCTGCTCCACCCCCCGTGCTGTCGGCGACCGCGTCGCGGCCACCGATGTGAAGTCACTGCTGCTCCGACTCGCCGGTCTCGCCTGAGGCCACAGCCCTCGCCACCGACCGCTCACAAGTGAAGCACTCACCACTGACAACGCCCCGCGATCACGAGGAGTTCCCCGCATGAGCCGCTTCTCCCAGCCCGACCCCGAACTCGGCCACCGTCTCAGCAGACGAGGCATGCTCGGCGTGGCCGCCGGTGCCACCGCGGCCGCCCTGCTCGGCGCCGCGGCCCCGGCGAACGCCGCCACCGGTGACGCGACCGGCAACGCCACTCCCGCCACCGCCTCCGGGGCCAAGGGACGCGGCCGTCCCGTCCTGCCGCCCGGCCGCCTCGGCATCCAGCTCTACAGCCTGCGCGACAAGGTCTCCACCCTCGGCTTCGGTCCCGTCTTCGCCGAGCTGGAGCGGTACGGCTACGACGAGGTCGAGTTCGCCGGTTACACCCAGGGCTCCGCGGGCCCGATCACGCTCGCCCAGCTCAAGCGGCTGGCCCGCGACCACGGCCTGAACCCGATCGGCAGTCACGTCGGCTACTACTCCAGCGACCCGAACGCCTACACCTTCGCCCAGAACCTCACCAAGGTCCTCGACGACGCCCAGGCCCTCGGCCTCAGGCACATCGGCACGGCCGCCGGCCCGTTTCGCTACGGCTCGACCGTCGACGCCTGGAAGCGTGCCGCCGAGGACTTCAACACCTACGGGGCGGCGGCCAGGGCCCGGGGCATGAAGTTCTACCAGCACAACCACTCCGAGGAGTTCTCCTTCGCCACCGACAACCCCAAGGTCCGCCTCTACGACGTACTGCTCGAGGAGACCGACCCGAACCTGGTCTTCCTGGAGATGGACATCTACTGGGCCTATGTCGGCCAGTTCCGCTTCTCCAAGCGGCCCGACGGCACGCCCGCCCCCTTCGAGCCGCTGAACTACGTCCTGCGGCAGCCCGACCGCTACCCGCTCTTCCACGTGAAGGACGGCGAGAGCGACCCGTCGAACCCGTACGGCTACCGCATGACCGACGTCGGCGACGGGGACATCGACTACCAGCGGTTCATCTCCGCCGTGACCCGGCTGCGCGGCCACCGCATGGCCCACCACTGGCAGGCCGAGCACGACAACCCGGCCGAGTCCTTCACCTTCGCCCGCCGCTCCAGCGCGCACCTGCACTCCCTGAGGGAGAAGTGCTGACCGCTGTCCGGACAATGAGGAGGCCCCTCCCCGAACGGGGAGGGGCCTCCTCATGGGTGCCGCGTCCGTCAGCCCGCCGTCCGTGCCCGAGCCGGTGCGCGACCCGGCCGGCGCAGCAGCAGGGCCACCAGAGCGGCGAGCATGGACACGCCCCCGGCGAGGGCGTACGCGCCGTTGTAGCCCCAGGCCGCGACCACCATCGAGCCCAGTCCGCCGCCGAACAGTCCGCTGATCAGCTTGCCGCTGTAGACCAGCCCGTAGTTGGTGGCGTTGTAGTTCTCCCCGAAGTAGTCCGGGGTGAGCGCCGCGAACAGCGGGTAGAACGCGCCGCCGCCGAAGCCGGACAGAAACGCGAAGAACAGGAACAGCCACTCGCTCTTCAGATCGCCCGCCCAGATCACGCCGAACTGGGCGAGGCCCAGCACGACGATGACGAACACCAGGGTGGACTTGCGGCCCCACCGGTCGGACAGCCAGCCCACCACACCACGGCCGATCCCGTTGACCACCGCCATCACGCCCATCGACGACGCCGCCACCAGCGGGCCGAAGCCCACCTCCTTGGCGAAGTCGACCTGGAACGAGATCCCGAAGATCGACACGCCGGCGGTCATCACCACCGAGATCCACATCAGCGGCAGCATGCCCGTGCGGATGGCCTCCTTCGGGGTGTACTGCCGTACCGCCGGCGGGTTCTTGGCCAGGCTCGCCGCGTTCTTCCGGTCCCCCGCGAAGGACAGCGGGTCGATCTCCGCGGGCCACCAGTTCTTCGGCGGGTCCTTGAAGAAGAACGCGCAGACCACGACCACGATCATGACGTAGGCGCCGATGAGGTCCAGGACGCGGTGGTAGTTCGCCGTGTCGAAGCCGTAGTTGAAGATGAAGATGAACGGCAGTGACCCGTACGCGAACCCTCCGTTGACGAACCCCGTGCGGGCGCCGCGCCGCTCCGGGAACCACTTGCCGACCATGTTGATGCAGGTGGCGTAGACGAGCCCGGCGCCGATCCCGCCGACCACGCCGAAGCCGAGGATCGCCAGCAGCACGTTGTCCAGGTGCGACAGCGCCAGGAACCCCAGCAGGCACAGGCCCGACCCGATGTACATGGCCGAGCGGGCCGACAGATGGCCCTTCTCCCGCAGCCAGCCCGCCGGGAAGGCGATGCCGGCCTGGAAGAACACCCAGACGCTGAGGATCCAGAAGGTGTTGCTCTGCGTCCAGCCGTGCGCGTGGGACAGGGTGTCCTCCGCGGAGCCGTACGCGTACTCGAAGACGCTGATGGCCATCATGGCGATCCACGGCAGATACACCATGATCGTGCGGGAGTGGCCGAGGATGTCCCGGTCGGTCTCGCCGAGGCGGTAGACGCGGCCGTGGGGATCGGTCACCTCGCGGTAGGGACGGTGTGCGGCGGCGGAGGGTAAAGGGGACGTCCTTGCTTCGTACGGATCTGCCGTCATGTCAGGCTGTGTCCTCGCCGAGCGGTTGCGGGTTGGGGGAGATGCGGCCCGTCTTCCTGTCGCGTCCCGGCGGGCTCAGGAACACCGCCACGCAGCCGGCGAAGAGGGAGATGGAGCCGGCCAGGATGAAGGCACCGGAGTGCCCCCAGGCGCCGACGACCACCGCGCCCATGCCGGCGCCCAGGCCGGAGACGAGCTTGGCGCTGTAGACCATGCCGTAGTTGGAGGCGTTGTTGTTCTCACCGAAGTAGTCGGCGGTGAGCGCGGCGAACATCGGGAAGATGGCGCCGCCGCCGAAGCCGGAGATCGAGGAGAAGACCAGGAACAGCGGAAGGTTCTCGGCGTTCGCCGACCAGAGGATGCCGTACTGGGACAGGCCGAGGATCACGCACACGACGAGCAGGCACCGCTTGCGGCCGTACAAGTCGGAGAGCCAGCCGATGACACCGCGGCCGGTGCCGTTGACGATGGCCTTCAGGGACATGGCCGTGGCCACGATCCCGCCCGCGAACCCGGCCTCCTCGCCGATCTCCACCTGGAAGGCGATGCCGAAGATGTTCACGCCGGACGTGCAGGCCAGGCAGAACCACATCAGGGCGACCCGGCCGGTCTTCCACGCCTCCTTGGGGGAGTACTGGCGCACCGCCGGCGGGTTCATGCGCATCGAGCGGGCCGCGCGCGGGTCGTCCGGCGGGTTCAGCGGGTCGATCGTGGAGGGCCACCAGTTCTTCGGCGGGTCCTTGAAGAAGTAGCCGGAGCACGCGACCATGCCGGCCAGGAACACACCGACCGAGACCAGCACCCAGCGGAAGTTGGTCAGGTCCATGTAGCCGTTGAAGAGGAAGACGAAGGGCACCGAGCCGTAGGCGAAACCGCCGTTGACGAAGCCCGTCTTGCCGCCCTTGCGCTCCGGGTACCACTTGCCGACCATGTTGACGCAGGTGGCGTACACCATGCCCGCGCCCATGCCGCTGAACATGCTGAAGCCGATGTAGGCGAAGACCACGTGCGGCGCGAAGGCGAGGGACAGGTAGCCCAGCAGGGTGCCCGTCGCGCCGAGCATCATGGCCCAGCGGGCCGGCAGTTTTCCGCTCTCACGCAGTTTGCCCGCGGGGAAGGCCACCGCGGCCTGGAAGAAGACCCAGACGGTCATCATCCAGAAGATGTGCATGCTGTTCCAGCTGTGCGCCGTGTGCAGGGTCTCCTCGGCGGACGCGAACGCGTACTCGGCGGAGGAGATGCCCATCATGCCGATCCAGGGCAGGATCACCATCCACTTGCGCTTGCGGCCCATGATGTCGATGTCGGTCTCACCGAGGCGGTAGACGCGGCCGTTCGCGTCGGTGACCTCCCGGTAAGGAACCGTTGTGGGCAGATCGGTCGTTGTCATGTCGTGTCGCACCCCTTGCGTCGAAAGATCTGGCCAGCGCCCCCTGTCCCATGCCTTTCGTGCGCGCGCGGGTCCCGGGGCCGGCCGACGCGCACCGTCAGCCGGCCCCCCGCTCACTCACCTCATGTACCGCCCCCCCAGCCGTCCCGCCTCCCGCGCCCAGCGGTACTTCGCGCCGAGCACGGCCACCGGCTTCTCGGTCGTGTACGGGTACGCCACGACCCCGCGTTCGAAGAGGTACTGGCAGGCCTCCTCGACCTCTACGTCCCCCGCGAGCGACGCCACCACGGGCTTCTCGATCCCGCGCTCCCGGAACTCGGCCACCACGCGCGCGGTGAGCTCCGCGAAGACCATGGGAGGAGTGACGATGGTGTGCCAGTAGCCGAGGACCAGCGCGTGGATGCGCGGGTCCTCCAGACCCAGCCGGATCGTCGCCTCGTACGTCGACGGTGGCTCGCCCCCGGTGATGTCCACCGGGTTGCCCGCGGCCCCGAAGGGCGGGATGAACTTCCGGAACGCCTCGTCCAGGTCCGGCGGGATCTCCATCAGGGACAGGCCGTTGTCCGTCACCGCGTCGGAGAGCAGCACACCACTGCCGCCGGCGCCCGTGATGATCACGACGTTGTCGCCCTGGGGAGCGGGCAGCACCGGCAACGCGCGCGCGTACTCCAGCATGTCGTTCAGGCCCGGCGCCCGGATCACCCCGGCCTGCCGCAGGATGTCGTCGTACACGGCGTCGTCACCGGCGAGGGCGCCGGTGTGTGAACCGGCCGCCTTGGCACCGGCCGCCGTCCGCCCGGCCTTCAGCACGACCACCGGCTTCTTCGGCACGGTCGCACGGGCGGCCTCCACGAAGGCCCGGCCGTCCTTGAGGTCCTCCAGGTGCATCGCGATGCAGTCGGTGTGCGGGTCCTCGCCGAACCAGGTCAGCAGGTCGTCCTCGTCCAGGTCCGACTTGTTGCCGAGCCCGACGATCGCCGACACGCCCGTCTTGGTGGTGCGTGCGAAGCCCAGGATGGCCATCCCGATGCCGCCCGACTGCGAGGTCAGCGCCACCCCGCCCTTGACGTCGTACGGCGTGCAGAACGTGGCGCACAGGTCCTGCCAGGTCGAGTAGTAGCCGTAGATGTTCGGCCCCAGCAGCCGGACGCCGTGCCGCTCGGCGATCTCCACGATCTCCGCCTGGAGTTCGTGCTCGCCGGTCTCCGCGAACCCGGAGGGGATCAGCACGGCGTTCGGGATCTTCTTGCGTCCCACCTCCTCCAGGGCCGAGGCCACGAACTTGGCGGGGATCGCGAAGACCGCCACATCCACCTCACCGGGAACGTCCGTGACACTCTTGTACGCCTTGCGGCCCAGAATGTCATCGGCCTTGGGGTTCACCGGGTGGATCTCGCCCGCGAAGCCCCCGTCCACGAGGTTGCGCATCACCGAATTGCCGATCTTGCCTTGCTCGTTGGAGGCGCCGATCACGGCGACCGAGCTGGGCTGCATCAGCCGGCGCATCGAGGTGAGGATCTCGTCGCGCGAGTACTTCCGGCGGGGAGCCGGCTGCGACTCGGCGAGGATCACCCGGATGTCGGCCGCGACGGCCCCCTCCGCCGTCGCGATCACCGGATTGAGGTCCACCTCGGCGATCTCGGGAAAGTCCGCGACGAGTTGGGACACCCGGCGGATCTGCTCGGCGACGGCCCACCGGTCCACGCCCGCCTGGCCGCGCACCCCGCGCAGGATCTCCGCCGACCGGATCGAGTCCAGCATCGACAGCGCCTCGTCGGCGGTCACCGGCGCGAGCCGGAACGTGACGTCCTTCAGGACCTCGACGAGCACCCCGCCGAGCCCGAAGGCGACCACCTTCCCGAACGTCGGGTCCGTGACCGCGCCGACGATGACCTCCTGCCCCTTCGGCAGCAGCTCCTGCACCTGCACGCCCGAGATGCGGGCATCGGCGTCGTAAGCCCGCGCGTTGTCGATGATCGTGTGGAACGCGGTCCGTACGTCGGCCGCGCCCTCGACCCCGACGATCACCCCGCCGGCGTCGGTCTTGTGCAGGATGTCCGGAGAGACGATCTTCATCACGACGGGTCCGCCGAAGCGCGCCGCGAACGCCACGGCCTCGTCGACGTCCGTCGCCAGCTCCTCGCCCGGTACGGCGATCCCGTACGCGTCGGCGATCAGTTTGCCCTCGGGCGCGGTCAGCGCGGTCCGCCCCTCGGCCCGCACGGACTCCAGGAGGGACCGCACCCGCAGGACCCGGTCTTCCGCCATCACGTCAGATCACTCCGTTCGACTTGAGCAGGCGCACTTCCTCGTCGCCGAGACCGAGTTCGCCGACGTAGACCTCTTCGTTGTGCTCGCCGAGCAGGGGTGAACTGGTCACGTGCACGGGAGAGTCGGACAGCTTGAGCGGGCTGCCGACGGTCACGAAGTCGCCGCGCTCGGGGTGCGGGACGGTGACGACCATCTCGTTGGCGACCAGCGAACGGTCCTCGATGATCTCCCGGGTGGACAGGATCGGCCCGCACGGTATGTTGTGCGCGTTGAGCCGCTCCAGCACCTCCCACTTGGGCAGCGTCGAGGACCACTCCTCGATCAGCTGGAACATCTTGCCGAGCTTGGGCAGCCGCGCCTCGGGCGTCGCCCACTCGGGGTCGTCGGCCAGCTCGGGCCGGCCGATGAGCTCGCTGATCGGCTGCCAGCCGACGGGCTGCACGATCACGTACACGTAGTCGTTCGGGCCGCCCGGTGCGCATTTGACCGCCCAGCCGGGCTGACCGCCGCCGGACGCGTTCCCGGACCTGGGAACCTCGTCGCCGAAGTCGTCGTTGGGATATTCACGGAGCGGGCCATGTGCCAGCCGCTGCTGATCCCTCAGCTTCACCCGGCAGAGGTTGAGGACGGCATGCTGCATGGCCACGTTGACCCGCTGTCCGCGCCCGGTGTTCTCCCGCTGGTACAGCGCCGCGAGAATCCCCGCCACGGCGTGCACACCCGTCCCCGAGTCCCCGATCTGGGCCCCCGTCGCCAGCGGCGGTCCGTCCTCGAAACCGGTGGTCGACATCGACCCGCCCATGGCCTGCGCGACGACCTCGTACGCCTTGAAGTTGGTGTACGGGCCCTCGCCGAACCCCTTGATGGAGGCATAGACGATCCGTGGATTGATCTCCTGGATGCGGTCCCAGGTGAAGCCCATCCGGTCCACCGCGCCCGGGCCGAAGTTCTCGACCATGACGTCGGAGCGCCGGATCAGCTCGGTGAGGATCTCCTTGCCGCGCTCGGTCTTGGTGTTGAGGGTGATGCTCCGCTTGTTGCAGTTGAGCATCGTGAAGTAGAGGGAGTCGACGTCCGGCAGGTCACGCAGCTGCTTGCGCGTGATGTCGCCGGTCGGCGCCTCCAGTTTGACGACGTCCGCGCCGAGCCAGGCGAGCAGCTGGGTCGCCGACGGCCCGGACTGGACGTGGGTCATGTCCAGGACGCGGATGCCTTCGAGGGCCTTGGTTCCTGTCATCGGGGGCACCTCACTTGTACATGGTCTGGTTCATGGTTCCGGGGGCGTACGCGTCGGGGTCGACCCAGACGTTGATGAGCGACGGCTTGCCGGACTCGCGGGCGCGTTGCAGCGCCGGGCCGATGTCGGCGGGGTCGCGGACCTCCTCGCCGTGACCTCCGAGCATGCGGGCGAACTCGTCGTAGCGGACGTCGCCCAGGGTGTTGCCGATCCGCTCGCGGTCCTTGCCGTACTTGGCGGCCTGGCCGTAGCGGATCTGGTTCATGGAGGAGTTGTTGCCGACGATGCCGACGAACGGGAGGTTGTAGCGGACGAGCGTCTCGAAGTCCCAGCCGGTGAGGGAGAACGCGCCGTCGCCGAAGAGCGCCACGACCTCCTTGTCGGGCCGCGCCTGCTTGGCCGCGAGCACGAAGGGGACGCCGACGCCGAGCGTGCCGAGGGGACCGGGGTCCATCCAGTGCCCGGGCGACTTGGGCTGCACGACCTGCCCGGAGAAGGTGACGATGTCGCCGCCGTCGCCGATGTAGATCGAGTCCTCGGTGAGGAAGTCGTTGATCTCGCTGACCAGGCGGTAGGGGTGGATGGGTGAGGCGTCGGACTTCAGGTTCGGCAGCCGCTTCTCCAGAGCGGTCTGCTCGGCCGCCCGCAGCTCGTCCAGCCACTCCTTGCGCTTGGACGCGCCGCCGTTGATGCGCCCGGAAGCCGCCTCGGTCACCGACTTCAGCACCAGCCCGGCGTCGCCCACGATGCCGAGGTCGATGTCGCGGTTCTTGCCGACGGTGCGGTAGTCGAGGTCGATCTGCACGACGGTCGCGTCCGGGGACAGCCGCTTGCCGTAGCCCATGCGGAAGTCGAAGGGCGTGCCGACGATGACGATGACGTCGGCGTTGGAGAAGGCGTACCGGCGCGAGAGCTGGAAGTGGTGCGGGTCGCCGGGCGGGAGGGTGCCGCGTCCCGCGCCGTTCATGTAGGCGGGGATGTTGAGGGTCCTGACGAGCTCGATGGCCGCTTCGGTACCCCGGGTCGTCCAGACCTGGCTGCCGAGCAGGACGGCCGGCTTCTCGGCGTGCACCAGCAGGTCGGCGAGCTTCTCGATGGCCTCGGGGTCGCCGGCCGAGCGGGTCGAGGCGCGGTAGGCGCCTTCGTGCGGCACGCGCGCCTTGGCGGCCGGGACCTTGGCGTCGAGCACGTCGCGCGGAATCTCCAGGAAGGAGGGCCCGGGTGCGCCGTGGAAGCACTCGCGGAACGCCATGGACACCATGTCCGCGGCGCGGGCCGTGTCCGGCACGGTCGCCGAGAACTTGGTGATGGGGTTCATCATGTCGACGTGCGGCAGGTCCTGCAGGGACCCCATCTTGTGCTGGGTGAGGGCCCCCTGACCGCCAATCAGCAGCATGGGGGACTCCGCGCGGAAGGCGTTGGCGACACCGGTGACGGCGTCGGTCGTCCCGGGTCCCGCGGTGACCACCGCGCAGCCGGGCTTGCCGGTGATGCGGGCGTAACCGTCGGCGGCGTGGGCGGCGACCTGCTCGTGGCGTACGTCGACGACCTCGATGCCCTCGTCGACGCAGCCGTCGTAGATGTCGATGATGTGGCCGCCGCACAGCGTGTAGATGCGGTCGACCCCCTCGGCCTTCAGCGCCTTGGCTACGAGATGACCACCGGAAATCAAGTCCTGGGTGTCGTCGGGCATGGCGAAGTCCTGTCCCTTCGTAGGGGTTTGGAGCGGCTCGCAGTACATTGCATACAGTCGACGAATACTGTATGAAGCTTGTTATCCCGCATCCGGTGGGTGGTGTCCAGGGGGCGTGCGGCATTTTCAGTCAGGAGCCGAAATGGACCTGTACGAACACCAGGCAAGAGAACTCTTCGAAGAACACGGCATCTTGGTACCGAGGGCCGAGGTGACCGACTCGCCCAAGAAGGCACGCGAGATCGCACGCCGGCTCGGCGGCCGGGTCGTGGTGAAAGCCCAGGTGAAGACCGGTGGACGCGGCAAGGCAGGCGGTGTGAAGCTCGCCGCCGACCCGGCCGCCGCCGAGCTGACCGCACGCCAGATCCTCGGCATGGACATCAAGGGACACACGGTCGGCAAGGTCATGCTGGCCCAACCGGTGGACATCGACACCGAGTTCTACGTGTCCTACGTGCTCGACCGAGCTGCGGGCCGCTTCCTCGCGATCGCCTCCGCGGAGGGCGGCATGGAGATCGAGGAGGTCGCCGCCACCCGTCCCGAGGCCGTGGCCCGTGTCCCCGTCGACCCTGCCGAGGGAGTCACCACCGCGAAGGCGGGCGAGATCGCCGCGGCGGCCGGGCTGCCGCAGCAGACCGTGGACGTCCTGGTACGCCTGTGGGAGGTCCTGGTCCGCGAGGACGCCCTCCTCGTCGAGGTCAACCCGCTCGTCCGCACGAAGGAGGGCCGGATCCTGGCCCTTGACGGCAAGGTCACCCTTGACGACAACGCCCGCTTCCGGCAGGCGCGCTGGGGCGCGGACGAGGCGGAGCACGACGACGCGCTGGAGGCGGCCGCCGCCGCGAAGGGCCTCAACTACGTCAAGCTGGACGGCGAGGTCGGCATCATCGGCAACGGCGCCGGCCTCGTCATGTCGACCCTGGACGTGGTCGCGGGATGTGGCGCGCGACCCGCCAACTTCCTCGACATCGGCGGTGGAGCGAGTGCCCGGATCATGGCGGACGGCTTGTCGGTCATCCTCTCCGACCCGGCCGTGAAATCCGTCTTCGTCAACGTCTTCGGCGGGATCACCGCCTGCGACGCGGTCGCCGACGGCATCGTGCAGGCCCTGGAATCCGTGCGGTTGACCAAGCCGCTGGTCGTCCGCCTGGACGGCAACAACGCGGCAAGGGGCCGGGCCATCCTCGACGAGCACGCGCATCCGCTGGTCCAGCAGGTCACCACCATGGACGGCGCCGCCGCCCGTGCCGCCGAACTCGCCACCACGGCCTGAGGAGAGGGAACGTCATGGCCATCTACCTCACCAAGGAGAGCAAGGTCCTCGTCCAGGGCATGACCGGTGGCGAAGGCATGAAGCACACCCGGCGCATGCTCGCGGCCGGGACGAACGTCGTCGGTGGCGTCAACCCGCGCAAGGCCGGCCGCACCGTCGACTTCGACGACCGTGCCGTGCCGGTCTTCGGCTCCGTCGCCGACGGCATGCGCGCCACCGGGGCCGACGTCACCGTCGTCTTCGTCCCGCCCGCCTTCGCCAAAGCGGCCGTCGTCGAAGCCGCCGACGCCGGCATCGGCCTCGCCGTCGTCATCACCGAGGGCATCCCCGTCCACGACTCCGTCGCCTTCACCGCGTACGCCGGCGACAAGGGCACCCGCATCGTCGGCCCCAACTGCCCGGGCCTCATCACCCCCGGCCAGTCCAACGCGGGCATCATCCCGGCCGACATCACCAAGCCGGGCCGCATCGGCCTGGTCTCGAAGTCGGGCACGCTGACCTACCAGCTCATGTACGAGCTGCGCGACATCGGCTTCTCCACCTGCGTCGGCATCGGCGGCGACCCCGTCGTCGGCACCACGCACATCGACTGCCTCGCCGCCTTCCAGGACGACCCCGACACCGAACTGATCGTCCTCATCGGCGAGATCGGCGGTGACGCGGAGGAACGTGCGGCGGCCTACATCCGTGAGCACGTCACCAAACCCGTCGTCGGCTACATCGCCGGATTCACCGCACCCGAGGGCAAGACCATGGGGCACGCGGGCGCCATCGTGTCCGGCTCCTCCGGCACGGCCGCCGCGAAGAAGGAGGCCCTGGAGGCGGTCGGGGTGAGTGTGGGCAGCACACCGACCGAGACGGCGAGGCTGGTCCTCACCCGACTCGAAGGGCGCTAGCCGGGCCGCCACCGTGTGTTTGCGCGATGCGTAGAACGGCCCGTCAGCCGGGCCGCCACCGTGTGCTTGCGCCACGCGCTGGACGGCCCGTCAGTGGGCCATCAACAACGCCCCTCCCCGCCCCCGACTGTGCACCGAGAGCGGAGCTACCCCATGGCACCCACCCTCACCCTCAAGACCGGCACGTCCTGGCCCGACGCGTGGCGGCGCTGTCTCGCCGTCGCACCCGAGGCCTTCCGCGACGACCGGGTCCTCAACCTCTGGAACGGCGCCTGGCAGGAGGACGGACGGGTTCTGCCCGCCGTCAGCCCGGTCGACGGCAGCCCTATCGCAGGCCCGCCACGTCTGGACGGGACCACCGCACACCGGGCCGTGTGCGCCGCGCTCGACCAGCACCGCGCCTGGCGGCACCTCCCCCTGGAGGAGCGCCGGGCCCGGGTCGCGGCCACCCTCGACGCCCTCACCGAACACCGCACGCTGCTCGCGCTCCTGCTCGTCTGGGAGATCGGCAAGCCCTGGCGGCTCGCCCAGGCGGACGTCGACCGGGCCATCGACGGGGTCCGCTGGTACGTCGACGGCGTCGAACCGATGCTCGTCGGCCGGTCCCCGCTGGAGGGCCCGGTATCCAACATCGCCAGCTGGAACTACCCGATGAGCGTGCTCGTTCACGCATTGCTGGTCCAATCACTGGCAGGCAACGCGGTCATCGCCAAGACCCCGACCGACGGCGGTGTCGCCTGTCTGACCCTGGCCTGTGCCCTCGCCGCCCGCGAGGGAGTTCCGGTGACCCTCGTCAGCGGCAGCGGGGGCGAGTTGTCCCAGGCGTTGGTGCGGGCGCCCGAGATCGGCTGCGTCTCCTTCGTCGGCGGCCGCGACACCGGCGCCGCCGTGGCCACAGCCGTAGCCGACCTCGGCAAACGGCACGTACTCGAACAGGAGGGACTCAACACCTGGGGCATCTGGAACTTCTCGGACTGGGACGCCTTCACCGCGGTGATCCCCAAGCTCTTCGACTACGGCAAGCAGCGCTGCACGGCGTACCCGCGCTTCGTCGTCCAGCGGCACCTGTTCGACGCGTTCCTGGCGGCGTACCTCCCGGCGGTGCGCACGCTCGAGGTCGGGCATCCGCTCGCCGTGGAGCAGCCTGACGACCCGTACCCGGAGCTGGACTTCGGGCCGGTGATCAACGCGGCCAAGGCGAAGGAGCTGCAGGATCAGGTCGCCGTGGCGATCGAACGCGGCGCCGTACCGCTGCACCGCGCCACACCCGACGACGCCCGCTTCCTGCCCGGGCAGGACACCTCCGCCTACGTCCAGCCGGTCACGCTCCTCAACCCGCCCTCGTCCTCCCCGCTGCACCACGCGGAGCCGTTCGGCCCGGTCGACACGATCGTCCTGGTCGACACGGAGGCGGAGCTGCTGGCCGCGATGAACGCCTCCAACGGCGCGCTGGTCGCCACGCTGTCCACGGACGACCGGGCGACGTACGAGCGGCTCGCCCCGCACATCCGCGCGTTCAAGGTCGGCCACGGCACGCCGCGCTCCCGGGGCGATCGCGACGAGCTGTTCGGAGGGCTCGGCGCGTCCTGGCGCGGCGCGTTCGTCGGCGGTGACCTGCTCGTGCGGGCGGTGACGCGGGGACCGGAGGGGGAGCGGCTGCCGGGGAACTTCCCGGAGTACCAGCTGCTGCCCTGACGTAGGGGGGGCGCGTCCGACGCCGGTTCCCCGCGGGGTTCGCGATGAGGGGGGCCGGCGTCGGACGCTGGAAGCGGTCCGACGGCCGGCGGGAGGCCGCCACACGGGTGCGGTCCGACGCGGCGCGGCCCGTCACTTCGAGACGTCGCTCAGCCGATGCCCTGCCGGTCCGGGCGCAGGGCGAAGTCCCGGTCCGGCGCGGTCGCCGCCGCGAGATCGACGGCCTGCCGGAGCAGTTCGCGATGGCGCAGCAGCGGCTCGCGGCGCTCCGGCGGCGCGAGCAGGAGCAGGTCGTCGAGGCCTGCCAGCATGCGCCGGGAGACCTGTGGGCTGCCGATGGCGCACCCCCGTGTCTCGGTGAACCCGAGATCCACCAGCTCGGTCCAGCCGGGCACGGGCTGCACCAGCCGCACCGCACCGGCCCGGTCCCGGTGCAGGGCGGCGTCCAGCGGGCGCCGGCTCAGCGCGGCCAGGAACTGGACGATGCGGTCCAGCGCCTGGACGGCGGTCGTCGGATCGTTGACCGCGGGGGACAGGCCGCGCAGCGCGATGTCGGACAACTGCCGCAGCCCGAAACCGAGATCCTGGTGGTAGGTCCGCTCCACCCCCACCGAGATCGCGTGGCGCAGCGCCCGGCGCGGCGGTACCGGCCCGCCGTGCACCGCCAGCACGGGCATGCCGGGCACCACGAAATCCCCGATCCGAGGAATCAGCCGCAGCACGACCCCATGCTTGCGCGCCACCCGCACCAAGCGCGCGATGTGCACGTCCCGCAGCACCCCGGCCCGGCCTTCGTGCGGCACCCACGCGGTCTCCGCGCCGAGGACCGCGGCTTCCTGCCCGCTCACCGGCACGGGCATCGAGGCGACCACCCGGAACGACTCCGAGGCGATCCGCGCGATCACATGGCTGATCCGCATCAGCCGCAGAGTGGCGTTCACGTAGAGCACGAAGAGCAGCAGGCTCAGGGCGACCATGCAGAGGGTGAGGACCGACTGCACCAGAGGCACCGTCGTGACGGCCCGGGGATCGTCGACGGTGTCGAAGCTCGTCAGGACCAGCAGGGACAGCACGAAGGTCGACAGGAACACCGCGAAGGTCGCCTTGGTGATCCGGCTCCGCACGAAGAGCCGCACCACGCGCGGGGTGAACTGCCCGCTCGCCATCTGCACGGCCACCAGCGAGATGCTGAAGACCACACCGATGAAGGTCATCATCGCGGAGCCGACCGCGCTCACCACCGCTTTCGCGTCCTCCGCGAACCGCAGCAGCTCGCCGAGCGTGTCGTAGTCACGGTCCTGCCGGAGCGCGTCGACGATGGCTGTGTCGAGCGCCTCGGCCCCCAGCCAGACCACGAAGACGCCGGCCATCGCCGCGGTGGGGGCGAACCAGAACGTGTCCCGCAGATGCTCCCTGAGCGGCGACAGCGCACGCGGGCGACGCCCGGCCGCGGGGCTCTGCGTAACCATCCAGTCACTCATGGTGTGACCCTAGAGGGATCGGAGCGCGAGGTCCCGGACCCCCGCCAGGCGCGCGGAAACGCAGGTGAAAGGCACTCCGAAAGCTTGGTATGGTTGTCCATGTCGCCGCGGGGAGCACCCCTGGCACGGCGGCAGACACCTGGTCCGGGTGGCGGAATGGCAGACGCGCTAGCTTGAGGTGCTAGTGCCCTTTATCGGGCGTGGGGGTTCAAGTCCCCCCTCGGACACAGATCAGCTCGGGCGGGTCGAGATCTTCTCGACCCGCCCGAGCTGTTGTGCGACGCCCCCATCCCCGGGATCAGCGCCGGTACCCCCGCAGCTTGCGGTACAGCGTCGCCCGGCCGATCCCCAGCGCGGTCGCCGCGCGCGCCTTGTTGCCGCCGTGGCGGCGCAGCGCCTCCAGGATCGCGGCCCGCTCGGCATGTTCCATCGGGCTGAGCGGACGAGCGGCCGGTCCCTCCCGGACGGCGTCCGGCAGCTCCGCCCGGCGGACCGGCCCGGACACCCGCCGGTGCTCCGCGATGGCCCGTACTACATGGGCCAGCTCGGTGACGTTGCCGGGCCACGGGTACCGTTCCAGCGCCTGCAGGGCGTCCAGGGTCCAGGTCAGCGGCGGCTGCCCGGGTGCCGGGCGGGGGGTGAGGGCCGGCAGGAGTTCCCGTACGTCCTGGGCGCGTTCCCGGAGCGGTGGCAGGGTCACCGAGCGGGCCGACAGTTTGTCCAGCAGGCGCTGCAGGCAGGGGCCGACGGGCGAGCCGGGTGTGTAGGTGATCAGCAGCCGGGTGTCCGGGTGCTGGTCGAGCAGGGAGTTGAGCGCGGCCACGCCGGGCTGCGCGAGGCGCTCGGCGTGCCGGAGCAGGAGCGGGCGATCGGAGCGCCACCCGGGCAGGGCCTGGTCGAGGCCGGTGTCCCGCGCCGCGTCGGCGACCTGGACGGGGCCCGGCCCGAACAGCTCCCGCGCCAGCGCGGACTTGCCGGTACCGCGCTCACCGGTGAGCAGCAGCGGCTCCCGGGAGCGGGCCAGTTGCACGGCCCGCCCGACGGTGTGCCGCCAGGGGACCGAGGAGCCGGTCAGGGCGACCGGCGGGGACGAGGCCGAGGCCTTGGGAGCCGGATCGTCGAGCGGGTCCAGGGCGGCCAGGATCCCGATGGTCCTGCCGTCCACACGCACCGGAGTGACGCGTGCGGTGCACCCGGCTCCCTCCGGCAGCTCCGCGTAGCCCGTGACATCTGATTCCCGCGCGTGGAGCGCCGTACGCTCCAGCACCCCGAGCACTTCGGGCGTCACCAGTCGCTGAGCTGCCTCACTGACCAGCCGGTTGCGGCCGTCGAGTGCCGTCACGGCCCGGTCCGGCCCCCGCGCCGCCCGCACATAGGCGTCCAGCAGCACCGATTCGTCCCACCCGGCCCGTGCCCGCAGTTCCGTCTCGATCGCCGTGACCGTGGCCTCGGCGAAGGCCGCCTGCGGGTGCGGGGTCCCGGCGGCAGACAGCGGGGTCGCGACGGTCAGGGTGCCCAGCACCTGACCGCTCTCCGGCCCGAGCACCGGGACGCTGACCGCTGACACGTCCTGCCACCGGTCGAGGAAGTGCTCGGGACCGTGCACCTCGGCCCGGCCGCGGGTGCGCACGGCGAGTGCCGCGCTGTTGTTGCCGACCTCCTGCTCCGACAGGACGGGGCACGCGCCGAACCCCGGTGCGCTCCCCGCCTTCCACAGCACACGCAGTCGCTCGTCGGTCAGGAGGAGCAGCGCCCCGCCCTCGCCCAGTGCCGGGACGATCCGGTCGAGCACCGGCCGGGCGACGCCGAGCAGCGTCGGCTCCCCGGTGAGCGGGGGGCCGGCCGCCGGCTCCGCCAAGTCGTGGGGCACGCCGAAGAATCGCGCCCGCCGCCACGCCGCGACGACCTCCTCCGGTACGCCCAGGGGCAGCGGACGCCCCGACAGGAACCGCTCGCGGGCCAGGCGCAGCGAGGGCCGGGCGGTGGCTGTGGGGGAAGGGTCTGTGGTGGTCACGGCACGGCCCACCGTAGCGGGTTCGGTTGAACAGGAAACAACTGCGGGTCCGGGTGCCGTCTTGGCAGGCGCCGCGGTGCCCCGTCATTGAGGAACCGGTGCCGTCTTGGCAGGCTCCGCGGTGGCCCGTCGTGAGGAACCGGCGCCGTCTTCGCAAGCTCCGCGGTGCCCCGTCATTGAGGAACCGGCGCCGTCTTCGCAAGCTCCGCGCTTCCCCGTCGTGAGGAACCGGCGCCGCCCTGCGTCGGGATCCGGTGTCTCGTAATGAGACACCCGCACGCGGCCGGAGCGCCCCATGATCATGCACGTCACGCAACCGCCGCCCGACCCCCTCTCGCAGGAGCGCCGCATGGCCACCGTCGTCCAGACCGACGTCCTGATCGTGGGCAGCGGCCCGGCCGGTGCCGCGGCCGCGCTTGCCCTGAGCACCTACGGCGTCCCCAACATCGTGGTGACCCGCTACGCGCGCCTCGCCGACACACCCCGCGCACACATCACCAACCAGCGCACCATGGAGGTGCTGCGCGACCTCGGCGTCGAGCACGAGGTCGTCGCGCAGGCCACCCCGCAGCACCTGATGGGCAACACGACCTTCTGCACCAGCCTGGCGGGCGAGGAACTGGGCCGGGTGCGCTCCTGGGGCAACGACCCGCTCGTGCAGGCCGAGCACGAACTCGCCAGCCCCACCCGCATGTGCGACATGCCGC
This sequence comes from Streptomyces sp. NPDC126510, assembly GCF_040302345.1. NCBI lineage: Bacteria > Bacillati > Actinomycetota > Actinomycetes > Kitasatosporales > Streptomycetaceae > Streptomyces > Streptomyces sp. NPDC126510. Next base: position 298,366 of record NZ_JBEORR010000006.1, on the reverse strand, counting down.
AGCACCTCATGGAGCCGGTCCTCGTGAACGCGGCCGTCGCTCGCGGCACCCGGCTCCGCTTCGAGAACGAGTACCTCTCCCACACCCAGAACGACGGCGGCGTCACCGCCACCGTCCGCGACCGGCTGCGCGGGGACACGTACGAGATCCGTGCCAAGTACCTGATCGGCGCCGACGGCGGACGGTCGAAGGTCGCCGCGGACGCCGGGCTGCCGATGGACGGCCAGATGGGCGTGGCCGGCAGCCTCAACATCGTCTTCGAGGCGGACCTGAGCAAGTACACCGCCCACCGCCCCTCCACCCTCTACTGGGTCCTCGCCCCGGGCGCGACGGTCGGCGGCATCGGCGCGGGCCTGGTGCGCTGCGTGCGCCCCTGGAACGAGTGGCTGATCGTCTGGGGCTACGACGTGAGCGCCGGCGCCCCCGACCTGACGACCGAGTACGCCGAGTCGATCGTCCGGAAGCTCGTCGGCGACGACGACATCCCCGTGACCATCACGTCGTCCTCGGCGTGGACCGTCAACGAGATGTACGCGCAGACATACGCGAACGGCCGGGTCTTCTGCGCCGGTGACGCCGTCCACCGCCATCCGCCGTCCAACGGTCTGGGCTCGAACACCTCGATCCAGGACGCCCACAACCTCGCCTGGAAGCTCAAGCTGGTCCTCGACGGCACCGCCCACCCACGGCTGCTCGACAGTTACACCGCCGAACGCGCCCCCATCGGGCGGCAGGTCGTCACCCGCGCCAACCGGTCCATCCGCGAGACCGCCCCGGTGTTCGAGGCCCTCGACGGGCTCTCCCCGCAGACCCCCGAGCAGCTCCGGGCCAACATCGCCGCCCGCAAGGACGCCACCGAGGCCGCCGAGAAACAGCGGGAGAAGCTGCGCGACGCGATCGCCTTCAAGGTCTACGAGTTCAACGCACACGGCGTCGACCTCAACCAGCGCTATCCGGCGGAGGCCTCCGCCGCCATCGTCCCGGACGGCACGCCCGACCCCGGCTTCAGCCGTGACCCCGAGTTGCACCACCAGCCGTCCACCCGGCCCGGCGCCCGGCTCCCGCACGCCTGGATCACGAGCGGCACCCGCACGCTCTCGACCCTCGACACCGTCGGCCGGGGCCGCTTCACCCTGCTGACCGGCATCGGCGGCGAGGACTGGGTGCGGGCGGCCTCTGCCCAGGACATCGAGATCGCCACCGTGGTGATCGGCCCCGGCCAGGAGTACGAGGACCCCTACGGCGACTGGGCGCGCCTGCGCGAGACCTCCGACGCGGGCGCCCTCCTCGTCCGCCCGGACGGCTTCGTCGCCTTCCGTCACGCGTCCATCGCCCCGGACGCCGGGAAACTGCTCGCGGACGCGCTGCGGCGCATGCTCGGGCACGGGTGAGCGCGCCATCATGGAAGAAGCGGACGCCGACGACGAGGAGCCGGGATGACCACCGAAGCGACCAGGGCCGGCGTCACCGAGCAGGTCCTCGCCGGCCTGCGCGGGACCGCCGACCCGCGGCTGCGTGAACTGCTCACCGGCCTCGTCCGCCATCTGCACGACTTCGCGCGCGAGACCCGTCTCACGCAGGAGGAGTGGGAACGGGCGATCGCCTTCCTGACGGCGACCGGCCGGGCCTGCACCGACACTCGGCAGGAGTTCATCCTGCTGTCGGACGTGCTGGGCCTGTCCATGCTGGTGGAGACCCTGAACGGCGACCGTGCGGCAGGGACCACCGAATCGACCGTGCTGGGCCCCTTCCACATGACCGAGTCGCCGCCGCGCGCGCTCGGCGACGACATCGACCTGGTGGGCGGCGGTGAGAGGTGCGTCGTCAGCGGCCGGGTGCGGTCCGCGGACGGCACCCCGCTGCCCGGCGCCGTCGTCGACGTCTGGCAGGCCGACGACCAGGGCTATTACGACGTCCAGCAGCCCGGCGTCCAGCCCGCGGGCAACGGACGCGGGCTGTTCACCGCCGACACCGGGGGCCGCTTCTGGTTCCGCACCTGCGTCCCGGCGGCGTATCCGATCCCCACCGACGGTCCCGTGGGCGAGCTGCTGCGCGCGACCGGGCGGCACCCCTACCGCCCCGCGCACATCCACTTCATCGCCGCGGCCGAAGGCCACACACCCGTCACCACGCACATCTTCGTGGCCGGCGGCGACTACCTCGACTCCGACGCGGTGTTCGCCGTGAAGCAGAGCCTCGTCCAGGACTTCGCGGAGACCGACGACCCGGCCCTGGCCCGGGAGTTCGGCGTGGAGAACCCCTTCCGCCACGCCCGCTTCGACCTCGTGCTGGAGCGGACCGCATGACGTTCCAGGACGAGTTCAGCTACGAAACCCGGCCCCAGCGGGTGGTCTTCCGGCCCGGCGCGGCCGTCACCGCGCCCCCGGGCGAGGCGGCGCGCCTGGGTCTCGGGCGGCTGCTCGTGGTGTCCGGCAGCCGGGGCGAGCGGGCGGCGCGGGCGGTCGCGGACGCGCTCGGCGACAGCTGCGCCGGTCTGCACGCCGAGGCACGGATGCACGTGCCCGTCGAGGACGCCGACCGGGCCGTCGCAGCCGTCCGGGCGGCCGGGGCGGACGGCTGCGTCGCGGTCGGCGGCGGCTCCGCGATCGGGCTCGGCAAGGCGATCGCCCTGCGCACCGGACTGCCGCTGATCGCCGTACCGTCCACCTACTCCGGCTCCGAGATGACCCCGGTGTGGGGCCTGACCGAGCAGGGCGTCAAACGCACCGGCCGCGACCCGGTCGTCCAGCCCCGCAGTGTCGTCTACGACCCCCGGCTCACCCTCTCCCTGCCCGTGCAACTGACCGTGACCAGCGGGATCAACGCACTCGCGCACGCCGTCGAGGCGCTGTACGCCCCGGACGTCTCACCGCTGGTGACGGTCATGGCCGAGGAGGGCGTCCGGGCGATGGCCGGGGCGCTGCCGCGGCTGGCCACCGACCCGACGGACCTCGACGCGCGCAGCCGGGCGCTGTACGCGGCATGGCTGTGCGGCGCGTGCCTCGGCGCGACGACCATGGGGCTGCACCACAAGTTGTGCCACGTCCTCGGCGGCACCTACGGCCTGCCCCACGCCGAGACCCACACCCTCGTGCTGCCCCACGCCCTCGCCCACAACGCCCCCGCCGCCCCGCAGGCGTTGACGGTCCTGCGCCGCGCTCTCGGCACCGACGACGTGCCCCGCGCCCTGTGGGACCTGGCCGGTCGCCTCGGCGCCCCGCGCTCCCTGGCCGAACTCGGCCTCACCGAGGCCGACCTCACCCCGGCGGCGGCCCGGACCGCGGGCGAGCCGTACGCCAACCCGCGTGAGGTGACGGCGGAGGGGGTTCGCGGCGTACTGCTCGCGGCGTACGAAGGGGGGCCGCCGGACTCCGGCTCGCGGACAGAAGGTGACCGCAAGTCTTCCTAGGGTCGTGGCATGACTCAGACGCAGAAGATCCTCGTCACCGGCGCCACCGGAACCGTCGGCCGTCAGGTCGTCGCCGAACTGCTCGACCGGGGGCACGAGGTGCGTGCCCTCACCCGTGACGCGGGGAAGGCCTCCTTCCCGCCGGGTGTCGAGGTCGTCGAGGGCGACCTGACCGAGCCGGACGGCCTGGCCCCGGCTCTGGACGGCGTCACCGGCCTGCACCTGATCACCTTCGGGGGCGCCGCCTTCAGCCCGTTGGAGACCGGCCCCCGGATCCTGGAGCTGGCCCGCTCCGCCGGTGTCCGTCACGTCACCGTGCTGCACGGCGGGGGCCCCACCCCGCTGGAGGACGCGGTGCGTGCCGCCGACGGCGTGGACTGGACCGTGCTGATGCCGGTCGAGTTCATGGCCAACGCCCTGGAGTGGGTGGACGGGATCGTGGCCGCGGGCGAGGTGCGGGAGCCGTTCGTCGACCGGCTGAGCGCCATGGTCCACGAGGGCGACATCGGGGCCGTCGCCGCGGTCGCGCTCACGGAAGAAGGGCACGGCGGCCAGGAGTATGTGATCACCGGGCCGGACGTGCTCACCGTCGGCGACAAGGTGAAGACGATCGCGGCGGCCGCCGGCCGGGAGATCACCCTGATCGAGCTGACCGAGGAGGAGGCTCTCGCGGGGTGGCGGGCGGCGGGCCTGCCGGAGGACGTCATCGGCTTCCTGCTCATGGCGTACGGGAACACCCCCGAGGTGGGCCGCACGGTCTCGGACACCGTGGAGAAGGTCACGGGCCGGCCGGCGCGCACCTTCGCCGGGTGGGCCGCCGAGCACGCGCATCTCTTCGGGGGACGCTCGTGACTGTCTCGTATTGAGACACCCGTACGCGGACCCGGCCCGTCAAGATCGACAAGGGGGTGTGACCGCAGCAAGGTGCGGCCGTCGGCATGCGCTGGATCGCTGACCGCACGGCCGCACACCCGAAGAAAGGTGACCACCATGGCCCTCGCACTGCTCCGGCGCCGGTGGCTCAAGAACACCTCCGCCGCAGCGGCGGGCCTCGCCCTCCCCCTTCCCGACGGCGCGGGCTCCGTGGCCCGCGAGGTCGTCGACCCGATGGGCTCGCCCCTGGCGGCCGCGGACGTCACCGTCACGGCCCTGGACACCCACCGCGTCGCCGCACGCGGCACCACCGATCCGTACGGGTACTTCCTCGCGGCGCTGCCACCCGGCCGGTACAGCCTGCTCATCTCGGCGCAAGGCCTGCGGCCGCACCGCGAGACGATCGAGACGGGCCCGGGCGCCCCGACGGTCCCCGAGCGCGTCTGGCTGCAGCCCGCCGAGGCGCTCCAGTTGCCGACGCCCGGAACCTGGCTCTTCGACCCGCCGCACACGGCGATCCGGTTCATCGCCAAGCACGTCGGGATGGCCCATGTGCACGGCCGCTTCGAACGCTTCGAGGGCGGCATCCGGGTCGCCCCGGACATGGCCGACTCCCGCGTGCACGTCCGGATCGACGCCTCCAGCATCACCACCGGCAACACCACCCGCGACAACCACCTGCGATCCGCCGACTTCCTCGACGTCGAGCGCTTCCCGTACATCGACTTCACGAGCGCCCGCTTCGCCTACCGGGGCGGCACCAAGTGGACGCTGCAGGGCTCCCTCACGATGCACGGCGTCAGCCGCTCGGTGGCCCTGGACACGACGTACCTCGGCACCGTGAACGGCGGCTACGGCCAGGAGCTGCGCTGCGCGGCCCTGGCGACGGCGGAGCTGCACCGCGAGGACTACACGCTGAACTGGCGCTCCATGCTGGCCCGGGGCATCGCGGTCGTCGGCCCGACGGTCCAACTGGAGCTCGACGTCCAGGCCATGTACCGCACCCATGACACCCCGACCCCGCCGGAATAATCCCTCGCCTCCTTCCCCCCGGTCTCCCTACACTCACGGACGGACCCGGCGCCGCCCACTACCGAGCGCCGGGCGTCAATGCGACGACGAAGGGAGACGGCCATGCGTGACCACACCGCTGTCGCCGTCTCCCTGCCGCGCTACCAGGTGATCCTCGTGTCCTGCGTCGCTCCGGTGCCCGCCGCGCGGCGGCACCGGACGCCCGGGACGAACGCCTGACCCCCGACGACCACTGACGAAAGCGTCAGGTCCGGGTGCCGTCTGCCCGTCTCGCACCGGTAATCGCGCTGCCCCTTTCCCGAACCGCACCGAAAGGCCCCGGGCCGTGCGCACCCACTTCAACCCGCTCTCCGTCGGCCGCAACCTCGGCATCCTCGCCCACGTCGACGCCGGCAAGACCACCGTCACCGAACGGATCCTGTTCGCCACCGGCACCACCCACAAGCGCGGTGAGGTCCACGACGGCACCACCGTCACCGACTTCGACCCGCAGGAGCGCGACCGGGGCATCACCATCTTCGCCGCGGCGGTCAGCTGCGCCTGGGACGGTCACCGGATCAACCTCATCGACACCCCGGGGCACATCGACTTCGCCGACGAGGTGGAGCGTGCCCTGCGGGTGCTCGACGGTGCGGTGGCCGTGTTCGACGCGGTCGCCGGGGTGGAGCCGCAGAGCGAGTCGGTGTGGCGGCAGGCCGACCGGTACGGCGTGCCGCGGATCGCGTTCGTCAACAAGATGGACCGTGCCGGGGCCGACCTCGACGCGGCCGTGGCGTCGGTCCGGGAGCGGCTGCACCCGGCACCCCTGGTGGTGCAGCTGCCGATCGGAGCGGAGGACACCTTCACCGGCGTCGTCGACCTGGTGCGTATGCGCGCACTGCTGTGGGCCGATGACGGCACCGCCGAGGACGTGCCGGTCCCCGACGGCCTGCGGGGCGAGGCTCTGGCGCGCCGCCGGTCGCTGGAGGAGGCCGTGGCGGAACTGCACCCGGGCGCGCTGGAGGAGTTCTGCGACACGGGCGCGCTCGGCGAGCGGACCCTCGTCTCGGCGTTGCGTCAGGTGACCCGTGACGGTGACGGCGTGGTCGTGCTGTGCGGCTCCGCGTACCGCAACCGCGGTGTCGAGCCACTGCTGGACGCCGTCGTGGCCTATCTGCCGTCGCCCCTGGACGTGCCGCCGGTCAGGGGCACGCACGAGGGTGAGGAGCAGGAGCGGGCCGCCGATCCCGCGGCACCGGTGGCCGCCCTCGCGTTCAAGGTGCACGCCACCTCGACGGGACGGCTGACCTATCTGCGCGTCTACTCGGGCACGATCGAGAAGGGAGACACCCTGTGGGACGCGAGTGCGCGGCGCACCGAGCGGATCGGGCGGATCCTGCGCGTCCAGGCAGACCGGCACGCGCCGCTGGACCGGGCGGTCGCCGGGGACATCGTCGCCGTGGTCGGACTGAAGTCCGCCCGCGCCGGCTCGACCCTGTGCGCGCAGCACACGCCGCTCGTCCTCGAACCGCCCGGTGTGGCCGAGCCGGTGGTGTCGGCCGCGGTCGAGTCCCGCCGGGCCGGTGACACCGACCGGCTCGCGTCGGGGCTGGCGCGGCTGACCGACGAGGATCCCTCGCTGGTCGTACGGACCGACCCGGAGACCGGGCAGACCGTGCTGTCCGGCATGGGCGAACTGCACCTGGAGGTGGCGGTGGAGAAGCTCCGGCGTGAGCTGGGACTGGAGGTCAACGTCGGCCGCCCACGGGTCAGTTACCGCGAGACCGTCGGACGGGGCTTGTCCGGCCTGGTGTTCCGGCACGTCAAACAGGACGGCGGCGCAGGGCAGTTCGCCCATGTGGTCCTCGACGTGGAGCCGTACGAGGAGGGAGGTTTCGCGTTCCGCTCGGCCGTGGTCGGCGGGCGGGTGCCGCAGGAGTACGTGCGGGCGGTCGAGGCCGGCTGCCGGGACGCCCTGGCCGAGGGGCCGCTCGGCGGTCACCCGGTCACCGGGCTGCGCGTCACGCTCACCGACGGGGCGACCCATGTGAAGGACTCCTCGGACACGGCGTTCCGCACGGCCGGCCGGCTCGGTCTCCGGGAGGCCCTGCGCGCCTGCGCGATGGTCCTGCTGGAGCCGGTCGTCGAGGTCACGGTCACCGTGCCCGAGGACGCGGTCGGCGGTGTGCTCGGCGATCTCGCCGCCCGGCGGGGCCGGGTGACCGGCTCGGCCGCCCGTGCGGGTGCGGCGGTCGTCACCGCCACCGTGCCGCTGGCCGAACTGTTCGGCTACGCGACCCGGCTGCGCAGCCGCACCCAGGGCCGCGGCACCTTCACCGCCCGGCCCACGGGCTACGCGCCGGTTCCGGTGGCCTCACCGGCCCGGTAGACAGGCCGGCCCCTCCCTCCCGACCGGAAGGGAGGGGCCGGTTCCGTCACGGGTACGACACCACCGGCCTCCCTCTCCGACCGGAAGGCAGGACCCGTTCCGTCACGGGTACGACACCACCGTCGACGGCACCGTGGACGTCCCCGACGTCGGCGATCCCGTGTCGTTGATGACGCGCTCGTACTGCCCGTTGCCGCCGAGCGAGACCACGAGCAGGTCGTGGAAGCGCACCCGGGGACGGTTCGGCGCGGCGAAGCCGTGGTGCTGCACGATGCCCGGGTCGACGTTGTAGTAGCAGTAGCTGCCCAGGCCCCAGCCCTCGTGGGTGGTCACGCCGTCCCCGACCCGGTAGGCGGCGTAGCCCTTGACCGGGCCGTTCTGGATCGCGGCCTGGTTCGGGGCGTCGTACGCCTTCTCGTTCTGGTAGAAGATCGTGCGCCCGCGCTCGCCGAACCACTGCACGTCGTACTTGTTGAAGTGCTCCACGAACAGCCCGGTCGCCAGCACGTCGTGCCCGTTGACGACCACGCCGTAGTCCGCACGGTTGGTGTCCCAGCCCACGCCGTCGCCGTGGTCGGCACGCCAGACCCAGGTGTGGTCGACGATGGTGTGCCGGCTGTTGACGACCATGCTGGTGGTGGCCTTGCCCGGGCCCGCCCCGCCGATGCGGACGAACACGTCCTGGACGGTCGTCGGGTTGTCCGCATGGTCGCGGGAGGCGCCGCGGGGGCCGATCTCCAGCAGGGTCGCGGAGTTGACCGGCCCGGCGTCGACGAGGAACCCGGCGAGCCGCGTGTCCTCGTCGGCCAGCGCGTACGTCGTCGTGAGGTACTGCGTCAGACTGCCGCGGAGCTGCGCGGCGGCCAGGGTGGGCTTCACGAGGACCTTTCGGGCAGGGCGGCTGGCGGGACCGTCGGTTGCACCCCGGTGTGACAGCCGGCGAGGGCACCGTGACGATCAGCATCAAAAATAACGCCCACCTCGGACATCGGTACCCGCCTCGTCGAATTCCCGGACTCGGCCGCGCGGCACGGACGGGGCGCGGGCGGGTCGGTGACGCCCGTGACCGAAAGTCCGTGCCTGCGCCTCGGCTGCCCTCCTTGGGCCCGCCGCCGGGCACCGGCTTCGGAAGAGCGCGAGGTTAGGATCATCGTGCACACGCGGTTTGCCATGCCGACGTCACGGGGGCGGGGGTACGAAGCATGGGCGTTCGTGGAGCGGGCGCGGGCCAAGAGGGCGGCGTCGATCTGAGGGTGTCGAGCCAGGACCTCACCAAACTGGCCGATGACCTCGACGACATGCAGGTTCATCTGGACAAGCAGGTCAGACGGATGGACGCGATCGTCGACCGTATCGAAGCGGGCTGGCGGGGACCCGCGGCGACGGCGTACCGCGGGTTCCACCGGGCGGCGGCCGAGGACGCCGTGCGCATCCGCGAAGTGATCCGTCACCTCGAGCAGGCCGTACGTCTGAGCCGGGACGGCTTCACGCAACAAGAACTGGACGTGGTGGCCGGACTGCGGAGCATTGCGGTGGACATCGACAGCGAGGTCGACAAGCTGTCGACACCCAACCCGGAGTCGATCGGGCCTGCCCACCCGCGCAGCAGCCTCGACTCCTTCTGACGGTCTCCCGATCCCTTGCCGCGACGCGACGACACCTATGAAACGGGGAACCATGCCGACCGGAAGCGCGGACGACGGCCACATAACCGTCTCCTTCGCCACCCTCCGCGAACTCGCCGCCGAGCTGGAGGACACTCTCAAGAAGCTCAACAGCGGCCTGGACGACCTCCACGACCGAGTCGTGCCGGTCGTGCTGTCCTGGGAGGGGGAGGCCCGTGAGGTCTTCGTCGACAAACTCGACGAGTGGGACCGCTCGGCCCAGGACCTCCAGGCGGCCCAGAAGTGGCTGCACGAGTGCGCGACCACCAGCCACATCAATTACGCGGCCGCGCACCAGGCCGTGCTCCGTGGCTGGGGGGCCGGCTGATGGGGACGCCGCCGAGCCAGAACGGCACCATCGACGTCAAGCCGTCCGACCTCCACCGCGTCTCCGGCGGTGTGGCGAGCCAGCAGACGGTGATGGACAAAGGCGCCAAGAGCCTCCTCGACGATCTGCACAAGTACCCGGACGCCGGCGGTTACGGCACCTCGCCCCAGGCCCTCGCGACGTCGTACGTCAAGGTGGGCAACCGTTTCCTCGAGGTGTGGGCCAAGAGTGTCGTCAGCATCGGCGGTGCGGCGGTCGGCTTCACCTCGACGGCCAATGCCTATGCCAAGGCGGAGGCGGTCAACGACCCGACGGGGAAGGCGAAGCCGGTCGTCCAGCCGTTGCCGAAGGTCATCGAGAAGCCGCCCGCCTACGGCTCCGTGCCGAATCTGAAGTGGGGCGACGACGACGGCGGCGACGACTTCATCCGCAGGCTCCTCGAGTGGGTGCCCGAGCCGGTCCGGGACGTACTGAGGCCAGTGGTCGAGCACGCCTTCCGGATGGGCAAGGTCGCCGAGGTCTATCCGTTTCCGCAGCAGCACTACCTGGCCTCGCTGTCGAAGGCGTGGATGGCGTCGACCACCTCGCTCTCCACGGCGGAGAGCGGTTTGACCGGGAACGTCAGCAGCATCACTCAGCAGACCAACAGCGAGTGGCACGACGCGATGCGCCAGTTCTGCAGTTCGCTGTGGGGCACGACGGCGTGGGGCAAGAGCCGCGAGAACTACCAGTGGAAACACGACAGCTCTTCCTCGCAGACCGCCACCCACCCCGTGATGACCGTGCTGTTCGACACGGCTCAGAAAGTCAGCGATCTCCTCTACGAATTCGCCGAGGCGGCCGTCTACCTCAATCGCGAGGTATGGGACGTCTACATCGAGGCCGTACGCGACGCGATTCCCAAGGTCGAGGTCAACCTCAAGGACGGCGTCGGCATGGACGACGTCAAGGGGCTGGTGAAAGGGGTGGCCAAAGGTGTCGCCAAAGGCGCGAGCCAGTTGGGCCAGGGCATCGTCCTGAACATGGACACCGCCAAGCTGAACTCGATCGTCACCGAGTACAACCGACGAGTCGACGCGCTCGTTCCGAAACTCGATGCGCTCATGGCCCCGTTGGACGAGGCACACCGTAGCGCTCCGAAATTCGAGGCCCAGGAGGCGCGGGCGGAAGGCTTCGGCATGCGGGCCCTGGAGGACTTCAAGGACTCGCAGGTTTGGCTGAAGGTCGACTCGACCGGCAAGTACGACCTCAACCTCGCCGCCAACGAGTACATGGAGAACGGCCACACCCTGGACAAGCACGTCGGCAAGACGGACGAGCAGCTGGCCCAGCGGCTTCGGGACCAGCAGGTGAACGGTCCGACGCAGGCTTGGCCGTACGGCAAGCCGTACCCCGGCGCCGCGTCGTCCTTCCCGGACTACCAGCGGGCGCAGGAGCTGACGAGTACAACCTCAACAAGAACAAGGCCGCCATCGAGGCGTGGATCAAGGGCCCGCCGCCGGCGGAAGACGGCAAGGTCAAAGACTTCCACTCGACCACGCCGAACGGCGAGATCAGCGGCCGCAGCGTGTTCAAGCAGCCGGTCGACCAGAACGACCCGCTGTCCGGGTACAAGCAGGGCGGCCTCAACGCCAAGGCGTACGACGTCACCGGCATCGACACAAGAATCCGGTACGACAGCAGCCGTAACCCGCCGTTCACCGTCATGACGTCGATGCCCTCCAAGGCCTAGCGCCCCGCATAGAAAGGCCAGCACCACATGTCCGTCGACCAGATTGTCTGGGAAGCCGCGGTACGCCACCTGTTCGAGGACGCGTTGCCGTACGACGCCACGGGTCCGCGGCGCCACCAGGACTGGGTCCTCGACGTCCTCGCGCTGATGGCCCGGGCCGTACCGGATCCCCGGGGCTGGACCGGTCTCGACGACACGGCGCAGACCCCGGAGCGCGAGACGTACCCCACGTATCCGTTCGCCGTCCACCCTCCGGAGTACATCGCGCTGCGTCTCCATGAGATCGACCGGGCCAGCGCCGAGAACCTGCTGCTGGCCCTCACGGACGACTGCTGCACCCTGTCCAACCTGAAGCGCTTCACGGAGAGCGAGGAGGAACTGCGAGCGATGGCACGCACGATCCTCGCGCGGTACGGGGACGAGGCCACCTACCACACCAACGTCAGCAGGCCCGGCCCTGTGCCCGGCACACTCGACTTCACGACGTCGCACTGGGGGTACAGCCCGCTGGCGGTGACCAACGACTACTCGGAGGACTGCGGCCTGATCGTCGTCTCCGACACCGAGGTGGGCATGTTCTGGAACTTCTCCGACTACTGATCCGGCTGCCGATCCGTACAAGCGCAGCTCCTGACCAGATGCTTTGAGAGGATGCCTCCGTGCTGACTCGTTCCGCCTCCTACCCCGACCGGGAGACCGCCCACTGGGCCACCCAGCAGGTGGTGACCTCCAACGAGCAGGTCATCCACCGCTGGCTCGCCCAGGGCGCCCGTGCCCGCCTCACCATCGAGGCAGCCTGGCCCTCCCGAGAGGAGCCCGTGGGCCGGGTCCAGCTGGAGGGCGACCTGCTGGCGGGGCGGGGGCCCGTCGACGTTCGTGCGGCGCGCGTCGTTCTGCGCCGCGAGCCGTCGAGCCCGCACGGCTTCGTCGTCCACACGACCGTCCCGTTCTACCTGTAGGGGCTGCCCGCACATGTCCATGAAGCCCCTCGAACACGACCGCCGGTACGGCGAGCTGGACCAGGTGATGCGCGCATACCTGGGGCAACCGGCCGACGACAGCCCGGAACGGCGCAGCCGCGCGCTAACCGCGTACCTCCGCCATACCTGGCACACCCGCCCCTGGGCCATCGCGGAGGCGGAACGCCAGCTGCGCGAATACAGCCGCAACCCGCCAGGCCGCTTCCGGCAGACGCTGGGCGAGTTCTACTCGATCCCGGACACCGGGACGGCAGCGTCCGAGATCGGCGACTGGCTGATGATGCTGGCTGATCATCTGAAGAAGAGCATCGAGGAAGGCGACGTCCCCGAACCGTCGTCCCCGCAGACGCACTGGGAGTGGCACGCGCGCTTCCCGGAGACCGCGCAACTGCTCGGCGGCTGGTTCTCGCAGGACATCGTCGACGAGTTCCCCGACCATGATGCCGCCGTCGCCGACTACGCCGCCACCACCGACCCTCACCTGGTCGCACGCCTTGTGGGCGAACTCCACGAGCTGCTCGCCCTCCCCTTGGACGAGGGGGAATACGCCTTGGCAGCCGCCGAACTGGGCATGGAGGTCGGCCCACCCGAGCCGTTCTCCTACGGCGCCTGGTTCCAGGCGGTGGCGGCCACACTGTCCGGCTGATCCGGCGGTCGGTCAGGTCCAGCCTGTCACGTCTCCGACGAAGTCCGTTTACGAGCGGTTGCTGCCGCGCGATGAAGGGATATGCCGGTGCTCCAGCGCCTCGCGGACGACCTCGGGGCCTCCGCTCTCCCGGAAGACCGGCAGGCCGAGTCCTCGCTTGAGCTCCTCCTTGGCGTCCTTGAGGTGGCCGGTGTCTTTGTCGAGCAGGCGGTCGGGGACCTTCGACGCGGATCTCGACCTCTGGATGCCGAAGCCGCCGCTGTCCTTGCTCGCGGTCGATGCCGGAGCAGCCGGCACGACCCTGGCGGCACCACACTCAGATCGCAGGAGTAGTCATCAGTTCCGATTGGTACCCGACGTCGATGACGTGGCGGGACGTCGATCCGACCACGCACCCGTTCGACCCCGGCCAAGCGCCCGATGTAGTGCGTTACGTGGTGTCCTCGCCTGACCCGGAGTCGGGTCGGCCACGAGGGCTGTGGTCGGACAACGCGGTCGCCCGGGGCCTTGCCGAGCACTACGGCTCATGGGCGTTCGGCTGCTGCTACGCCGTTGACGAGTACCCTGGCTCGGGGGCGCTCATTCAGGACCTGCCGACGAGTGGACTGGGCAGCGGCGATCTGGAACAGCAGGCGCAGCGGTATACCAGCGCCCTGCTCCAATGGCGCGCTTGGATCGAGGAGATCTCTGCGGTCTTCGCGCAGTTCGCCCCCGGACCCGACGCGGGCGGTGAGGAGAGACGGCGGATGCGTGAACGCGCTGTCGCTCCACTCGTGACACTCGTCGTGGAACGCACAGGGGCTGGCGAGACCTGGCGTGGTGCCTGTGCGCAGACGCTCATCTGGTATCTCGAATCGACGGGGTTGAGCCCCCTGGAGGCCGAAGAACTGGCCGACGAGGTCGTGGACTCGCAATTCGAGAGCTGGGTGGCCCCCGATGCGGAAGTGGTCGGCAGTGCCGCCAAGGCCATCAGGGAGCATGGCGCGTGACGACCTCCAGAACTGGTTGCGGGTACGCTCGCAGATCCCGTGGCACGAGGCCTCCGATGAACTGGTAGGGCCCATCCGGGGCACTCACGACGCCCTGGAGGCGGTCGCTGCCGCGCGCGACGGACACGGTGACACGACGCGTGGGATCCGCATGCGATCAGCCTGGCGGTTGGCTCGGACGGACGCCGCGGCGGACCGCCCGCTCGGCTTCGGCCTGCTCCTTGAGTGGCAGAAGCTGATCCTCGGGCGCCCGGACGTAGCATTCCGCAGCCTTCCGGCCTTCGCGAAGGGGGGACGTGAACGGTACGGAGTGTGCGAGGAAACAGCTGAGCAGTTCGAGGCGTGCCTGTCCCAAGCCACCCCGACCGTCACGGACGTCCCCCTTGCCGCCCGGGCTGCACGCGCCTATCTGGACGTGTGCTTCTTCCACCCGTTCGACGACGGCAACGGCCGGGCGGCCCTGCTCACGATGGGGTTCGTCCTGGCACGCGAGAAGGTGTTCCTGGACGAGGTCGGTCCCGTACAAGTGCGACGGTACGCCGATGATCCGGTCGGGGCGCTGTCACTTGCTCGCTTGATCCACGTCCTTGCGGGCGCGGCAGCGCGGCGAGGAGGGGTACTGACGCACCCGGACCCCGGGGACGCGGGATTTTCGGACCACGATCGCAGCCCCGCCCGGTCGCCTCTTCCCGCACAAGGCGGTCACCGTGCCTGAGAGTCACCCCGTTCGTACGTTCACTTCGACCTACCGGAATACGAAACCACCCAATGGGCCACCCAGCAGGTCGTCTTCGCGAACGAGCAGGTCATCCACCGCCGGCTGGCCCGGTCGACGCGTTCCCGTTTGACCATCGAGGCGTCCTGGCCGCACAGGGAGCAGCCGGTCGGCCGTGTGGTGTTGCAGGCGATGATGCTCGCGGGGCGGGAGCCCATCGACGTGCGGGCTGCCCCGGAGGCCACCTCGTCGATCCCGCCGCGTGTGTCGAGCGCCGGCGGGGGATCGGTTGCCGGGGTTCCGCGCGGGTGTCGGAGACCTCCACGCGCAGCCGCCGGCCGTCCGCCTCGGCGGCCAGCCGGACGTGGAAGTCCCGTCCCAGGACGCGTCCGTGCTGGACGACGCTGCGAGAGTGTGGCCGCACGACAGGATCACCCCCGGTGGCACCGCTCCCGCAACTTCGCGAGGACCGCCTTCTCATGGGAGTCGAGGTCACCGTCCACGGTGGCCACGCGCTCCGCCGCGTCGAGGACGTCGCTGAGATTGCCCGGCTCGGCGTCCACGCGCTTCCACACCTCGGCCGGGTCGATGTCGACGACGTGCGCGAGCCGTTCGTCGACCACCTCGTGCCGCTCCCGGACCAGCCGCACCAGATGCCGCATCAGCAGCGCCTCGTCGTCCGCGATCTTGGAGTTCGCCCTGATGACGAGCCATGCGACCCACAGCATCAACTGCGGGTGCCGGCTGTTCCCGCTCATCCCCTCGGCGAGTTCGATCACCCGCGCCTCGTTCCGGAAGACGGCCCGCGCGTGCCGGCCGGCGAGGAGCGTGGTGTAGCGGTTCAGCAGGACGGCGAGAGGGACGCCGATCAGGGGAATACCGATCTTGATGACGTTGCGCTGCAGGAGGTGCTTCCCGACGACGGGGAGCGCCTTCCCGGCGGCGAGCACCGATTTCGAGTAGAAGCGCTTGACCAGCGGTCGCATCAGGGCGGGGACCGCTTTGACCACGGTCTTGTTGGCCGCTTCCCCGCTCTTGATGGTGAGGGCCACGCGGATGAGCTTCCACAGGTCCTCGGGGTCGTGCACGTCGAGCGGGACCCGGTAGAGGACGGAGATGTCGTAGGCCAGGCGAAGCTGGAGCTGAGTGATGAACGCGATGTCGACCATCACGGTCGCCACGGCCGCGGGGACGGTCGCCGGTGAGGCACCCCCGAGGCTTCCGATGGTGGCGGCGACGGTCGCCGTGTAGGCCCCGGCGGAGAGCCCGCCTTCCAGCGCGGCGTACCGGGACGCCATCTTGATCCGCTGATCCACGATGGCGTCCGCGGGCACACCCGCGTACCGGTCCTGGAAGTACTGCCAGTCGACCTTCTCGGTGTACGAATTCATGGCATGGGCGGCGAGCTTGCTGAACCAGTTGCCCGACCTGATGTCGTCCGCGCTCAGGCCCTTGACGAAGTCCTTGATCTCGGCCTGCTCCTGCTCGACGACCTTCCGGTCGGCGGCGTCGTGGGCTTCGTCCGTGCCGGTGTCGGCAGCATGTGTCGGCGCGTCTGTCACGGCGCGTTCCCCCAGACTGTTCCGCGGTCGGCCGAGCTGCGGGGCGTGGGCCCCGGCTGCCGTCTCCGCGCGTTGCTTCGACGAGCGGCACAATGGCCGCTCGACGTCCTCCCCTTGAGGCGCAACCCTAG
The DNA here is from genome assembly GCF_040302345.1 of Streptomyces sp. NPDC126510. Lineage (NCBI taxonomy): Bacteria > Bacillati > Actinomycetota > Actinomycetes > Kitasatosporales > Streptomycetaceae > Streptomyces > Streptomyces sp. NPDC126510. The sequence continues at coordinate 281,937 of NZ_JBEORR010000006.1, read as the reverse complement.
CGTCTCGTCGCATGATCGGCGCCACGTTGGGATAAGGGGGCCCGAGTGTGCAGGTGGGCGCCGTCAGCGTGAGGGCAGGCACGCGTGCGCGCTCGGCCCGCCGCCGGCGGATGGCCGCCGAAACCCTCGCCCCGAGCGCCGAAGTGCTCAACGCGGACCTCGTACCCTTGGCCATCGGTGATCTACACCTGCCCTTCCTGAACGACGAGGAACACCCGTCGACCGGCGTCGGCCACCGCGAGCACACCCGCCGGTGGAGCCGGATCGTCGACGGGGCGGACGGCTTCATGTCGTTGAAGGGCAGGTCACGTTCACGGACGCCCACACCGTCTTGCCGGGGCCGGAGCGGCGGTCGGTGACGCCCCAGGCGTCGGCCAGGGCGGTGACGAGGAGGAGGCCGCGGACGGACTCGGACTTGGCGTCGGGGCTACCGTCCCGTGACACTCAACTACCTCGGCCTGGTGCAGGTGGCCTGCCATGAACGCTCGGGAGGAGAAGAGGAACTGAACGCGTCCGTGGAGGCCCACCGGGAGGCGGTCGCACGTGCCAGGTGCACGCGGGCCCCTAGAAGGGATCTTCATCAGCGATCCCGGGTTCGAGCACTGCAAGAAAGCCGACACGGTCTGCGCGTGGAAGAAGGTCGGCTGACCTGACCTCTGACTGACCAAGCCTGGCCGGAGCACCCTGTGGTGCTCCGGCCGCGGTGCTATGCGAAGCGCGTCCAGTCCGGATCCCGCGGATGTGCCGGCCCGTCCCACACCAGCGCCTGATCGACGAGACCGGGCACCTTCGTGTCCTGGTGTCCGTCCGCGTACTCCACACCCCGGTTCTCGTACAGGGCGTCGGCGACTTCGATGAGGTAGTCGGCAAACGACGGCCAGACGCCCAACTTGGGAATGCCGGCCTCTTCGAAGGTGCCGATCCGTCCGTACCCCGGCCCTGGCGTGCAGTCCGTGAACAGCCCGTACAGACCGCTGCGGTCGGTCGCGGCGAACGCCAGGTATCGCACCATGGGGTCGTCCGGCATACCGATCGTGTGAGGGCCTTCATCCCAGTACGGCAGATGCTGCACGGGAGGAATCCCATGCTTCCTCGGCAACAGCCAGGCGGTCTCCTGTCCTTGTGGGGGGAGTCCGGTTTCGGGTTCGGGTGTCCAGCCGAAGTCACCGGGGTGACCCGTGCCGTTGTGGAGGCGATAGAACGCCTTGAGGCCTGATGGGATGGTGAGGTCGAGTTCCTGCTCGACCTCACGGATGTCGGCCTCCGGGGCGGGCACGGGAAGCATCCGGTAGGAGCGCGGAGCGTGCTGCTCCAGCCACTTCTCGATCCTCGCCCAGGCGCCCGCTACGGCCTGCTCCTGCTGCTGATCGTCCGTCATGTCCGCGACCCTACGGGTCACATGCCGCTTTCCGGCAACCGAACGAACCTCTTCTGCCGCACGAAGCGGAAGTCCGAGTGCGAGCGGTCCGAGTCGTCCCGGTGGGTCGTCGGTCCGGTGAGTCGTTGTCGCCCGCATGGGGCCCGTGCTCACGGGCTCGGCGGCAGACCGGCAGCTCGGTGGGGTGCCTGCCGCAGGGTGCCTCCGCGACCACTCGACGCGGTGCCCACAACCGCCCACACCGTCTTGCCCGGACCCGAGCGGCGGTCGGTGACGCCCCAATCGTCGGCGAGGGCGGCGACGAGGAGGAGGCCGCGGCCGGATTCGGACTCGGTTTCGGGTTCCGTTGGGCTGGTGGCGACGGGCCGGCGTTCCGCGCGGGTGTCGGAGACCTCCACGCGCAGCCGCCCGCCGTCCCCCTCGGCGGCCAGCCGGACGTGGAAGTCCCGGGCGGGCACCCGCCCGTGCCGTACGGCGTTGGCGCACAGCTCGGCGCTGATCAGGCTCAGCGTCTCGTTGACGTGGCTGTCGTAGGGGTGGCCCCAGGAGTCCAGGCAGCGCGCGACGAAGAGCCGGGCCAGGCGGGCTCCTCGCGGGGTCGGGGTGAAGGCCATGGCGAACTCGACAGGGGAGGCGGCGGGACCGGAGGGGAACAGCCGGTGCCGTCGAGGAGAAGGACTGTGCATGCCGTCAGAGTGGCGGTGGCGACAGGCGTGTCACCAGCAGCGACGCTTGTACGGGAGGGGCTGTACGCGGCGCGGGCGCCGGTGAGGGGCGGGGATGGAGGGTGTCGACTCTGCGGACAGGTACGGCCGTCGTCCCTGTGGTGGGTGGGGAAGGACGGCCGATGCTTGACGGGGGTTCTGAACGGGGCTCCGCGTCGGGCTGGACCGCTGCACGCGTGCGGGAGGTCGACTGAGGACGGGCAGGGCGAGCGGCCGGCTCGTCGGGAAGCGGGGGCCGCCGAAGCAGTCTCCTCGCTCGCTGCTCCGAGCGACGCACCACCGTCAGCGTGGCATCCTTCGGGCCCGCCGACGGGGAGAACGCCCGAACCACCGACGTGGAGTGGTGGTGAACCCGTGGGCGGGGCGACGGCGCCCCGCCCACGGGCGCGGTCGCGGACGAGGGCGGGCGGGAGCTCAGTCCAGCAGGGGACAGGTGAGGGGGAGAACGCGTTCGGTCAGTCGGCCGGTGAGGTGGGTGTCGGTGAGGGCGGGGTCGGTGAGCCAGTCCGCCGCAATCAGCCGGTCGATCAGGTCCCGCAGTTCGCCGGCGCCGACCGGGACCCGGGTGGCGAGGGCGTTCAGGGTGACGCCCCGGCCGCCGGGTCCGAGGCGTCCCACGTCGTCCGTCCACGTGGCCAGCGTCACGGCGAGCAGCCGGGCGCCGGCGGGTGCCTTGGCCTTGCGGAGCTTCTTGTCCGAGACCACTCTCTGGGCCCAACCGGAGAGCTTGGGCCGTGTCTTCCTGCCGAACGTGAACGGGCCCGTCCCGTCCTCGTCGGGCACCAGGGAGGGGACGGTGACCGGGGTGGGGTTCTCCGGCCGGGAGGCGAGCAGGTCGCCGACGGTGCCGGGGAGGGACAGCCAACCGCAGCCGGTCAATTGCTCGACCAGGTCATCCGGGTCGGTCAGGCCCAGAGCGTTGACGTCCTGGCCGACGAGGTTGCCGGTGCCGGTGTGCGCGGTGCGCAGGGTCAGCATCAGCACCAGCAGCCGTGCTTCCGCTCCGGGCAGCGGCGTGTGGCCGGCCACGTGCGCGAGGACGGAGCGCGCGTACTCCCACTGCGCCGGCACGGTCAGCAGGCGCGCCACGCCCGGTTCGTCGCCGTCCGGGACGCTACCGGTGCGGTGCTGGTGCTGGCGTCGGATGATGGCGGCGGCCTGCTCGGCGCGCTGGGCCTCCAGCCGCAGGGTGACGTCGCAACTGACGTCGGACCAGGTGAGGAAGGCGCGGGCCTTGCGTTCCTGGAGATCGGCCAGCATCGCCAGGTCGGGCTCGGGGCGCTTCTGGTAGGCGCGGAAGAGGTCACCGAGGTCGGTGAGTTCATCCCGCAGGGACAGGGGCCGCAGGTCGCGCGGAATGACACGCCGGCCGATCCTCGCCTCCGGCGGGCGGCAGCGCCGCGCGGGTGCGGGGCGGGGTGCGGGTACGGGGAGGGGCGCCGGACATCCCGTCCGGGTGGGGGCCTGCTGGTCGGAGAACTGCGGCGTGCCCGCGCCGGTGCCCGCCGCAGCGGGGGTCGGGCGGCCCGCGGTCCGGGGTGCGGACGGATGGGAGGTGGCCGCGGTCCGGGCCCCGGGAGTGGCGGCGGCACACCTGGAACAACACTCCAGGGCCTGCCACCAGCGTCCTGCCCGGTCGGTGATCACGGCCAGGACGACCGGTCCGCCGCACCGCCAGGGTTGTTCGGTACGCGCATGCCTGCCGGTGTCGGGGAGGTGGGCAATGCAGCCGTCGGCCCGGCAGGCGCAGTAGGTATCGGCTCTGGGGGCGGGGGTGGCGCGCAGATGCGCCTCCAGGTGGGCGAGCGCGGCCGTACGGCCTGCCGCCGCGGAGGGCAGACGCCGCTCGGCACAGGCGGGTCGGCTGCACGAGACGCGCACCTCCGAGCTGCCTCGGCCGACGGGGTCCAGACGCACGGTCCACCGGCGCCCCGGCACCCGTTCGTCCAGCTCGCTCCGTGCGGAGGCCTGTGTCATCCCGTTCGTCCTCCGTCTTCCGTGACCTGCGTGTCGCCGCCGCTTCCTGTTGTGCCGAGAGGTGTTCGGGCGGCGGGTTCACGGTATGCGGCACAGGGGTGAAGGAGGATGAAATCGCACACGGTGACGGCTTTCGGGTGACAACGCCGTCCGTCTCGGTGAGCCCGGGCTCGACGTCCGTCACGACGACGGAGACGGGTCTGAACCGGTCCTTTCGCGAGCGTACTTGGGCGGCTGGGGGGGATTAGCTGTCGGTCAGCTGCCCTGGTAGATCGTGGTGCACAGCAGCGTGGCGCCGTCGTCCACCAGGGCAGCCCAGTAGCGCGTCTGGTCGCCTGCCGCCCGGCGGCAGTTGTTCGCGTTGGCGCCCGCCGGGGCGCGGTAGACGCCTGTGATGTGCATGATCTCGTTGTACGGGACGGGTACCGGCTCGCGTCGGCAGGCCACGGCCGTCATCAGGGCGAGGGAGATCGAGTCGCCGGACTGCCGGCCGAGAATGCAGTAGTTGGCGTGGTAGACGCGGGTGAGGCAGAGCTTCGTGGTGTCGCCGGTGGTGGCGGACCGGTAGCTCCAGTACGACTTCCCATAGCCGGTGGGGCAGGCCGTGTTGAGGGCGGTCACCTGGACCTGCGCCTGCTCGCCGGCGCAGGACACGGGAGCCGGCGGAGCACCGGCGCTCCAGTCGACGCTGGTGGTGCCCCCGCGTCCCGTGTCGTGGACCGCCATGCAGTCGCCGGCCGAGATGGCTTCGAACGCCTCTTCGGTGGGATCCGGAGTGGGTGTCGACGGCTCGGGGTCGGGCTCGTCAGCGCTCCCCTCACCGGCGTCGGAGTCATCGGGGATGGGGTCGGTCGGAGAAGGAGTGTAAGGGGCCGGGCTGGAACTGGAGGGGGGCGAGTCGGACACCAGGTCCTTCAGCTCTCCCGCGTTGCTCACGCCCAGCCAGGTCAGGATCGACAGCACGGATGCGATTCCGCCTACGAGCGCCCATAACTTGGCAGTGGAATGATCATCGGATGCGTCTGCCACAATGCCCTCCCCCCTGAGGCTCAGGCGATGTTAACCATTCCGGCGCCGCTGAGAGCCGAGCTTCCCGTTTCTCAACGCCGTTGACCCTCATTCGCGTAGATCCAACACCCCACTGATCATCACCCGGCCGGATCATCCGTTTGTCGTCTTCGTCTACCTGCCCAACGAGCGGTACGGGCCGTGGGGTGGGGTGGGGTGACTTCAGGAGAGGGGAGGCGGCCCGTATCTCCGACGATTCCCTGACCAACGGCACGGTGTTCCTGGAGTGGCGGTGAGCCGCGCGGATGTGTATGTACGGGCGGTTGTTGTACGGGGAGGGCGGGCGTGCGTCCCCGGTACGGGGGAAGCGGGGCCAAGTGGCGCGAAGTAACGGTGCGTGTCCTTACAGTGGGTGGTGAGTGACGGTCCGGTGCGGTGCCTGCGGCGGGTTGAGGGGTGGGTGCCACTGTGCGGGTGGGCGAGGTGAGGTCACCGGTGACTACGGCTCACGGTGAGGGCGAGACGGGGATCCTGCGGTGCTTCGGGCAGCAGCTGCGGTTGCTGCGGACGAGCAGGGGGCTGACGCGGGCGGAGTTGGGTGCGAAGCTCGGGTATGGCGAAGACATGGTCACGTCGGTGGAGCTGGGGCGGCGCATCCCGAGACCGGAGTTCATCGACCGGGCGGATGCTGTGCTGGAGGCCGGCGGGCTGCTCACGGTGATGAAGGAGGAGGTGGCGCGGGCGCGGTACCCGGCGTTCTTCCGGGATGCGGCGAAGCTGGAGGCGGAGGCGGTTGAGCTGCATGTTTATGCCAACCAGGCTGTGCCGGGGTTGTTGCAGACGGAGGAGTATGCGCGGGCGGTGTTCGGCGTGCTGCGGTCTCCGCTGGATGACGTGGTCGTCGACGAGCGGATTGCCGCGAGGCTGGCACGGCAGGAGATCTTTAACCGCAAGCCAGCTCCGCTGGTGAGCTTCGTCATGGACGAGTCTGTACTGCGCCGCCCTCTTGGGGACCGAGCGGACTGCGCGGCCAGTTGGAGCAGGTGCTGCTCGTGAGTCGCATGCGACACGTCGAAGTACAGGTCATGCCGCTAGACCGCGAGGAGAACGCTGGGATGGCCGGTCCGTTCACCTTGATCGAGACGAAGGGAGGGCGCAGGATCGCGTACGTGGAGGTGTAAAACGTCAGCCGAGTCCACTGCGACCGTGAGCCCGTGCGGGCTCTCGAAGCCAAGTACGGGTCGCTGCGTGCACAGGCGCTGACGCCTCGCGAATCATCCGCGTACGTTGAGAAGTTGTTGGGAGAGCTGTGAGCACCGATAAGGCAATGCCTAGAGCGGATGCCCCCCTGAGTTGGGTCAGGAGTAGCTACAGCAGTGAGGAAGGCGGGGAATGCGTGGAAGTCGCCGTCGACGCTGTCACCGTCCATGTGCGTGACTCGAAGCAGGTGATGGAAGGTGGGCTTGTGTTGAGGGTCGGCCCGGCAGCGTGGTCGGCGTTGCTTAAGGCGATGTGATATTGGTGCCACCGTGAGTCGGCCGTCCCATGAAAGGACGAGCGGGGCACGCGGCGGCTAGCGAGCTGGACACTTCTCTCAAGGAAGCGCCCACCTCGCCATGAGAGGCGACCTCAGAATTCACGGCTTACAGTTGGATTCCAGCGGCCAGCAGCGATCTCCTTGTCCAAGCGGGCCTGGAAGTGCGCGTGGGCAGCGCGCATCTCACTTTCGCGGTCGACCTTGTAAAAGGGAGCTGTGTAGCCAGTTGGGGGTGGGGTCGTCTCAGGGTTTTCCAGATAGGCAAGCAGGTCCACGTAATCCTGCTTGGTTTGGTTGTAGCCGAAAGCATTGTGACTCGCAGAGATCCTGCGCCCCATTGCGTCGAAGTACATCTGCGACTCGTACTCGGATAGGACCGGGTAGCGCGATTTATATATGGCCGCGAGCTGGTCAGCGCTAATACCCAACCAGACTGACACTAGGGCGTCGAGCTCAACCAGGGCAGCCCGGCGTTCATACTCCGTGCGCAAAGGCGTGTCGTACTCCCAGTGTGGTTGGAGGTGCGCGGTGAGAGGCTTGAGATTGAGCGACCTGCGCCGCCTGCGCCTTCCGTACCCGTGGGTCGCGGAGAAGGAGCGGTTCGTCAAGGTGGCGCGGGTGGAACGCCACTGGGTATTCACGTAGGCACCCGGCGGGTGCCGAGCTCAGGACCGGCACCCGCGGCAGGCATGCCCCTGGTCGGAGCCGCTTTTCATCAGAGTCCGATGAACGGGGACCCGCCTTCTCCTAACCGGGCTGCGTAAGGCGGTATGCGACGGGCCGGTTCTCCACCTTCACCAGCAGGCCCTCGCCGACGAGGCCCCGGAGGATCTGCCGGGTGTACTTGTCTTGCGGGTCGTGCCCCGCGTCGCGCAGTGCGCGACGCCCGCGTTCGGTGTCCCAGAGGCCGCCGCAACTCCGCACGGCCTTCTCAAGGTCGGCGCGCTGGCTGCCGACCGGTTCAGTCAACGCTCCGCTCCCTGTGCCTGCTCGCGGACCGCGACGGCGTGCGCCTTCCCCGTGTGGTTGGCGATGCTCGCCGGTGCGCCGACGTAGTCGCATGACGGACACTTCCGCCACACCCCTTCGGACACGGCACGCGCGCTCACCGAGTGTCCGGGCCCGTAGCCGTGGCCGTGCAGCAACTGGGCGACGGAGGAACCGTACTCGGCCGCGAGCAATGCGGCTTCCGCCACTTTGTCGTGGCCGGGAGCGAAGAACGATCCGGCTCCGACCTTCTTGGCACAGCCGCACCAACAGGTTCCGGTCGCAGTGAGGTTGGGAAGAGGCTTCGTGGTCATGCCGTCACAGTAGGTCAGCTATCGATGGCGTAGGGGGCGTTCGTCGTGTTCGGTGCCTTCACCGAGCCCGCCATGAGAGCACCGGAACCGGAGCCGCATGGCCTTCCGGCCATGCGGCCTCTACCCCCGAACCACGGCAGCCGTTGCGTCTTCCTCCGTCCCGAAGCCTGGCCCGGACCCGCTGAGATCCGGTTCGCCGAACTCACTTCGCAATGCCTCGAAAGCCGTCACCTTGTCCTCGCCGAAGCGGCGGACGTAGGCGGCGTACTCGTCGGGGCAGAGGTATGCCTCGGGCCGGGACTTGGTGTGGAACTTGTCCGCGTACATCACCAGCCTCTCCTCCTCCGTCACCGCCACGTAGTCGGCGGGAGGGAGGGGCAGTGCCTGGCTGACGATGTCGTGCCGTGTGACTCCCACCCCGGTGTGGTGGGAGCAGAAGCGGCGGAGAGGTTCGGGGAAGCCCTCCGCTTCGAGGATCTCGTGGCCCAGCAGACCGTGCCGGATGTAGTTCCGGTGGTCCAGGCGTCCATCGGCGTCGTAGAGGCGGTAGACGCCGATGTCGTGGAGGAGACAGCCGGCGCGGACCAGTTCGGCGTCGAGGTGAGCGAGGTGGGGTGAGGAAAGGAGCTGCTCGGCGATTCCCCAGACGATCTCGCAGTGCCGGTGGACGAGGGTGAACGCCTCGGTGGTCGGCGCGTACTTCTCGTGCAGCGCCCGGATCTCTGCGGGTCCCGGAATCCTCATCGGGCGAGCGTAACAATCGCCCGCCCGGTGGAGAGGGGGAGTTCCCGCGGCGGCACTTTTCACGCGATCGGATGGTGGTTCGGGGAGCGGGCACCTGCCCGGCGTGCGAGCCGTTCGAGCTGGTGACGGGATTTGTTGTCCATCCTCAGCACGGAAACGGGAGCACACACCATGGGCCTGCACTTCCACCGCAACGCCGACGGCACGACGACCGGGCGCAACGAGGCCAACGGCTTCACCGTGACACATGCCGACGAAGAAGAGGTGAAACGGCAGTTGTACGAGGACGCGGGGTGGGAGTACACGCCTCCTCCGCCGCCGGTTCCGCCCGGGTTCCATCGGTTCTCCTTGGTGCACGACGAGTTCCGGGCATCCGGGTTCGAGGACGAGAGGTACGCGGGGCTGCGGGCCCGTCCGCCGGAGGGGTGCGTGCCGGTCGACCGGGGGTGCTTAGCCCTGGAATGCGAACGGCCCGGGAAGACGCTCCTGGACGCGGTCGCCGGTACCGTCGCGGAGGTCCGCAGAGAGCACGGCCTGGTGATGAACAGCCTGGGTGTCGAGAAACCTCAGGAATGGTTCGACGCGGACAGCAAGAACGGGTACGCCGCCACGATCGTCGCGCACTTGGTACTGATGGCAGCCGACCGCGCCCGACTGCTCGGTTACGGGCGCAAGGACGTGGCCCGGCTACTCGATGCCACGGGGATCGAGTAGCCGGAAGAGGTGTGGTCGGTGTGGTGCGCCTCAGGCCAGGGCGGTCGGCCCCGGCACATAGGCGGGGTCCACCTGTGCCGCCAGGTCCTCGCCCGTACGCGCGTCCGCCCAGGCGTGGACGTTGCGCAGGTGGAACTCGACCGCGTGGCGGTGGAGTCGATTCCAGTCCCGGACCTCGGCGTCGACCGCCTCGCGCAGGACCGTGAGGGCGTGGCGGTTGTGCGGCTCCAGCGACGCCAGTGCGTCCGGGCCGGACCCGGCCCGGCCCTGTTCCGCCGCGCGGATCCAGGGGGAGTGGACCAGGTGCGTCAGGAGGTCGTCACCCACCTGCTCCTTGAGGAAGAGCAGGTCGTCCTCGCCGGTCACCTTGTTGCCGACGACGGCGATGCGGATGCCGAACCGTTCCGCGTGGTCGCGGTACTGGCGGTACACCGAGACGCCCTTGCGGGTGGGTTCCGCCACCAGGAAGGTGATGTCGAAGCGGGTGAACAGGCCCGACGCGAAGGCGTCCGCGCCGGCCGTCATGTCGACCACGACGTACTCGCCGGCGCCGTCCAGCAGATGCCCGAGGTACAGCTCGACCGCGCCCAGCTTGGAGTGGTAGCAGGCCACGCCCAGGTCGGACTCGTCGAACTCGCCCGTCACCATGAGGGGGACGCCCCCTGCCCGGCCGACGTGCCGCGCGTGCAGTTCGTCGTCGCCGAGCGGACGCAGGAGGCGGGATCCGCGGCCCGGCGGGGTCGTCTTGATCATCGCCTCGGCGGAGGGGATGCGGGGATTGTCGCCCCGTAGATAGTCCTTGATCTCGGGCACGTGTGCGCCCAGGGGAGGGGCGGACTTCTCCTCGCCGCCCAGCGCCTCGGCCAGGTGCTGGTTGATGTCGCCGTCGACGGCGAGGACCGGGGCTCCGGAGCGCGCCAGGTGGCGGGAGAAGAGCGCGGACAGCGTGGTCTTGCCGCTGCCGCCCTTGCCGACGAACGCGACCCTCACGACGGCCCCACCTTGTTGAAAATGGATGTCATGTGGGTAGGTTTAGGGAGTGCTCGTCACCCCTGTCAAATCGCGTGAGCCGATCGGGTGTGCACCTTGATGCATAGGATGTGCAAGTGCGTGTCAAGAGCATCAAGAGTCCTGTCCGGTTCCTCGTTCCCCTCGTCCTTCTCCCGGGACTGACCGGCTGCTTCGTGTCCCCCGAGGGTGCGTCGTCGCCGGGCGGCGTGGCGTCGGGGTCGAGGTTGCGTGTCGCCCTCGCCTTCCCGCCCGCCGAGAACCTCTCGCCGTACGGAGCCGACGCCACGCTGCTCAGCCGGCTCGGCGTCACCGAGGGGCTGACCGCCCTGGACGCCAATGGTGCCGCGGCCCCCGCCCTCGCCCGGTCCTGGCGCCGGGTCGGCGACCACACCTGGCGCTTCACCCTGCGCGAGGCCACCTTCCAGGACGGCGCGGACGTCACCCCCGCCGCCGTGGCCTCCGCACTCACCCACGCCACGCAGGCCGGGCCCACACCCGCCGCCCTCGCCGGCGTCACCCTCGACGCGAAGGGCGACGGCGACGACGGCATCCGCATCACGACCGCCGAGCCCGACCCCGTCCTGCCCATGCGCCTGTCCAGCCCGAGCCTGGCGATCCTCTCCCCGAAGGCGTACGGGAAGAAGGGCGCCCCGACGCCGGTCGGCACCGCCACCGGGCCCTTCGAGATCACCGGGGTCAGCGGCGGCGGCTCCGCCACCCTCGACCGCTACGACCACCACTGGGGCGGCCTCGCCCACGCCTCCGGTATCGACGCGCGCTTCGTCAAGGACGGCACCGCCCGCGCCAACGCCGAGCGAACCGGCGACGTCGACATCGCCGAGGCGATCCCCGTCGCCCAGGCCGCCACACTCGACAAGGGCACCCTCGAGGAAGCCGGCACCACCCGGACCACCAGCCTGCAACTCAACACTGATACCGGGCCCTTCACGGACCCGCGGCTGCGCGCCGCGGCCCGCACGGCGATCGACTCCTCCGCCCTCGTCGAGGGCGTCTTCGAGGGATACGCCGACCCGGGCGCCGGCCTCTTCGGACCCGCCGTCACCTGGGCCGAGAGCAAGCGGGTGAAACCGGCCGGGCGCGCGCAGCCCGCTCGCCCCGGCGGGGCGTCGATCACCCTCGCCACCTACGACAACCGGCCCGAACTGCCCGAGGCCGCCCAGGTCGTGCAACAGCAGCTCCAGAAGGCCGGCTTCACGGTGAAGCTGGAGGTGCGCGAGTACTCACGGCTGGAGGGCGACGCGCTCGCCGGAAGGTTCGACGCGTTCATCGGCGCCCGCAACAGCCTTCTGGACACCGGCGACCCCGTCGGCGTCCTCGGCAGCGACTACACCTGCGACGGCGCCTACAACCTCGCCCGGTTGTGCGACCAGCGGGTCGACCGGGCCGTCGAGCGGGCGGTCGAGACCGACGGCACCGATGAGCGGCAGGACGCCGCGATGGCCGCCGAGGCCGCGATCCTCGGCACGGACGCGGTCGTGCCGCTGGCCCACCAGCAGGTCATCGCCGGTGTCTCCACCAAGGTCCGGGGCGTGCTGCTCGACCCCTACGAGCGGACCCTCGTGGATGCCGGAACGCGTCGCTGACCGGCCGCTTCAGGCGGGCAGCTTCGTGTCGATCACGCAGCTGATCTCGACGAGCTGCCCGGGGAAGGTCAGTTCGGTGACGCCGAGGGCCGTGCTGACCGGGCGGTGGGTGCCGAAATACGCCCGGTTGCCCTTCGCGGCCACCTCGGCGTTCCGCACCAGGTCCACCGCGTACAGCGTCTGGGAGACGATCTGGTTGCGGGTGGCACCGTAGTGGGCCAGAACCTTGTCGAGGTTGACGTGGGTCCGGTCGAGCTGGGCGGCGAAGTCGTCCTCGGGGTGGAAGGCGCCCGCCTCGTCGAACGAGAGCTGCCCGGAGACATGGACCAGGTCACCGGACCTGATCGCCTGGGCGTAGCCGAAGTGGCCCTCGGCCGGTATGCCGTGGTCGTAGACGTCGAGCGTGGTCATGGCGCGCGTTCCTTCCGTCGGGCACGGACCGCGGGCAACGGGTCCGTGCTCTCTTGCGGTTACTCGGAAACCGTAGGAGAGTGACCGCCGACCTGGAAGAACGCACTTTTCGGTGACTGGGGAACCAGATGGTGACCAAGCAGTTGAGAGACCTGCCCGAGAACGCGGACCTGCGGAGGGCGGATTCCCTGGCGCGAGAGATCTTCTCCGACGTGGCCAACAAGTGGGCGCTGCTGATCATCGAGGCGCTCGGGGAACGCACCCTGCGCTTCAGTGAGTTGCGCGACGAGGTCGAGGGCGTCAGCCACAAGATGCTCACGCAGAATCTGCGGATGCTGGAGCGCAACGGCCTGGTCGACCGGAAGGTGCACCCCACCGTGCCGCCCAAGGTCGAGTACACGCTCACCGAGCCGGGCCGCGCCCTGCGCGCCACGGTCGACGCGATCTGCGGCTGGACCAACCGGTACCTCGGGCACATCGAGGCGGCCCGAGGGCGCTTCGGCACCTGACCGGCGAGGGCGGCCGGGCGTCAGCTCGCAACCAGTTCCCGCACCTGACGGGCGGCCGCCGGCTCCTCGGCCCGCGAGGTCCGGTACAGCCACAGCACATCCCGTCCGAACGACCAGACCAGCAGGCCCAGTGCCAGGGCCGCGACGCCGAAGTTGGCCGCGTAGGGGAGGAGATCGGCGCCCGCCAGCAGCAGGAGCACGCCCTGGAGCGCGGCGACGGTCTTGCGGGCGGTGCTCGGCGGGAGCGCTGCGGTCAGCCAGGGCCACACCTTGGCCGCGGCGACGAAGACGTAGCGCATGCCGCCGATCAGCAGGACCCACGGTCCCAGCTGCATCGACACGTACACGCTGAGCACCAGGATCAGGAAGGCGTCGACCTCCATGTCGAAGCGCGCGCCCAGCGGGGTCGAGGTTCCGGTGCGGCGGGCGACCTTGCCGTCGACGCCGTCGAGGATCAGCGCCACCGCCGTCAGACCGACGAACAGTGAGACCGGCGGTGAGCTCTGGAACGAGTCGGCGACCAGGGCCGTGACCCCGCCGACGAGAGTGGCCCGGCCGAGGGTGACCCGGTTCGCCGCGCCGAAGGAGCGCAGCCGGGAGCGGTGCAGGGCCCGGGAGAGCACCGCCCAGGTGGCGATCGCGAACGCGAGGCCGCTCAGCCAGCCCGCCGGCCCCATCCCGATCGCCGTGCCGATCAGGGCCAGCAGCAGGACCTGCACGCCCGCCCCCAGGGCGGTCTCCTGCTGTACGAGCCTCGCGTCGTAAGTGTTGTTCAGGGCCACCGAACACCCTCCGGCCGTGTGACAGAGTCGATCAACGCCGCTACGTTGTGCGCGGCCTGTGCACCCCTCGGTACGCACTCAGCTTCCCGATCGTTCAGGAGGACTTCGATGAAGCACACCGGACGCGCGTTCTGGACAGACTCGCCCGGGCGAGGCGCGATCCGGGACGTCGCCCTGCCGGCGCCCGCAGAGGGCGAGGTGCTGGTCCGCACGCTGTTCTCCGGCGTGAGCCGCGGCACCGAGACGCTCGTCTTCCGCGGCGGCGTGCCCGTCAGCCAGCACACGGCCATGCGCGCGCCGTTCCAGGAGGGCGACTTCCCCGGCCCGGTGAAGTACGGCTACCTCAACGTCGGCGTGGTGGAGGAGGGGCCCGAAGAGCTCACCGGCCGCACGGTGTTCTGCCTCTACCCGCACCAGACGCGCTACGTCGTCCCGGCCGCCGCGGTCACCCCGGTCCCGGACACCGTGCCCGCCGAGCGGGCCGTGCTGGCCGGGACCGTGGAGACCGCCGTCAACGCCCTGTGGGATGCCGCGCCCCTGGTCGGAGATCGGATCGCCGTGGTCGGCGGCGGCATGGTCGGCTGCTCGGTGGCCGCCCTCCTCGCCCGGTTCCCCGGGGTCCGCGTCCAGCTGGTCGACGCCGACCCGTCGCGCGCGAAGACCGCCGAGGCGCTCGGCGTCGGCTTCGCCACCCCCGGGGACGCCGACGGCGACCTCGACCTTGTCGTGCACGCCAGCGCCACGCAGGCGGGCCTCACCAGGTCCCTGGAACTCCTCGCCGCCGAGGGGACCGTGCTCGAGCTCAGCTGGTACGGCGACCGGCAGGTGAGCCTCCCGCTCGGTGAGGCCTTCCACTCCCGCAGGCTCGTCATCCGCAGCAGCCAGGTCGGCACCGTCTCACCGGCCCGCCCGAACCGCACCTACGCCGACCGTCTCGCCGTCGCCCTCGACCTGCTCGCCGACCCCGCGCTCGACGCCCTGATCACCGGCGAGTCCTCCTTCGAGGACCTGCCGGACGTGCTGCCCCGGCTCGTCTCCGGCGAGATTCCCGCGCTGTGCCACCGCGTCCGTTACGACGAGAGCGATTGACGCATCGGCTGACGATTCGTTCCTTCCGGTACGAGTCGGCCACGACAAGAGCGCCTGACCTGAGAAAAGACGTACGACAGGCTGAACAGGGGAAGGCAACGGGCCGTACTACTCGGCATCCCCGGCACCGAGAGCGGGGAGCAGACGCGCCGCACCTGGAGGGTCGTCCGTTGTTCAGCATCACCGTCCGCGATCACATCATGATCGCCCACAGCTTCCGTGGCGACGTCTTCGGACCCGCGCAGCGCCTGCACGGAGCCACGTTCCTCGTGGATGCCACGTTCCGGCGCGAGCAGCTGGACGAGGACAACATCGTCGTCGACATCGGGTTGGCCACCCAGGAACTCGGTGCGGTCGTCAGCGAGCTGAACTACCGCAATCTCGACAACGAACCCGACTTCGCCGGGGTCAACACCTCCACGGAGTTCCTCGCCAAGGTCATCGCCGACCGGCTCGCCGAGCGCATCCACAAGGGGGCGCTGGGCGAGGGCGCCAAGGGCATCGCGGGCCTGACCGTCACCCTGCACGAATCGCACATCGCCTGGGCGAGTTACGAGCGTGCGCTGTGACCGACACGACCGTCGAACGGCCCGAGCACATGGGCCCGGCACCGGCACGGCTGAATTATGTTCCCGTGCAGCACGCCTCCCTGAAGAACGCCGAGATCATCCCCATGTCCCTGCGCACCGTGCACTTCGTACTGCCGGGCGGCATCGACGACCCGACGGCCCCCAGCGGCGGCAACGCCTACGACCGGCGCGTGTGCCTGGACCTGCCCGGCTTCGGCTGGCAGGTGACCAAGCACGCCGTGGCCGGCGACTGGCCCCGGCCGGGAGCCGACGCCCGTACGGAACTGGCCCGCGCTCTGGCCGCGTTGCCCGACGGATCCGTCGTGCTCCTCGACGGGCTGGTGGCCTGCGGCGTGCCGGAGATCGTGGTCCCCGAGGCGGAACGCCTGCGCATGGCGGTCCTCGTCCACCTCCCGCTCGGCGACGAGACGGGCCTGGACGCGGCGGTCGCCGCCGAACTGGACGCCAAGGAGCGGACCGTGCTGCGGGCGGTGCCGGCGGTGATCGCCACCAGCGACTGGGCGGTCCGCCGCCTGGTCTCCCACCACGGCCTTCCGCCCGAGCGGGTGCACGTCGCCGCCCCGGGCGCGGACATCGCGCCGCTCGCACCCGGAACCGACGGGGTGTCGCGCCTGCTGTGCGTGGCCGCCGTGACCCCGCGCAAGGGCCAGCACCGGCTGGTGGAGGCGCTGGCCGCGGTGAGCGACCTGCCGTGGAGCTGCGTGTGCGTCGGCTCGCTGACCCAGGACCCGGAGTACGTCGACCACCTGCGGTCCCTCATCAGGAAGCACGGCATCGAGGACCGGTTCGAGCTGGCGGGTCCGAAGTCCGGCCCCGCGCTCGACGCGAGTTACGCCACCTCCGACCTGATGGTCCTCACCTCCTACGCCGAGACGTACGGCATGGCGGTGACCGAGGCGCTGGCCCGGGGCATCCCGGTGCTGGCCACGGACGTCGGCGGGCTGCCGGAAGCGGTCGGCCGCGCCCCCGGCGGCGGGGTGCCGGGCATCCTCGTCCCGCCGGAGAATCCGGCCGCCATCGCCGCCGAACTGCGCGGCTGGTTCGGCGAGGCGGACGTGCGACGCCGCCTGAAGGCCGCCGCCCGCAGCCGCCGTGCCGCCCTCGACGGCTGGGCGACGACCGCACAGAGTCTGGCGGCGGTACTGCGCCGGCTCCCGACCGAACCCCGGAGGGCCGCATGACGAACCCGGCGACGACGACCCAGCAGAGCGGGGCGATCCCGGCACAGCCCGGGCCGAGGGAGGTCACGGGCGTGACGAACGGCGTATTTCCGGGCGGCAAGCCCGGCCCGGGGCAGTCCGCCACGACGGGCATCGCGGGCGCGGTTCCCGGCGGGACCGCGGCAACCCCGGGCCTGGGCTCCAGCGTGGAGTTCGTCCCGGGGTACGCCCCGGACGCCGTCATCCCCGGTGCCGGACCCAGCGGCCGGCCCGGCTCGCGTCCGACCGTCAAGCTGCGTGAGGCCAACCCGGACGACCCGCCCCGGTACGCGCCCGAGTGGCTGGAGCTGCGCGAGCCTGCCGATGCCGCCGCACGGGCGCACGACCTGCTCGACCCGCTGCGGATCCGGCTCGCCAACCTGCCGGGCAAGTCGGGCGTGGTCATCCACGACCTGGGCTGCGGCACCGGCTCGATGGGCCGCTGGCTCGCACCCCGCCTGGACGGCGCCCAGCACTGGATCCTGCACGACCGCGACCCCTACCTGCTGCACTTCGCCGCCGTCTCCTCCCCGCGCTCGGCCGCCGACGGCAGCCGGGTCAGCGTGGAGACGCGCCGGGGTGACGTCTCCCGCCTCACCCCGGACGCCCTGCAGGGCGCGTCCCTGGTGACGGCGTCCGCCCTGCTGGACGTCCTCAAACGCGAGGAGATCGACACGCTCGCCGCCGCATGTGCCGGAGCCGGCTGCCCCGCCCTGCTGACGCTGTCCGTCGCCGGGCGCGTGGAACTGACCCCGTCCCACCCGCTGGACGCGGAGATCGCCCAGGCGTTCAACGACCACCAGCGTCGTGACGGCCTGCTCGGACCCGACGCGGTCACCGCTGCGGCGGAGGCGTTCTCCGAGCACGGCGCGACCGTACGGCTGCACCCGAGCGCCTGGCGGCTCGGCCCCGAGCAGGCCGCGCTCACCGAGCAGTGGCTGCGCGGCTGGGTCGGCGCCGCCGTCGAGGAGCGCCCCGAACTGCGGGCCGAGGCCGACGTCTACCTGACCAACAGGCTGGCGGCCTGCGCGGCGGGCGAGCTGCACGTCACCGTCCACCACGTCGACCTCCTCGCTCTGTCCCGCCCGGTGGGCGGAGCGTCATGAGCCCGCAGGCGACGGGAACGCGCCCGCCCACCACGCTCACCGAGCACCCCCGGTCGCCCGCGACCGCCGGCGGCACCCGTGTGCCCGCGCCCTCCGGCCCGGTGGACACGGCCCGGGGGGACGCGGCCGTGCCGTGCCCGGTGGTGGGCGACAGGAGCGAGCCCGCCGCCTCGGCCCCGTCCGGCCCGATCCGGGTGGCCGAAGTCCCGACGAACCGTCACGCCCAGGACGACACCGGCCCGAACGCCCTCGGCCCGCAGGGCACCGGCGGCCCGGACGGCACTGCCCCGGAGGGCACCGGCGGTTCGGCCGGCACTGTCCCGGAGGGCGCCCGTGACCTGGACGGCACCGGCACGCCGGCGCCCGGCCCGGTCCGCGCGGCCCTGGCCCGCCTCGGCTCCCCGAAGGCCCGTACGCACCTCGGCACCCTCGCCGGAGTCGCCATTCTGGGCGTGCTGTTCTGGCGCCTCGGTACCGGCGTCTTCCTGGACGGACTGCGGCGTATCGACGGGGTGTCGCTGCTGCTCGCGCTCGGCATCGGGCTCGTCACCACCGTGTGCAGCGCGTGGCGGTGGGCGATCGTGGCCCGGGGGCTCAGGATCCGGCTGCCGTTCGGGCCGGCCGTCGCCGACTACTACCGGGCGCTGTTCCTGAACGCGGCCCTGCCCGGCGGCGTTCTCGGCGACGTGCACCGGGCCGTACGGCACGGGCAGAGCGAGGGGGACCTGCGGCGGGGCGTGAAGGCGGTCGTCCTCGAACGGACCGCCGGGCAGCTCGCGTTGTTCGCCGCCGGGGCCGTCGTCCTGCTGACCATGCCGTCCCCGGTGCTGGCCCAGGCCCGGAACATCGCCCCGCTAGCGGCCCTGACCGCCCTGGGCGCACTCGCCGTCGTCCTCGCCCTGCGCATGAACCGCTCGGCACCCTCGGCCCGCGGTCATAAGCTGCGCGCGCTCCTCGCCGAGGCCCGCGAAGGGCTGCTGTCGCGACGGAACGGGCCCGGAGTGGTTGTCTCCTCCGTGGTCGTGCTGGCAGGTTACGTCGCGATGTTCGTACTCGCCGCCCGGGTCGCCGGGACCGCCGCCTCCGTGGCCGTCCTGCTGCCCCTCGCCGTCCTCGCCCTGCTGGCGATGGGCCTGCCGCTGAACGTCGGCGGCTGGGGGCCCAGGGAGGGCGTCACCGCCTGGGCGTTCGGCGCCGCGGGCCTGGGCGCGGGCCGGGGGCTCGCCGTCGCGGTCGTCTACGGCGTGCTCAGCCTCGTGGCGAGCCTGCCCGGCCTGATCGTGCTCGTCGCCCGTTGGTACGCGGGCCTGCGGGCCGGGGCCACTCCCGGGGCCCCGGCGCCACAGGGTGACTACGCGTCGGAGGTCAGTATCGAGAAATACGCCCCGAACGAATCCGCAAGGCTCGCCAGCAGTTCCTTCCCCTTTTCCGCCGAACCCAGCGAAGGACGGCCGATGACACCGGAATCGGTATAGCCGGACATGCCGAGGGTGAGCAGATGACGCCGGTCGTCAGCGACGAAATCGGAGGTCTCATAACCGGGCCGGAGCATTTCGGGATGAGCGTGCAGAAGGATGGAGGTCTCGATTTCCCCCGCGTGCATGTCGGTGAGCAGCGAGGTGACCACACCCGCCCGCTCGCGCGCCGCCTCCCAGTCCTCCGCGGCCGGGAAGAGCGCCATCCGCTCGCCGCGGGCGGAGGATTCCTGAACCACGTTGCCCAGTACGTAGTTGCCGCCGTGCCCGTTGACCACCACCAGGGCGTCGACCCCGGACCGGCGCAGCGAAGCCGCAATGTCCCGTACCACCGCATGAAGGGTCACCGAGGAGATGCTCACGGTCCCCGGCCAGGCCGCGTGCTCGTGCGAGCACGAGATCGTCACCGGAGGAAGGAGGTGCACCGGATACGCGCCGGCTATCTCCCGCGCGACGGCACAGGCGACGAGCGTGTCGGTCGCCAACGGAAGATACGCGCCGTGCTGTTCGAAGCTCCCCACGGGAAGCACCGCGACCTGCCGTGAGACGCCGGCAGCTCGCGTCCGTACGTCTTCCGTGGTGTCCGCCGGCACCAGATCACTCATATCGTCACGGCCTTTCGTCTCTGCTTAGGAACTCGAGAATCATGACAGACAAAATTGGCGTACTCGGCAAGAAGGCACCGCAGCGGACCGGCGTGGAACGCGTCGTGAATGCCCCCTTGCCCACCGTGTACGGGAAATTCCAGGCGATCGGCTACATGGACCACGACCGCGGTGACGAACAGGTCGCGCTGGTCTACGGCGAGATCGGCGCGGACGACGTCCTCATCCGGCTGCACTCGGAGTGCCTGACCGGCGACGCCTTCGGTTCCCAGCACTGCGAGTGCGGCGACCAGCTCGACGCGGCCCTGCGCGCGGTCGTCGCCGAGGGCGCCGGTGTCGTGGTCTACCTCAGAGGGCATGAAGGCCGTGGCATCGGCCTGCTCGGCAAGCTGCGCGCGATGGCCCTGCAGGCGGAGGGCCTGGACACGGTCGAGGCCAACCTCGCCCTCGGCCTGCCCGTGGACGCCCGCGACTACGGTGTCGCCGCGCGGATCCTGGAGGACCTGGGCGTGCGGTCCGTGCGCCTGATGTCGAACAACCCGCGCAAGCGTGAGGCGCTGGTGGACCATGGCATCACGGTCGCCGAGCAGGTGCCGCTGCTCATACCGCCGTGCGAGAACAACATCACCTATCTGCGCACCAAGCGGGAGCGTCTGGACCATCACCTGCCCCACCTGGACGCGGTGGTGAGCTCCTCCTGACCGCTACGGCGGGTTCGGTTGCCCGACGTGACCTGGGCGAATCCGTACGCGGCCCGGTAGCGGGCCGCGTACGCTTCGTGGCGTCCGCCCCAGAAGCGTCGGCCCTCGGCGGCCGACGCCTCACGCCGGAGGCCCACCTGGTATGACCGAGCTCCATCTGTGGCTGCGCCACGAGGCCCGCACGACCGAGCGACGCACTCCGATCGTGCCCGACGACGCCCGGCGGCTCGTCGGGCACGGAGTGGAACTGACCGTCGAGGAGTCCCCGCAGCGGGTCTTCCCGATCGAGGAGTACGAGGCGGCCGGCTGCCGGGTCGCGCCCTCGGGTTCCTGGGTGACGGCGCCGCGGGACGCGGTCGTGCTCGGCCTGAAGGAACTGCCCGGCGAACCCGCCGGACTGACGCACCGGCACATCTTCTTCGGCCACGCCTACAAGGGCCAGCCGGGCGCGGCGGACCTGCTGGGCCGGTTCGCCGCCGGGGGCGGGGCTCTGTTCGATCTGGAGTACCTGGTGGACGACACCGGGCGGCGCCTGGCCGCCTTCGGGTTCTGGGCCGGTTATCTGGGCGCCGCCCTCGCCGTGCTCCGGCACCGGGGCCGGCTGCGGGCACCGTTGGCCCCGACCACCAAGGAAGACCTGGACGAGACGCTGAAGCCGGACGCCGCCGACGCCGGTTTCACCGGCCTCGTCATCGGCGCCCTGGGCCGCAGCGGCCGCGGCGCCCGCACGGCCTTCGCCACCGCAGGTGCCGACCCGACCTGCTGGGACCTGGCCGAGACCCGCGACCTCGACCGCGCCGCCCTGCTGCGGCACGACGTGATGGTCAACGCCGTGCTCGCCACCACTCCCGTCCCGCCCTTCCTGCGCCCACAGGACCTGGACGCCCCCGACCGTCGCCTGCGCACCCTGTGCGACGTGACCTGCGACGTCGGCTCCCCGCTCAACGTCCTGCCGGTGTACGAGGACACCACCTCCTGGGACGAGCCGGTACGCCGGCTGCGCGACGAGCCCCCGCTCGACCTGATCGCCATCGACAACCTGCCGTCCCTGCTGCCGCTGGAGTCCAGCACCGACTTCTCGGCCGCCCTGCTGCCCCACCTGCTCGACTTCGGCGTCTCCGGGGCCTGGGGGCGCTGCCTGGACCGGTTCCGTGACGCGTCCCGCGCCCACGGCCTCGTCAAGGGGGAGTCCCTTGACCAGTGAACCGGCACCGGCGAGTGGCGCCGTCCACTGGATCGGCGCCGGCCTGTCCACGGGCAGCGGTCTCGCCGCGCTGTGCGACACCGCCGAGCGGGTACGGCTCTGGCACCGCACCGAGAGCCGCGCCGCCGACGCCCTCGGCGAGCTCGGTCTCGCCGGCCGGGCCGAGCCCCGCGCGTACACGCCGTCCGGGCTCGCCGCCGAACTCGCCCCGGGCGACGTCGTCGTGTCGATGCTGCCCGCACCGGAGCACGCCCCGCTCCTCGCCGAGTGCGTACGGCAGGGGGCGCACTTCGCGTGCTCCAGCTATGTGTCGGAGGCGGTGCTGGAGCGAGTGCCCGCCGCCCGGAAAGCCGGGCTCGTCGTCCTCACGGAGGCCGGACTCGACCCCGGCATCGACCACCTGTTCGCCCACGCCCTGGTGGCCCGGGCCCGGGAGGCGATCGGCGACGGGACGCCCGCCTCCTACACCTTCACGTCGTACTGCGGCGGTGTCCCCGCCGTCCCGAACGACTTCACGTACCGCTTCAGCTGGGCCCCCGCGGGTGTCCTGGGCGCCCTGCGCTCCCCGGCCCGCTACCTCGAGGGCGGTGTGGAGACGGTCGCCGAGCGGCCCTGGGAGGCGACCCGGCGGCATGTCGTCGACGCGGAGACCTTCGAGGTCTACCCCAACCGCGACAGCGTCCCGTTCGTCGCGCAGTACGGGCTGCCGGACGCCTGGACACCGCGTACGTTCGTCCGCGGCACCCTGCGTCTGGAGGGCTGGCTGCGCGCCTGGGACGGCGTCTTCGAGGAGCTGAAGACCGGCGACGACGCCCGGATCGCCGCTCTGGCCCGGGAGCTGGCCGCCAGGTACCCCACCACGGACGACGACCGTGACCGGGTGGTCCTGGCCGTGTCGCTGGACGTGCGCGCCGAGTCGGGGCGCACGTGGCAGGGCGGCGGCCTCCTCGACCTGGTAGGCGATGCCGGGGAGAGCGCGATGGCCCGCTGCGTCTCACGGACCCTCGCCCTCGGCGTCCGCCACGTCCTGGACGGCTCCCTGCCGCCCGGCCTGAACCGCGCCGCGGAGACGGCTGCCCGGTCCGAGCAGTGGCTGCGTGAACTCGCCCGGGACGGCCTGGACTTCACCCTGCGCGTCGACCGGTAGCGGTCATCGGTCCGACAGGGCCTCGTGGACGAGCCGCTTGAGGTCCTTGAAGACCGTGTGGGAGGTCCGGGGCCGCACCTGCGTCATGAACTGCACCGTCAGGTCGCGGCCCGGATCGACCCAGAACGTCGTCGTCGCCACGCCGCTCCAGCCGAAGGCGCCGAGCCCGGACGGGACCAGGGTGCGCGACGGGTCGATCACCACGGAGCAGTTGAGGCCGAAGCCGAGCCCTTCGTTGCCGGGTTCGTCGTGGGCGGGGCGGCTGCCGAAGGCCCGCAGGTCGGCGCCGCCGGGCAGGTGGTTGCGGGTCATCAGCTCCACGGTCCGCGGATCGAGCAGCCGCACGCCGTCCAGTTCGCCCCGGCGGCGCAGCAGTTCCATGAAGCGGTGGTAGTCGTGGGCCGAGCACACCAGGCCGCCGCTGCCCGACAGGAACCGAGGCCGGCCGCGCAGCGGCAGCCCCGCGATCGGCTCGATGCCGCCGCCCTCCTTCTCCCCGTACATCTCCGAGAGCCGGGGCGCCTGTGCGTCCGAGACGTGGAAGCCCGCGTCCGTCATGCCGAGCGGCCCGAAGACGCGCTCGGCGCAGAACACGTCGAGCGGTCGGCCGGAGACGACCTCGATGATCCTGCCCAGGACGTTGCTGGCCACCGAGTAGTTCCACTCGGTGCCCGGCTCGAACTGCAGCGGCAGACTCGCGTACACCTCGATCGTCTCGGCCAGGTCCGCGCCCGGCGGCACCGACGACTCCAGGCCGGCCTCGCGGTACAGGGCGTCGACGGGGTGGGTGTGGTAGAAGCCGAAGGTCAGGCCAGAGGTGTGGGTCATCAGATGCCGGACGAGTATCGGGCCGTCGGCCGGGCGGGTCTCGACATCGGCCCCTTTGCCTCCGACATAGACCCGCGGCTCGGCGAAGGCGGGCAGGTGGTCGGCGACCGGGTCGTCCAGCGAGAGCCGGCCCTCCTCCACCAGCAGCAGCGCGGCGACCGCGGTGACCGGCTTCGTCATGGAGTACACGCGCCACAGCGTGTCGGGCTCGACCGGCAGGCGGGCCGCGATGTCGCGCATGCCGTGTGTCGTGAGGTGGGCGACGCGTCCGGCCCGGGCGACGGACACGAGGAAGCCCGGCAGACGCCCCTCCTCGACCAGCCGGGCGAAGTTCCGGTCCAGGCGGCCCAGCACCTGCGGATCCAGCCCGGCCTCATCCGGATCGACCTCTTGTCGCAGTTGTGCCATGGCTCGTCTCCCGTCGCGCTGGTCGAGGTGAGATCCGGCATACCCCGCCCGGACCGCCTCAGACCCCCATCGTGGTGCAGGAACGGTTCGTGACCGCGCAGGAACACGTGAGCGAGGGCCGTAGGGCCGCGGACGCAGGACCGATGGCCGATGGTGCGGTGGGGGCGGGCTTCCTAGGCTCGGATCACCGCCCCGCCGGGACACCAGGAGAACCGGCCGGGACGCCAGGAGAAAGAGGTCCCGATGCCCGTGAACGGTCGCAGCCACATCCGTATCGCCCGTCCCTCCCGGGACCTCGTGGCGGCCGAGCGGTTCTGGGGCCCGGGGCTCGGACTCGGTGTGCTGTGGCGGGCCGAGGGCGGGGACGGACCAGGGGAGCACGACCTGCTGATGCTCGGCTGGCCCGACGCCGACTGGCACCTGGAACTCGTGCACGAGCCCGCCCGCCCGGTCGAGCCCCGCCCCACGGAGGAGGACCTGCTGGTCGTCTACGTGGACGGCCCCGTCCCGGACGACCTGGTCGCCCGCCTGGAGGAGCACGGCGGCAAGAGGGTCGAGTCCCCCAACCCCTACTGGAACGAGTGGGGAGTCACGATCCAGGACCCGGACGGCTACCGCCTGGTCCTGTGCCGCCGGGCCTGGTCCAACAGCTGAAAAAAGCCCCGCGCCGACAGCGCGGCGATCACCGGCGGCACGCACAACGCCGCCGTGAAGAGCCCCACCGCCGACCAGCCGTCGGCCCCGGGCCCGGCGATCCGCGCCGCGAACCCGGCCGCCGCGAAACCGATCTGGGTGCCCATGGCCACCCCGGACAGCCGGACACGGGTCGCGAACATCTCACCGTAGACGGCGGGCCACACGCCATTCGCGGCGCTGTAGACCACGCCGAAACAGAGGACGCCCGTCAGGAAGGTCAACGGGTAGGAGCCGGTGGAGAGGGCCCACAGGTACAGGAACATCGTCACCGCGCTGCCGGCCGCGCCGATCAGGAACACCGGGCGGCGCCGAGAAGCGAGTGATGCTGCGCCCGCCTGCCGCCGGTGTCAAGAGGTCCCGCGCCGGGCCTTCAGTGGGCCGTGCGCTCCGCCGTCAGGTACGCGATCACCATGTCGCCCAGCATCGCGCGGTAGTGCGCGCGCTGCACCCCGTCGAGCAGGTCGCGGCCGAACAGGGCGCCGAAGGTGTGCCGGTTGGCGACCCGGAAGAAGCAGAAGGAGGAGATCATCGCGTGCAGGTCGACGGCGTCGACGTCGGCCGTGAACAGGCCCGACTCCTGCCCCGACGCCAGGATCCGCCGGATCACGTCCAGGGCGGGGGAGCCGATCTTCCCGAGCATCTCGGAGTCGGCGATGTGCTGCGCCTCGTGGATGTTCTCGATGCTGACCAGGCGGATGAAGTCGAGGTGCTGCTCGTGGTGGTCGAAGGTCAGCTCGGCCAGGCGCCGGATGGCCGCGACCGGGTCCAGATGGTCGACGTCCAGCTGCTGCTCGGCCTCCCGGATCACGCCGTACGCGCGCTCGAGCACGGCGGTGAAGAGCTGCTCCTTGCCGCCGAAGTAGTAGTAGATCATCCGCTTCGTGGTGCGGGTGCGGGCGGCGATCTCGTCGACCCGGGCCCCGTCGTAGCCGGCCCGGGCGAACTCCTGGGTGGCGACGTCGAGGATCTCGGCCCGGGTCCGGGCGGCGTCACGGATGCGCTCGCCGGGTCGTGCCGGTTCTTCGACGCTGGTCATCGGGTTCCTTCGGGCTCGGGGGCCGGTGCCGGTGATTCTAGAAGCAGGGGCCCGTCCGCTCGCCGGGTCTCGGTCCGTCGCTCAGCCCGGCACTGCACGAGCGGGAGGCCGAGCGGCAGGGCTTGCGCCTGGTGTACCGGCTGATCGACATCGACACACTCGGCGTGCCGCCCGAGGCGGTGGGCGATCTGCTGCGGGCCGCCCGGGACCTGGGCTTCGACGGACTCAACATCACGCATCCCTGCAAGCAGCTCGCCATCGAGCACCTGGACGCGATCGCCCCGCAGGCCAAGGCGCTGGGCGCGGTCAACACCGTCGTCTTCGAGGACGGACGCGCGACCGGCCACAACACGGATGTCACAGGCTTCGCCGCGTCGTTCGCGCGCGGGCTGCCCGACGCGCCACTGGAGCGGGTCGTGCAGCTGGGCGCGGGCGGCGCGGGAGCGGCCGTCTCCGACGCCATGCTCACACTCGGCGCCGGGCGGATCACCGTCGTCGACGCCCTGCCCGAGCGGGCCGCGGCGCTGGCCGGCTCCCTGAACCGCACCTTCGGGGAGGGCCGCGCGGCCGCCGCGCCCCCCGACCGGCAGGCCGACGTGCTCGCGCACGCCGACGGCGTCGTCCACGCCACCCCCACCGGCATGGCCGCCCACCCCGGCCTGCCCGTGCCCGCTGAACTTCTCCACTCCGGCCTGTGGGTGGCCGAGGTGGTCTACCGCCCGCTGGAGACCGAGCTGCTGCGCACCGCCCGCGCCCTGGGCTGCGCCACCCTCGACGGCGGCGGCATGGCCGCCTTCCAGGCCGCCGACGCGTTCCGCCTGTTCACCGGCCGGGAGCCCGATGCCGCGCGGATGCCGGCGGATCTGACCGCACTGGCCGGGGCCGTCGGGGCTTCGTCCTAGGGCACGGCCGACCGCGCAGCACACGGCGTGGCGCTCACTGGCGGCTGACGGTGCGGGTGATGCCGGTGACGACGGTGGTGGCGAGGATCCAGCCCATGAGCACGAGGGCGTAGGAGAGCCACTGGTAGCCGCCGGTGGGGGCGAACGCGGCCTCCTGTCCGAAGGAGATCACCGGAAGCAGCAGGTCGAGGGTGTAGAACAGCGGGTTGAACTGCGGCGCCTCGTCCGGCTTCAGCGGCGCGGGATGGTGCAGGGCGTAGACGAGGGAGCCGGCCATCAGCAGCGACACCAGCCAGCCCGCGGCCCGCAGCGGGCGGAAGCCGTAGCCCACGGTGGCGTCCTGCACATGACCCCACAATCGGCCGTACCAGGGCAGGGTGGCGCGCCTGCGGCGCTGCTTGGCGAGCTGGACGAGGCGGGCCGCGGGGTCGTCGCCGATCCTGCGGTAGGCGGCGGTCAACTGCTCGTAGGCGTGCGGGACATAACCCTCGCCGTCCCGCTCCAGCATCGCCAGCCGCCGCTCGGCCGGCTCGTGCGGGGTGAGGGAGGTGTAGACGAGGCTGTTGAGCAGGACCTCGTCGGGCACCACCTCCGGCTCCAGGAACAGCACGTCGAGCTGAGCGCGACGCAGGTTGAGGATGCCCTCCATACGAGGCCCCTTGCGCAGCCAGAGTTCGCCGATGGTGCAGCTGCTGGCCCGCAGCGCCGCGTCACCCGGATTCGCCAGCCGCGCGTGCGACAGGTCGAGACGGCCCGCTATGTGGGCGCCGCGCAGGCCGATCCAGCCCAGCACGTCCGCTTCGCGCAGCCTGGCGTCGCCCTCCACCGTGAGGGTCTCCGCGTCGAGGGCGACCGCACCGGCACCGGCCTCCAGTCGCGCCCCGTTGAGGTCGATCGTGCCGGCGACCGTCGCGCCCGACAGCCGTACCTCGCCGCGCGTGCGCAACCCCGGCGCCGACAGGCCGTCCCCGATGGTCACATGGTTGAGCTGGAGTGCCGGCTGACCGGCCGGCGGCTCGTCGATGGCTGCCCCGTCCAGGAACAGCGCGCCGGAGACCTGCGCCCCGCCCAGCCGTACGGGCCCGCCGAACCGGCAGTCCGACAGGCGCAGCACACCATCCACGCGCAGGGTCTCGGCGCTCAGGGCGGGCAGGGCGGAACCGCGCAGGTTCAGCTGCCGCAGGCGCGCCGCGTACAGCACGGGGGTGTCCTCGAAGAAGCAGCCACTGAGGCGCACGGCGTGGTCGATGTCGGCGTACTGGAGGAGCAGTTCCCCGGTGATCCGCGCGCCGGCCAGCCTGAGGGCGGCGGTCTCTCCGTCCTCCCGGGGTGCGCTCAGTAGCAGTGCCCGCACCACGGCCGCCCGTACGGTCCGTTCGGGTCCCCAGTCCGCGCCCCGCGCCGCGTCCTCGTCGGCTGTGCCCCGGAAGTCCACGTCCTGCCCCCGGGGAAAGGCGCGCCACACCCGCTCCTCGGCGGGCGTCATGTCGTCGATCTCCATCAGCCGGGACTCTGACGTGCCCGGCCGGAGGTGTCAACTCACCTCCGGCCGGGGCACGTTACGCCCGGGTGTTCCACTCCGCGATCACGGGCCGGCCGTGCTCGGTCGACAGCCGGCTGACCGTCCCGGTCTCCAGCCGGAACAGCCGCCCCTCCGCCGGGGACAGGCCCAGCCGGCGGGCGGTCAGCACGCGGAGGAAGTGGCCGTGCGCCACCAGCATCACGTCCCCGTCGGGCAGCGACTTCTCCGCCCGGGCCAGCACCCGGTCGGCCCGTTCGCCGACCTCCTCGGGGGACTCGCCCGGCTCGCCGTCGGGGCCGGGCGGGCCCCCGTCGGTCCACAGGTCCCAGTCGGGACGGGTGCGGTGTATCTCCTCGGTGGTGACGCCCTCGTAGGCGCCGTAGTGCCACTCGTGCAGGTCCGCGTCCTGCACGGTCCCGGTCAGGCCCGCGAGTTCGGCGGTGCGCACCGCGCGGCCGAGCGGGCTGGTCAGGACCAGCGCGAAGGAGCGGTCCGCGAGGAGCGGGGCGAGCGAGGCGGCCTGCTCCTCACCGTGCGGGGTGAGGGGCAGGTCGGTGAAGCTGGTGTGCTGTCCGCTCCGGCTCCACTCCGTCTCGCCGTGGCGGACCAGCAGCAGATCACCCACGTCTTAGGCCTTCTTCGCGGACTCGACGGCGTGGCCGCCGAACTGGTTGCGCAGCGCCGCGATCATCTTCATCTGCGGCGAGTCGTCCTGCCGGGAGGCGAACCGGGAGAAGAGTGAGGCGGTGATCGCGGGTAGCGGCACGGAGTTGTCGATCGCGGCCTCCACCGTCCAGCGTCCTTCGCCGGAGTCCTGGGCGTAGCCCCGGAGTTCCGCCAGGTGCTCGTCCTCGTCCAGGGCGTCCACCGCCAGATCGAGCAGCCAGGAGCGGATGACGGTGCCCTGCTGCCAGGAGCGGAACACCTCGCGGACGTTGTCCACCGAGTCCACGGCCTCCAGCAGCTCCCAGCCCTCGGCGTAGGCCTGCATCATCGCGTATTCGATGCCGTTGTGGACCATCTTGGCGAAGTGCCCGGCACCGACCTTGCCCGCGTGGACGTAGCCGTACGGGCCCTCCGGCTTGAGCGCCTCGAAGATCGGCAGCAGCCGGTCGACGGTCTCCTTCTCGCCGCCGACCATCAGGGCGTAGCCGTTCTTCAGGCCCCACACGCCGCCGGAGACACCCGCGTCGACGAAGCCGATGCCGCGCTTGCTCAGCTCCTCGGCGTGCTTCTCGTCGTCCGTCCAGCGGGAGTTTCCGCCGTCGACGACCGTGTCGTAGGGCTTCAGCAGGCCCGCGAGCTGGTCGACGACGTGCTGGGTGGGCTCCCCGGCCGGGACCATGACCCAGACCGTGCGGGGCGCTTCCAGCTGGTTGACGAGGTCGGCCAGACTGCTCGCGTCCGACTTCTCGGGGTTGGTGTCGTAGCCGATGACGGTGTGGCCGGCGTTGCGCAGGCGCTCGCGCATGTTGCCGCCCATCTTGCCGAGACCCACAAGACCGATCTGCATGTCAGTTCACTTCCCGAAGTTTGCGGTAGGCGGCCACCAGGGCGGCCGTGGACGGGTCGAGACCGGGGACATCCGCGCCCGCGGTCAGGGCGGGCTCGACGCGCTTGGCGAGCACCTTGCCGAGCTCGACGCCCCACTGGTCGAAGGAGTCGATGTTCCAGACGGCGCCCTGCACGAACACCTTGTGCTCGTAGAGGGCGATCAGCTGGCCGAGGACCGACGGGGTCAGTTCGGTCGCGAGGATCGTCGTGGTCGGGTGGTTGCCCCGGAAGGTGCGGTGCGGCACCTGCTCCTCGGGCACGCCCTCCGCGCGCACCTCCTCGGCGGTCTTGCCGAAGGCGAGCGCCTGCCCCTGCGCGAACAGGTTGGCCATCAGCAGGTCGTGCTGCGCCTTCAGTTCGTCGCTCAGCTCGGCGACGGGCCGGGCGAAGCCGATCAGGTCGGCGGGGATGAGCTTGGTGCCCTGGTGGATCAACTGGTAGTAGGCGTGCTGGCCGTTGGTGCCGGGCGTGCCCCACACCACCGGACCGGTCTGCCACTCCACCGCGTCGCCGTCGCGGTCCACCGACTTGCCGTTGGACTCCATGTCGAGCTGCTGGAGGTAGGCGGTGAACTTCGACAGGTAGTGGCTGTAGGGCAGCACGGCGTGCGACTGGGCGTCGTGGAAGTTGCCGTACCAGACGCCCAGCAGGCCCAGCAGCAGCGGGGCGTTGGCCTCGGCGGGGGCGTTGTGGAAGTGCTCGTCGACGATGCGGAAACCGTCGAGCATCTCCCGGAAGCGGTCCGGGCCGATCGCGATCATCAGGGACAGACCGATCGCGGAGTCGTACGAGTAACGGCCGCCGACCCAGTCCCAGAACTCGAACATGTTGTCGACGTCGATGCCGAAGCCGGCGACCTTCTCCTCGTTGGTCGACAGCGCGACGAAGTGCTTCGCCACCGCCTTGTCGTCGCCCCCGAGGCCTGCCAGCAGCCAGGAGCGCGCCGAGGTCGCGTTGGTGATCGTCTCGATCGTGGTGAAGGTCTTGGAGGCGACGATGAACAGCGTCTCCGCCGGGTCCAGGTCCCGCACCGCCTCGTGCAGGTCCGAGCCGTCCACGTTCGACACGAAGCGGAACGTCAGCTCCCGCGCGGTGAACGGCCGCAGCGCCTCATAGGCCATGGCGGGGCCGAGGTCGGAGCCGCCGATGCCGATGTTGACGACGTTGCGGATCCGCTTGCCGGTGTGGCCGGTCCACTCGCCCGACCGCACCCGTTCGGCGAAGTCCGCCATCTTGTCGAGCACCGCGTGCACAGCGGGCACCACGTTCTCGCCGTCGACCTCGATCACGGCGTCCCGCGGGGCGCGCAGCGCGGTGTGCAACACGGCCCGGTTCTCGGTGGTGTTGATCTTCTCGCCCCGGAACATGGCGTCCCGCAGCCCGAACACGTCGGTGGCCGCGGCCAGCTCCTGGAGGAGGGCCAGCGTCTCGTCGGTGATCAGGTGCTTGGAGTAGTCGATCCGCAGATCGCCCACGTGCACGACGTAGCGCTCGGCGCGCCCCGGGTCCGCCGCGAACAGCTCACGCAGGTCCGGCCGCGGCAGGGTGTCCGTGCGGTGGTCCTCCAGGGCGGTCCACTCGGGGCGCCGGCTGAGCCTGGGGGAGTCGGAGGGGGAGTCAGACATGAGCAGGGGTCTCCTCGGTCGCCTCGCCGTTCAGGGCGATGGCGTACATCTCGTCCGCGTCGAGGCGCCGCAGCTCCTCGGCGATCAGTTCGGAGGTCGCACGGACCTTCAGCGCGAGGGTGCGCGACGGCTGGCCCGGCAGGGTCAGCGTGGCCAGCGGCCCCTCGGGGCGGTCGATGACGATCTCGCCGTGCTCGGTACCCAGGCGCACGGCCGTCACGACCGGCCCGGCGGTGACCACGCGGTCGACCCGCACGTGCAGCCGTGCCTCCAGCCAGCGGGCCAGCAGCTCGGCGGCCGGATTCTCGGCCTCGGCCTCCACCGCCGCCGAGACGATCCGCGCCCGGGCCTGGTCCAGCGCCGCCGCGAGCATCGAACGCCAGGGCGTCAGCCGGGTCCAGGCGAGATCGGTGTCTCCGGGGGCGTACGAGCGGACCCGCGCCTGCAGCGTCTCCAGCGGGTTCTCCACGGCGTACAGGTCGGTGATCCGCCGCTGGGCCAGCGCACCGAGCGGATCCTTCGAGGGCACCTCGGGGGCGTCCACCGGCCACCACACCACCACCGGCGCGTCCGGCAGCAGCAGCGGCAGCACCACCGAGTCGGCGTGCTCGGAGACCTCGCCGTAGGTCCGCAGGATCACCGTCTCGCCGGTGCCCGCGTCGGCACCCACCCGGACCTCGGCGTCCAGCCGGGAGGACTGGCGGTCGCGCGGGGTGCGGGCGTGCCGCTTGATGACGACCAGGGTGCGCGAGGGGTGCTCGTGCGAGGCCTCTTCGGCCGCCTTGATCGCGTCGTAGGCGTTCTCCTCGTCCGTGACGATCACCATCGTCAGGACCATGCCCACGGCGGGCGTGCCGATGGCGCGGCGGCCCTGCACCAACGCCTTGTTGATCTTGCTTGCCGTGGTGTCGGTCAGGTCGATCTTCATGGCCTGCGCCAGCTCCGTCCGTCTCGTGCGAGCATCTCGTCGGCTTCCTCGGGTCCCCAGCTGCCCGAGGCGTACTGCGCGGGCCTGCCGTGCGTGGCCCAGTACTGCTCGATCGGGTCGAGGATCTTCCAGGACTCTTCCACTTCCTGGTGACGGGGGAACAGGTTGGCGTCGCCCAGGAGCACGTCAAGGATCAGCCGTTCGTACGCCTCGGGGCTCGATTCGGTGAACGACTCGCCGTAGGCGAAGTCCATCGTGACGTCCCGGATCTCCATCGACGTCCCGGGCACCTTGGAGCCGAAGCGGACGGTCATGCCCTCGTCCGGCTGGACGCGGATGACGATCGCGTTGGAGCCCAGTTCCTCGGTGGCGGTGGAGTCGAAGGGGGAGTGCGGGGCCCGCTGGAAGACGACCGCGATCTCCGTCACCCGGCGGCCGAGGCGCTTGCCGGTGCGCAGGTAGAACGGGACGCCCGCCCAGCGGCGGTTGTCCACCTGGAGCCTGATCGCGGCGTAGGTGTCCGTCGTGGAGGAGGCGTCGATGCCGTCCTCCTGC
The DNA here is from genome assembly GCF_040302345.1 of Streptomyces sp. NPDC126510. Taxonomy (NCBI): domain Bacteria; kingdom Bacillati; phylum Actinomycetota; class Actinomycetes; order Kitasatosporales; family Streptomycetaceae; genus Streptomyces; species Streptomyces sp. NPDC126510. The sequence goes on along the minus strand of NZ_JBEORR010000006.1, from coordinate 249,066 downwards.
AGGTAGCCGCGTACCTTCGCGCCTCCCTGCCAGGCCGCCGCGTACTGCCCGCGCACGGTGTTCGCCCCGAGGTCCTGCGGGAGACGCACGGCCTTGAGGACCTTGAGCTTCTCGGTCAGCAGCGAGGGGGCGTCGAAGGCGGCCGGTTCCTCCATCGCGGTGAGCGCCATCAGCTGGAGCAGGTGGTTCTGGATGACGTCACGGGCGGCGCCGATGCCGTCGTAGTACCCGGCCCGGCCGCCGATGCCGATGTCCTCGGCCATGGTGATCTGCACGTGGTCGACGTAGGACCGGTTCCAGATCGGCTCGAACATCTGGTTGGCGAAGCGCAGCGCCAGGAGGTTCTGTACGGTCTCCTTGCCGAGGTAGTGGTCGATGCGGAAGACCTGCTCCGGATCGAACACGTCGTGCACGATGCGGTTGAGCTCCTCGGCCGACGCCAGGTCGTGCCCGAACGGCTTCTCGATGACCGCGCGGCGCCAGGATCCCTCGGGTGCGCTCGCCAGCTTGTGCTTCTTCAGCTGCTGGACGACCTTCGGGAAGAACTTCGGCGGCACCGAGAGGTAGAAGGCGTAGTTGCCGCTGGTGCCACGGGAGGCGTCCAGCTCCTCGACCGCGGAGCGCAGCTGCTTGAACGCCGTGTCGTCGTCGAAGTCGCCCGGGATGAACCGCATGCCCTCGGCGAGCTGCTGCCAGACCTCCTCACGGAACGGGGTCCGGGCGTGCTCGCGGACCGCGTCGTGCACGACCTGTGCGAAGTCCTGGTCCGCCCAGTCCCGGCGGGCGAAGCCCACCAGGGAGAAGCCCGGCGGCAGCAGACCGCGGTTGGCCAGGTCGTACACGGCCGGCATCAGCTTCTTGCGGGACAGGTCGCCGGTGACGCCGAAGATGACGAGCCCGGAGGGTCCCGCGATCTTCGGCAGTCGACGGTCGCGTGCGTCGTGCAGGGGGTTCTCGAAGTCGGTGTCGGCGTGCTCCGTACGGGGGGCGTGGCCGCTCACCCCGCTCTGCTCGACCCCAGCCGCCTCCTGGGCGGCCAGGGCCTCCTTCTCCTCCTTGGTCCCCTTGGTCTCCTGTTCGGCCGTCTGGGGGATGCCCTCGATGCCCTCGCTCATTCCGCGTCAACTCCCTTGTCGTTCAAGGACTTGGTGACCGCGTCCAGCAGCTCCTGCCAGGCCACCTCGAACTTGGCCACTCCCTCGTCCTCCAGTTGCCGCACCACCTCGTCGTATGCAATGCCGAGCCGTTCGACGGCCGCCAGGTCCGCGCGAGCCTGGGCGTAGCCGCCGGAGACGGTGTCGCCCTGGACGTCGCCGTGAGCGGCGACGGCGTCCAGCGTGGCCTCCGGCATGGTGTTGACCGTGCCGGGGGCGACCAGCTCGTCCACGTACAGGGTGTCCTTGTAGGCAGGGTCCTTCACACCGGTGGAGGCCCAAAGGGGGCGCTGCCGGTTCGCGCGGGCCCCGCCCAGCGCCTGCCAGCGCGCCCCGGCGAAGACCTGCTCGTACGCCTCGTAGGCGAGCCGCGCGTTGGCCAGGGCGGCCCGGCCCTTCAGGGCGAGGGCCTCCTGGGTGCCCAGCAGCGTCAGCCGCTTGTCGATCTCGGCGTCCACCCGGGAGACGAAGAACGAGGCGACCGACTGGATCGCGGCCAGGTCGAGGCCGGCCGCCTGCGCCTTCTCCAGGCCCGCGAGATAGGCGTCCATCACCTCGCGATACCGCTCCAGCGAGAAGATCAGCGTCACATTGACACTGATACCCGCCCCGATGACTTCCATGATCGCGGGCAGGCCCGCCCGCGTCGCCGGGATTTTGATCATCACGTTGGGACGGTCCACCAGCCAGGCCAGCTGCCGGGCCTCGGCGACGGTCGCCGCCGTGTCGTGGGCGAGGCGCGGGTCGACCTCGATGGAGACCCGGCCGTCCCGGCCCCCGGTCGCCTCGTACACGGGGCGCAGGACGTCGGCGGCGGCCCGGACATCGGCGGTCGTCATCATCCGGACGGCCTCGTCGACCGTCACACCGCGCACCGCCAGGTCGGCGAGCTGCTCCTCGTAGCCCGCGCCGGAGCCGATGGCGGCCTGGAAGATGGACGGGTTGGTGGTGACGCCGACGACGTTCCTCGTGGCGACGAGCTCGGCCAGGTTGCCGGACTCGATCCGCCGGCGCGACAGGTCGTCGAGCCAGATCGACACGCCCTCGTCGGACAGGCGCTTGAGTGCTCCCGCGTGCGCGGTCGCTTCGGACACAGTGATCATCTTCTTTCGGGCGGTCGGTTCAGCCACGGGCGGCGGTGAGGGATTCCCGCGCGGCGGCGACGACGTTCTCGGGGGTGAAGCCGTACTGGGCGAACAGGGTCTTCGCGTCGGCGGAGGCACCGAAGTGCTCCAGGGAGACGATGCGTCCGGCGTCCCCCACGAACCGGTACCAGGTCAGGCCGATCCCGGCCTCTACGGCGACCCGGGCCTTGACGGAGGGCGGCAGGACGCTGTCGCGGTAGGAACGCGGCTGCTCCTCGAACCACTCCACGGACGGCATCGACACCACGCGGGTGGGCACGCCGGCGGCCTCAAGGAGCTCGCGCGCACCGGCGGCGACGTGCACCTCGGAACCCGTGGCGATGAGGATCACCTGGGGCGTGCCGCCCTCCGCCTCGAACCGCACGTAGCCGCCGCGTGCCGCGGCCGGGTCCGGCTCGTAGGCGGGCACGCCCTGACGGGTGAGCGCGAGACCGTGCGGGGCCGGGGCGCTGCCGTGCCGCTTGAGGATCTCGGCCCAGACGACCGCGGTCTCGTTGGCGTCGGCCGGGCGCACGACGTTCAGGCCCGGGATCGCCCGCAGTGCGGCCAGGTGCTCCACCGGCTGGTGGGTCGGGCCGTCCTCGCCCAGGCCGATGGAGTCGTGCGTCCACACGTACGTCACCGGCAGCTGCATCAGGGCCGACATCCGCACGGCGTTGCGCATGTAGTCGGAGAACACCAGGAAGGTGCCGCCGTAGACGCGGGTGTTGCCGTGCAGGGCGATGCCGTTCATCTCCGCGGCCAAGGAGAACTCGCGGATGCCGAAGTGCACGGTGCGGCCGTAGGGGTCGGCCTCCGGCAGCGGATTGCCCTCGGGGAGGAACGAGCTGGTCTTGTCGATGGTGGTGTTGTTGGAGCCGGCGAGGTCGGCCGAGCCGCCCCACAGCTCGGGGACGACCGGGCCGAGGGCCTGCAGGACCTTGCCGGAGGCGGCACGGGTGGCGACGGCCTTGCCCGGCTCGAACACCGGCAGGGCGTCCTCCCAGCCCTCGGGCAGCTCGCCCTTGCTGACCCGGTCGAACGTGGCGGCCCGCTCCGGGTTCTCGGACCGCCAGGCGGCGATCCGCTTGTCCCAGGCGGTGTGCGCCTCGGCGCCCCGGTCGAGGGCCTTGCGGGTGTGGGCCAGTACGTCGTCGGCCACCTCGAACGACCGCTCAGGGTCGAAGCCGAGGAGGCGCTTGGTGGCGGCGACCTCGTCCTCGCCGAGAGCCGAGCCGTGGGAGGCCTCGGTGTTGCGCGCGTTCGGGGCGGGCCAGGCGATGATCGTGCGCATCGCGATGATGGAGGGGCGCTCCGTCTCGGCCCGAGCCGCACTCAGCGCCGCGTACAGCGCGTGCACGTCGACGTCGCCGTCCTCCCGCGGCTCGATCCGCTGCACGTGCCAGCCGTAGGCCTCGTAGCGCTTCAGCACGTCCTCGGAGAACGCGGTGGCGGTGTCGCCCTCGATGGAGATGTGGTTGTCGTCGTAGAGGAAGACCAGGTTGCCGAGCTTCTGGTGGCCGGCGAGCGAGGAGGCCTCGGCGGAGACGCCCTCCTGGAGGTCGCCGTCGGAGACGATCGCCCAGATCGTGTGGTCGAAGGGGGACTCGCCCGCGGGGGCCTCCGGGTCGAACAGGCCACGCTCGTAGCGCGCGGCCATCGCCATGCCGACGGCGTTCGCGACGCCCTGGCCCAGCGGGCCGGTGGTGGTCTCCACGCCGGCGGTGTGCCCGTACTCGGGGTGACCGGGCGTCTTGGAACCGTGCGTGCGGAACGCCTTCAGGTCGTCCAGCTCCAGCTCGTAGCCGGCGAGGTAGAGCTGTGTGTAGAGGGTCAGCGAGGTGTGGCCGGGGGAGAGGACGAAGCGGTCACGGCCGGTCCACTCGGGATCAGCGGGGTCGTGCCGCATCATCTTCTGAAAGATCGTGTAGGCGGCCGGCGCCAGACTCATCGCCGTGCCGGGGTGGCCGTTGCCGACCCGCTGCACGGCATCCGCCGCCAGCAGACGGGCGGTGTCGACCGCACGCCGGTCGAGTCCGGTCCATTCGAAGCTGTCCGCTGTCTGCGTGCTCATCTTCAAGAAGTCCTCGATCGGTGCGAAGGTGCTGGCCTGACGCGTTCAAAATTAAAAGTCTGACTTTTATGCCGGAAGGTCGCCGTGTGCCAGCCTGTGGTGAAAGTGGGACACCCACCGGCAGCAGGGCACGCACATGGGGCGGGACGAGGGGTACTTGGTGGACATTGTGGACAGAACCATCCAAGGCGGCGACGGAATCGATACGTTCCCCTTCCCGGTCGAGCTCAGCGTCGGCGGCGTCGGCATGCAGGTCGCCCCGATGGGCGACACCTGGCCGTCCGGCGTACCGCTGGAGCGCGTGCACCGCATCGACTTCCACATCGTCCTGCTGTTCGGCGCGGGCCCGGTCCGGCACATGGTCGACTTCACCGAGCACGAGGCCACGGCCGGGGACCTGCTGTGGATCCGCCCGGGGCAGGTCCACCGCTTCTCGCCCACCAGTGAGTACCGCGGAACCGTGCTGACCATGCAGCCCGGCTTCCTGCCCCGCTCGACCGTGGAGGCCACCGGCCTCTACCGCTACGACCTGCCGCCGCTGCTGCGCCCCGACGCGGCCCAACTCGCCGCCCTGCACGCCGCGCTGACGCAGCTGCGGCGCGAGTACGAGGACACGGCCACGCTCCCGCTGAGCCTGCACACCGCCGTCCTGCGCCACACGCTGACGGCGTTCCTGCTGCGGCTCGCCCACCTCGCGGCGAGTTCGCCCGAGGCGCGGCGGCAGCGGTCCGACTCGACGTTCACCCTCTTCCGGGACGCCGTGGAGCGGGACTTCGCCACCAACCACAGTGTCAGCGCCTACGCCGACGCGCTCGGCTACTCCCGCCGCACGCTGGTGCGTGCCGTGCGCGCCGCGACCGGGGAGACGCCCAAGGCCTTCATCGACAAGCGCGTGGTCCTTGAGGCCAAACGGCTCCTCGCCCACACCGATCTGCCGATCGGCCGGGTCGGCGTGGCGGTCGGCTTCCCCGACGCCGCGAACTTCTCCAAGTTTTTCCACCAGCACACGGACCAGACCCCGGCGGCGTTTCGCGCGGAGCTGCGCTGAGGACGGCGAAACGGGGCTCCGCGCACGCGCGAAGCCCCGTTTCAAGGCTCGTCAGTGCCCGAAGGTGAACCAATTGACGTTCACGAAGTTGGCCGGCTGACCGCTGGTGAAGGTCAGATACACGTCGTGCGTGCCCGTCACGGCGCTGATGTTGGCCGGGACGGTCCGCCACGACTGCCAGCCCCCGGTGCTGCCGACCGCGAAGCTCCCGACGGGTGCGTTGCTCCGGCTGTCCAGCCGCACCTCGACCAGTCCGCTGACGCCGCCGGCCGCTCCGCTCGCGACCCGGGCGCTGAACTGCCGGGCCGCCGCGGAGCCGAAGTTCACGCCCTTGAAGTGCAGCCAGTCGCCGCCCGCGAGCGCGCCGACGTTCTGCCCGCCGCCGGAGTCGGCCGTCGTCTCGGTGATCACGCCGGACTGGCCGTCGTAGGACTCCGCCTGGATGGTGCCGTAGGCGTCGCGGCCGCCGGTCGGGGGAGGCGTGGTGCCGCCGCCGGACGACAAAACCTGCACGTAGTCGACGACCATGGCGTGGCCGGGCTGCGTCCCGGCGTCCGGGCCACCGCCGAACGCGTCGGGGAAGCCGCCGCCCATCGCCACGTTCAGGATGACGAAGAAACCGTGGTCGGTGGCGTTCTTCCAGGTCGTCGCGTCGACCTGATCGGCGCGCACCGTGTGGTAGTTGACGCCGTCGAGGTAGAAGCGGATCTCCTCGACGCTCGTCGAGCGGTCCCACTCCATCCGGTACGTGTGGAAGCCGGCCTGGCAGGTCGTGCCCTGGCAGGTGGTCGAACCGCCGATACCGCTGGTCTCGTTGCAGGGCCCGCCCGGCGAGGTGCCGCAGTGCATCGTCGCGAACACCGTGTTCATGCCCTGGGTGTTCTCCATGATGTCCAGCTCGCCGACCGCCGGCCAGTTCCAGTAGTCGCCGCGGTACGGGCCGCCCAGCATCCAGAACGCCGGCCAGTAGCCCTTGGCGGCGGCACCGGTGACGTTCGGCACCTGGATGCGCGACTCGACGCGGAGCTTGCCGCCGGCCGGGGGCCGGAAGTCGGTGCGGTTGGTCTCGATCCGGCCGGAGGTCCAGTTGCCGGCGGCGTCCCGCCGGGGCGTGATGCGCAGGTTGCCGTTGCCGTCGAGCGAGACGTTGTCCGTGCTGTTCGTCATCGTCTCGATCTCGCCGGTGCCCCAGTTCGCGGGGCCGCCCGGGTAACCCTTGCCGGTCGCGTACTGCCAGTCGGAGGTGTTGACGCCGGAGCCGGCGGCGCCGTGGAAGTCGTCCACGAACAGCTGCGTCCAGCCCGAGGGGGGCGGGGGCGCGGAGGCGTTCGCGGACGGGGTGGCGACCGCGGAGGCGGTGGCCGCGAGCCCGAGGGTGGTGACCACGGCGACGAACGCCCGCCGCAGCGGACGCCGTCTGGGGGAGGTGCCGGTGGTGTCGCTCATGTGGGGATGCCTCTCGGATGGGAGACGGGTGAGAGCGCTCTCAAAGTGCCGTCAATGTGCTCCACGCCGCCTGGGGCGTCAAGAGGTAAAGCCGGGATTGGTGCGGACGCGGTGGATGAGTGCACAGCTTGAACACCCTCTGCCGAGGGGAATCGTGCGGGTGTGGCGTGGGAACGGCCCCGCGGTCAGGATGCAAGAGAGCGCTCTCAGAGTCTCTGCCTCACCTGTTTCGGTGCTCCGAAGCGCCACGCTGTTGAACAAGGGGTTCCGGGGCACTCGGGGGGTCGACGGACTACCGGTCGAGGCACCAGGAGGCATCCGTGGCCGTTCGCCATCACCTGATCCGAGTCGGCCCGGGCGCCGTGTGGGACGTCCTCGCCGACGGCCACCGCTACGCGGAGTGGGTGGTGGGAACCTCCGAATCCCATCCTGTGCGCGGGCAGTGGCCGCGCAAGGGCGCGGCGATCCGCTACGAGGTCCGGCTCGGCCCGATGCGGCTCACCAACGAGACCACCGTCCGCCACTGCGAGGAAGGCACCCGGCTGGAGCTGGAGGCCTACGCCGGTCCGTTCGGCACGGCCCGCATCGCGATCGAGCTGCGGCCCTGGGGCGAGCACTGCCTGGTGATCGTGGACGAGCACCCCCTGCGCGGCGCCGGCGGCCGGTTGCACAACATCGGATTCGAGGCGCTGATCCAGCTGCGCCACCGCGCGATGCTGGCCCGCCTCGCCAGGCTGTGCGAGGACGAGGCACACAACCCGGGCGGTGGCCGCCGCCCGCTGGGCCAGGTGACCGCGGGGCCCGGCGCGGGCGGAGCCCGCCATGCCTGACGCGGTGGTGATCGGCGCCGGCCCCAACGGCCTGGTCGCCGCCAACGTCCTCGCGGACGCCGGGTGGCACGTCGAGGTGTTGGAGGAGCAGCCCGAGCCGGGCGGCGCCGTGCGTCACGACCGGGGCGTCGACCCCGCGTTCGTCAACGACCTGTTCAGTTCCTTCTACCCCCTCGCCGCCGCCTCGCCGGTCCTGGCCCGGCTGCGTCTCGAGGAGCACGGACTGCGCTGGAGCCACGCGCCCAGCGTGCTGGCCCACCCCCTCACCGACGGCAGCTGTGCCGTTCTGGACCGCGACGCCGACACCACCGCCGCGTCCCTCGACGCCTTCGAGCCGGGCGACGGAGCCTCCTGGCAGCGGCTGCACGACGTCTGGCAGAGCGTGCGCCCCGACCTCCTGGACGCCCTGTTCACGCCGTTCCCGCCCGTCCGGGCCTCGGCGCGGCTCGCCTGGCGGCTGCGGGCCGCGGGCGGACTGCGCATGGCCCGCACCCTGGTGCTGCCGGTGCGCCGTCTGGGCGAGGAGGAGTTCCGCGGCCAGGGCGGGCGCCTGCTGCTCGCCGGCAACGCCCTGCACGCCGACCTCGCCCCCGAGTCGGCGGGCAGCGGCGGCTTCGGCTGGCTGATGACCATGCTGGGCCAGACCTACGGCTTCCCGGTCCCGGCCGGCGGCTCCGGCGCGCTCACCTCGGCCCTGGTGCACCGCCTGGAGACCCTGGGCGGCCGGGTGCGCTGCGGGCAGCGCGTGGAGCACGTCGTCGTCCGCGGCGGGCGGGCCGTCGGTGTGCGCACGGCGGCCGGTGACGCGGTGCGGGCCCGCCGTGCGGTGCTGGCGGACGTGTCGGTGCCCGCCCTGTACGGCGAGCTCCTCGACCCCGCGCACCTGCCCGCGCAGGTCCTCGACGACCTGCGGCGCTTCCAGTGGGACTTCGCCACGTTCAAGGTGGACTGGGCGCTCGACGGCCCGGTTCCCTGGCAGGCCGAGCAGGCCTCCCGGGCCGGCACCGTGCACCTGGCCGACGGCATGGACGAGCTGACCCGGTTCGCCGCGCAGATCGCCATGCGGGAGGTCCCGGACCGGCCGTTCGTGATCTTCGGCCAGATGACCACCTCCGACGCCTCCCGTTCCCCGCGGGGCACCGAATCGGCCTGGGCCTACACCCACATCCCCCACGAGATCCGCGCCGACGCCGCCGACGAGGGCATCACCGGCCGCTGGGGCACCAAGGACCAGGAGCTCATGGCCGACCGCGTCGAACGCCAGGTGGAACGCTTCGCGCCCGGGTTCCGCTCGCTGATCCGCGGCCGCCGCATCCTGGCGCCCCCGACCCTGGAGGCGCTCGACGGCAATCTCGCGGGCGGCGCCATCAACGGGGGCACCACCGCCATGCACCAGCAGCTCGTCTTCCGTCCCCTGCCGGGCGCCGGCCGCCCGGAGACGCCGGTGCCAGGCCTCTACCTCGCCTCCTCCGGCGCCCACCCGGGCGGCGGGGTGCACGGAGCGCCCGGAGCCAACGCGGCCCGCGCCGCTCTGCGCCGCAACCGGTCTCCCGGCCTGGCTCGCGCCCAGCGGCTCCTGGCCCGCCGCGACCGCACCGGAGCCAAGCGCTGACCCCTTCCCTCCGGGGGACGGACCCGGCGCCGCAAGGAAGGGCACCCCATGCGCAGCAGTCCGCTCGCCGAGCGCACGATCGTCGTCACCGGAGCCGCCCGCGGGGTGGGCGCTGCACTGGCCCGCGAGGTCGCCCGGCGCGGCGGCAGGGTGGCGCTCGTCGGCCACGAGAAGACCGCCCTGGACGCGGTGGCCGCTTCGCTGCCGGGCCCGGCCCTCGCCCTGGAAGCCGACGTCACCGACCTCTCCGCGCTGGAGGACGCGGCAGACACCGTGCGGGCCCGCCTCGGCCGTCCCTCGGCCGTGGTGGCGAACGCCGGCATCGCCGAGGGCGGTTCGCTGCTGGCCTCCGACCCGGCGGCCTGGCGCCGCGTGATCGACGTCAACCTCACCGGCAGCGCCCAGACCGCCCGGGCGTTCCTGCCGGACCTGCTCGGCTCGGCGGGCTACTTCCTCCAGGTCGCCTCCCTGGCGTCGATCGGCGCCGCCCCGCTGATGAGCGCCTACTGCGCCTCCAAGGCGGGGGTCGAGGCCTTCGCGCACTCCCTGCGGGCGGAGGTGGCGCACCGCGGGGTCGGGGTCGGCATCGCCTACCTCAACTGGACGGACACCGACATGATCCGCGACGCCGACCGGTACGCGGTGCTGCGAGAGCTGCGGCTGCACATGCCCCCGCCGGCCCGCCGCGTGTACCCCGTGGAGGTCGTGGCCGCACGCCTGGCCGGAGGCATGGAGCGACGGCGCACGGCCGTCTACGCACCGGGGTGGCTGCGGCTGGCCCAGCCGATACGGCCGGCCATGCCCCCCGTGGTCCTGCGCGTGGCGCGCCGCGCACTGCCCCGTCTGGAGGCCGCGGGCCCGGTCCGCTACACCGGGCCGCTGGGCGCCGGCGGCCTGGCCGACCGCACGGCGGCCGGTGAGCGGAACTGACAGGAGTTCTCCGGCCAGGCCCGGACGGGCGGTCATGCCGGACACTGGTCAGCAGGAGAAGGGAGGCCGAGCGTGCTGACCGGAGTCCGAGAACAGCTGGGTCAGGCCCTGTTCCGCCGCGTCGCGGGGCCGGGCGGGCCGGCGACCCGTGCCCGTATCCACCACACCCCCGGGCCGCGCTGGTTCGGGCCGGACCGGCCGATCCGCACGGTCCACGGTGACGCCTCGATGTTCATCGGCGGGCTGACCGCGCTGCTGCTGCAGTCGCTGCATCCCCTCGCGATGGCGGCCGTCGCCGGCCACTCCGGTTTCCGCGGCGACCCGTGGGGCCGGTTGCAGCGCACCAGCACTTTCCTGGCCGTCACGACGTACGGCACCGCCGCGGACGCCCAGCAGGCGGTCGACCACGTACGCGGCATCCACGAACGGATCCGCGGCACGACGGCCGAGGGCGTGCCGTACCACGCGGCCGATCCGCACCTGCTCGGCTGGGTGCACGCCGCCGAGACGGACAGCTTCCTGCGCGCGCACGAGCGCTACGGGGCCAGGCCGCTGGACGGCGCAGGCTACGACGCCTACGTCGCCGACACCGCGCGTGTCGCCGAGGCGCTGGGGGCGGTCGACCCGCCGCGGAGCCGTACCGAACTGGCCGAGTGCCTGACGGCCTACCGGCCCGAACTGCGGGCCACGCCCGAGGCCAGGGCGGCCGCCCGCTTCCTGCTGTTCCAGCCTCCCCTGCCCCTGGCCGTCCGGCCCTTCTACGGCGGGCTGGCCGCGAACGCCGTCACCCTGCTGCCGCCCTGGGCGCGCGGCATGCTGTGGCTGCCGCGGGTCCCGGTCGTCGAGGACCTCGCCGTGCGCCCCACGGGCCGGGTCCTGACCCGGACCATCCGCTGGGCCATGACCCCGGCCCGGGAAGCCTGACCCACGGGGCGTGCGGCGCCGTTCGAGCCCCGACACCGCTCAGGCTGTAATCCCAGCGTCTGCGGGGTCCCCGGCGCCGTTCAGGCTGTAATCCCAGCGTCTGCGGGGTCCCCGGTGCCGCTCAGGCTGTAGTCCCAGCGCCTGTGGGGTCCCCGGCGCCGCTCAGGGCTGCCACCCCAGCGCCCGCGGAATCCCGGCACCGCTCAGGGCTGCCACCCCAGCGCCCGCGAGATCCCCCGCGCCGCAACCCGCACGGCCGGGCCCAGGACCGGCACCTGGGCGTCGGCGTGGGGCACCACGATCGACACGGCGGCGGTCACCGTGCCATCGGCGCCGCGCACCGGCGCGGCCACCGACAGGGCGTCCTCCGTGACCTGACGGTCGCTCACCGCCACCCCCGACCTGCGCACCTCGGCGAGGACCCGCCGCAGCCGTTCCGGTTCGGTGATCGTGTACGGGGTGAAGGAGGCGAGTTCGCCCGCGCAGTACTCCGTGCGGAACACCGGGTCGCCGTGGGCCAGCAGGGCGAGGCCGACCCCGGTGGCGTGCAGCGGCCAGCGGGCGCCGACGCGGATGTGCACGCCCACCGCCGACCGCCCCGACAGCCACTCGATGTAGACGACGTCCCGGCCGTCCCGCACGGCCAGCTGCACGTTCTCGTGCGTGGCCTCGTACAGATCCTCCAGGTACGGCAGCGCGATCTGCCGCAGCGCGAGGCCGCGCGGGGCCAGCGCGGCCACCTCCCACAACCGCAGCCCGACGTGGTACACGCCGGACTCGTCCCGCTCCAGGGCGCCCCATTCGGTGAGCGCGCCCACCAGCCGGTGCGCGGTGGTCAGGCTCAGCCCGGCCCGCCGGCTGATGTCCGTCAGGCACAGCGCCGGATGCTCGTGGTCGAAGGCGGCGAGCACGGACAGCAGCCGGTCGGGCGCGGTGGGGGCGGTCATGGCCGGGCGTCTCCCGGGTGGGTCGGGGGTTTCTGATGGATCTCCGTGGAAGAAGGAGCGGCGTCCGGTGCGTGCGATCGGCGTGCGCCGTGGGCGGTCATGTGGCGGAGCCACCTGTCCGCCCACGGCGTGCGGCGAGCGTGCGTGCCGGACGCCGTGACGCCGCGGAGATCCATCAGAAACCCCCTAGATCGTAGGGGCGGGGGTAGGTGCTCGGACGGTACGGAAGGTAGCGGGGCTCGGTCGTCGGGTCCTCGGCCTTCGCCCGGGAGTTGAGGGCGCCCGGCGAGGTGTCCCAGCGGCCGGTGTCCAGGCGCTGCTCCAGGGTGTGCAGGGCGGCCAGTGTCTCGCCCGGGCCGAAGGTGCAGTGGCCCGGCGCGTCCACGTACGCCTGGCGGAGGAGCCCGGCGGCGCCCGACGCGGTGGCGGCCCGCCGGTAGGCGCTCTCCGACTGCACCGGGATCAGGGCGTCACCGGTGGTGTGGATGTTCAGCTGGGGGTCGCTGAGGCGGCCGGAGAGCACGCTGGTGTTCCGCATCCACCGCACCGCCGACGGGTCGGCGGAGACCCGCGGTGCCCGGCCCAGGGCCGAGAGGTCCGTGCGCAAGGACAGTCCCGCCTCCTTGTAGAGCTCCGTCACCTCTTTGTACAGCGGGGACCGTGCGAGCATCGAGGAGTAGTCGACGCCCGTGTTCCAGGACGGGTTGCCGCCCGCCCGGCTCTCGGCCTCCTGCCGCCAGCCGAACGCGGGCAGCTGGAGCAGACCCCGTACGGCGGCGTACTGGTTGGACTGCGCGGTCTTCCAGTCGCCGGGGCCCGGTTCGGTCTGCGAGGCGTCGTTGTGGCCGGGGATGTTGTGCAGGGCGGCGGCCAGGGCGATCCGGGCCCGCCCCCCGGGCGTCTGCTGGGCCGCGTCGACCTTCGAGGTGAGCGCCTTGCCGGCGGCGACCGCCTCGGCCTGGTCGGCGAACCCCGCGAGCCGCACACCGGAGTCCGGGGCGAGCAGGGTGCGCAGCGCGAACACCGGGTCCAGGGTGCTGTTCCAGTTGGCGACTCCGCCCTGCACCAGCCCGCACATCGACAGCGAGCCGTCGAACCGGCCGCCGTGCCGCTCGGCGAGCATGCTGGTGACGAAGCCGCCGTACGAGGTGCCCCAGGCGAGCGTCCGCCGGGCCGTGCCGAACTTCTGGGTGAAGAGGTCCAGCGTGGCGAGCTGGTCGGGCACCGCCTCGGCGATCGCCCAGCCGTTTGTCGCGTACGAGGAGCCGATCAGGGCGTAACCCTGGGCCAGCAGTGTGTCGCGGGCGGCGGAACCGGGGGCGTTCTGGGCCGGGTTGGGGGCTCCGGCCGGGGTGTAGCCGTGGCTGTAGAGCAGGACCCTGCCGTTCCAGGACGCGGGGATGTCCATCACGTACGCGGCGCCGGAGGAGAGCCTGCCCTCCAGGTGGGAGCCGGTGGGGGCGGCCTGCGCCGGCAGGGCGGTCGCGCCCAGGGACAGGCAGGCGGTCAGCAGGGCGAGGCGGATCCTCAACGCGGGGTTCCTTCCAGGGCGGGGGCGGCGGTGGGGGAGTCCAGGGCGTCCGTGTGCGTCTCGCGCAGCCGCCACACGGTGACCGCGGTGACGGCCGCGCCGGCGCACAGCAGCAGCGACACCGGGGTGCTGCCGCCGCCGAAGGAGGCCAGCAGACCGCCCGCGATCAGCGGGGAGAACCCGGCGCCGATCAGGGTCGCCCCCTGGTAGCCGAGGGAGGCGCCGGTGTAGCGGACGCGGGTGCCGAACATCTCGGTGAGCAGGGCGCCCAGAGGGCCGTACATCGTCGACTGGGCGACCCCGTGGCCCACGGCCAGCGCGAGGATCAGCAGGCCGGGCGAGCCGGAGTCGACCAGGGCCAGCACCGGGAAGGCGAGCGCGGCCGAGCCGACCGCTCCGGCGAGCACGACGGGCCTGCGCCCGACCCGATCCGACAGGGCGGAGGCGGCGGGCAGGACGACGAGGGCCACACAGGAGGCGACGGTCACCGCGGTCAGCACCTGCGGGCGGGTGTACCCCTCGTCGACGGCGTAGGAGATCATGAAGCTGGTCAGCAGCGACTGGGCGGTGAACGCGCCGATGCCGACACAGGCGGCCAGCAGCACGGGCTTCGGGCGGCGCAGCACCTCCACGATCGGGGGCCGGTCCACCGGCTCCCTCTTGGCCTGCGCGAACAGCGGGCTCTCGGTGACCTTCAGACGCACGAACAGGCCGACGCCCAGCAGCACGATGCTCAGCAGGAACGGCACGCGCCAGCCCCAGGAGCGGAAGTCGTCGTCCGGCAGGGTGGCGACCAGCGTGACCACACCGGCCGACAGCACGGATCCGAGCGGGGCGCCGAGCTGGGTGAAACTGGACCACAGGCCGCGCCGGGCACCTCGGGCGTGCTCGGCGTGTTCGACGACCATCAGCATCGCGCCGCCCCACTCGCCGCCGATCGCGATGCCCTGCACCACGCGCAGGGCGACCAGCAGCACCGGCGCCCAGACGCCGATGGTGTCGTACGTCGGCAGCAGGCCGATGAGGAAGCTGCCGGACCCCATCAGGACCATGGTCAGCAGCATCATCGACTTGCGGCCGATCCGGTCGCCGAAGTGCCCGAAGACGATGCCGCCGAGCGGCCGTGCGAGATAGCCCGCGGCGAAGGTGCCGAACGCCGCGACGGTGCCGACGGCCGGGTCGGCCCGCGGGAAGAACAGTTCGCCGAAGACGAGCGCGGCGACGGTGCCGTAGACGAGGAAGTCGTAGAACTCGACGGTCGTGCCGAGCAGGCCGGACACGGCGACCCGGCGCAACTGCCGGGAATCGGGGGAGGGTTGGGGGGTGGACGGAGTTGGCTGCACGGTGGGCTCCCTGGGGACGGGGCGCGGTTGGTCCGTGAAGTTATGCATCCATCGTGCAGCCGTCAATCATTTGCACAACATCAGTTCAGGCCGTCCTCCGCGATCCGCAGCAGCAACGCGTGCAGCGTCTCCCGCTCGGCCGGGTCCAGCGGCCCGAGCAGTTCACCGGTCACGCGCAGGCCGTCCTCGTCGGTGTCGCGGAGGAAGTCGCGGCCGCTCTCGGACAGCACGACGATCCGGCTGCGCCGGTCGTCGGGGGAGGGGCGGCGCTCGGCCAGGCCCAGCTTCTCCAGGTCGTCCACCAGGCCGACGATCGCGCTCGGGTCGTAGCCGAGCCGCGCGCTGAGTTCACGCTGCAGGGCGCCCTCGGTGGTGGCGAGGAAGCGCAGCACGGCGTAGTGGCGCAGGCGGACACCGGACTCCTGGAGGCAGGCGTTGAAGAGCTGCCCCGAGCGCAGGCCCAGGCGGTACAGCAGGTAGCCGGTGTCGGCGTGCAGTCCGCGCATCCACGGCTCGTGGGCGTCGATGGGCTTCGGGGTGACGTTCTGGCGTGCGATGGCGGGCTCCTCGGGCTCGGTCCTGCGTCCTGGCGATTCCAGCATCCCGCACCCATGGGTCGGCAACAACTATTGACGACAACAATTATTGCTCTTAGCTTCGATCTCGCAGTCGAACCCGTGCGACGCGGTGTGCAAGCCGTACGAAGCGCAGTCGAACCCGTGTGAAGGGACCCACCCGTGCCCAGCATCGATCTCTCCGGCAAGGTCGCCGTCGTCACCGGCAGCGGCCGCGGCCTCGGCCTCGCCTATGCCCATGCCCTGGCCGCCCGCGGCGCGTCCGTGGTCGTCAACGACGTCGACGAGGCGGTGGCCGAGGCGGCCGTGAAGTCCATCGCGGAAGCGGGCGGCAAGGCCGTCGCCGAAGTCGTCCCGGTGGGCACCTCCGAGGCTGCCGAGCGGCTGGTGAACCGCGCGGTCGAGGAGTTCGGCCGGCTCGACATCCTCGTCACCAACGCGGGCATCCTGCGCGACAAGGTGCTGTGGAAGATGACCGACGAGGACTTCGACGCCGTGATCACCACCCACCTCAAGGGCACCTTCACCTGCGCCCGCGCCGCCGCCGTGCGGATGCGAGAGCAGGGCGAGGGCGGCTCGCTGATCCTGGTCGGCTCCCCGGCCGGGCAGCGCGGCAACTTCGGCCAGACGAACTATGCCGCCGCCAAGGCCGGAATCGCCGCCTTCGCCCGCACCTGGGCCATGGAGCTGGGCCGGGCGAACATCACCGTCAACGCGATCGTGCCCGTCGCCGCCACCGCGATGACCGAGACGATCCCCGCCTTCGCCCCGTACATCGAGGCCATGAGGAACGGCGAGCCGCTGCCGGACTTCCTCCGCAAGGGCGAGGGCTTCGGCACCCCCGAGGACTGCGCCGCCCTCGTCCCCTTCCTCGCCTCCGAGGCCGCCCGGGGCATCACCGGCCAGGCCATCGGCATCGGCGGCGACAAGGTGGCACTCTGGTCCCATCCGCAGGAGATCAAGGCGGCGTACGCCGACGGCGGCTGGACCCCGGACACCCTGGCCGACGCCTTCCCCACGTCGGTCGGGGCCGAACTCCAGACGGTCGGCATCCCGGCGCCGAAGTTCCCGGAGGCGTGATGGACCGCTCGATGAACGTCGACGACCTGGTCGCGATCGACGTCCACACCCACGCGGAGGTGTCCTCCAAGGGCCACTCCTCCCTGGACGACGACCTGCACGACGCCTCCTCCGCCTACTTCAAGGTCGAGGGCAAGCGGAAGCCGACGCTGGAGGAGACCGCCGCGTACTACCGGGAGCGGAAGATGGCCGCCGTGATCTTCACGGTCGACGCCGAGTCCGCGACCGGCACCGCGCCCGTCCCGAACGAGGAGGTCGCCGAGGCGGCCGCCGCGAACTCCGACGTCCTGATCCCCTTCGCCTCCATCGATCCCTTCCGGGGAAAGGCGGGCGTCAAGCAGGCCCGCCGGCTGGTCGAGGAGTACGGGGTGAAGGGCTTCAAGTTCCACCCCAGCATCCAGGGCTTCTTCCCCAACGACCGGGCGGTGGCGTACGACCTGTACGAGGTGATCGAGGAGACCGGCGCGATCGCCCTCTTCCACACCGGCCAGACGGGCATCGGCGCCGGAGTCCCGGGCGGGGGCGGCATCCGGCTGAAGTACTCCAACCCGCTGCACGTGGACGACGTGGCGGCCGACTTCCCGCACCTGAAGATCATCCTGGCGCACCCGTCCTTCCCCTGGCAGGACGAGGCCCTCGCGGTCGCCACGCACAAGCCGGGCGTGCACATCGACCTGTCCGGCTGGTCGCCCAAGTACTTCCCGCCGCAGCTCGTGCAGTACGCGAACACCCTGCTGAAGGACAAGGTGCTCTTCGGCTCCGACTTCCCCGTCCTCACCCCCGACCGCTGGCTCGCCGACTTCGACAAGCTGACGATCAAGGACGAGGTCCGGCCGAAGATCCTCAAGGAGAACGCCGCCCGCCTGCTCGGGCTGACGAAGCCGTAAGGGGCCGTAGATGCGCAACGAGGGACTGGGGTCGTGGCCCGCACGCCGGGCCCGCAAGACCCCGCACCGCACGGCCCTGATCCACCACGGGTCCGCCACCGACTACGGCACTCTCCACGCCCGCACCACCCGCCTGGCCCACGCCCTGCGCGCCCGGGGTGTGCGCCGCGGCGACCGCATCGCCTACCTCGGCCCGAACCATCCCTCCTACCTGGAGACCCTGTTCGCGGCCGGCACGCTCGGCGCGGTCTTCGTCCCGCTCAACATCCGCCTCGCCGGACCGGAGATCGCCTACCAGCTGGCCGACTCCGGCGCGCGGGCCCTCGTCTACGGCCCGTCCCACGCGGGTCTCGTCGCGGGCCTGCCCGGCAGCACGGACGTACGCCTCTACCTGGAGGTCGGCGACGAGTACGAGGCGGCCGTCGCCGAGGCGTCCGAGGAGCCGGTCGACGAACCGGTCGGTGCCGACGACACCTGCATCATCATGTACACCTCGGGCACGACCGGCCGTCCCAAGGGCGCCATGCTCACCCACGGCAACCTCACCTGGAACGCGGTCAACGTCCTCGTCGACACCGACCTGATCGCCGACGAACGGGCCCTGGTCTCCGCCCCGCTGTTCCACACGGCGGGACTGAACATGCTGACGCTGCCGGTCCTGCTGAAGGGCGGCACCTGCGTCCTGGTCGAGGCCTTCGACCCGGACGCCACCTTCGACCTCGTCGAACGCCACCGGATCACCTTCATGTTCGGCGTGCCCACGATGTTCGACCAGATGGCCCGCCACTCGCGCTGGCCCGACGCGGACCTGTCCTCGCTGCGCATCCTCACCTGCGGCGGCTCCCCGGTCCCCACCCCGCTGATCGCCGCCTACCAGGAGCGCGGCCTGACCTTCCTCCAGGGCTACGGCATGACGGAGGCCGCCCCCGGCACGCTGTTCCTGGACGCCGAGCACGCCGTGAGCAAGGCGGGATCGGCGGGTGTGCCGCACTTCTTCAGCGACGTCCGCGTCGTCCGGCCGGACCTGGCGCCGGCCGAGGTCGGCGAGGTCGGCGAGGTCGTGGTGCGCGGCCCGCACGTCATGCCCGGCTACTGGGGGCTGCCCGAGGAGACCGCCGCCTCCTTCGCGGACGGCTGGTTCCGCAGCGGCGACGCGGCACACGTCGACGAGGACGGCTACGTCCACATCGTCGACCGCATCAAGGACATGATCATCTCGGGCGGCGAGAACGTCTACCCGGCCGAGATCGAGGACCGGCTCCTCGCCCATCCGGACATCGCCGAGTGCGCGGTGATCGGAGTGCCGGACGACAAGTGGGGCGAGGTGCCGCGCGCGGTCGTCGTGCCACGCGAGGGCGCCTCCCTCGACCCCGACGAGGTACTCGCGTCGCTCGCGGGCCGCCTCGCCAAGTACAAGATCCCCAAGTCGGTGGTCCTCGCGGACGAACTCCCGCGCACCGCCTCCGGGAAACTCCTCAAGTCCCGTGTCCGTACGCGCTACGGCCAGAGTGAAGGATCCGCATGAGCATCACCGTCAACGGTCTCGACGAACTCAAGAAGCTCGCCGGCGGCGACCTCGGCACCAGCGAGTGGATCGAGGTGACGCAGGAGCGCATCGACACCTTCGCCGACGCCACGGGCGACCACCAGTGGATCCACGTGGACCCCGAACGCGCCAAGGACGGCCCCTTCGGCGCACCCATCGCGCACGGCTACCTCACGCTGTCCCTCTTCATCCCCCTGTTCACCGAGCTGCTGGACGTCCAGGGAGTGACGACGAAGGTCAACTACGGCCTCAACAAGGTGCGTTTCCCCTCACCGGTCAAGGCCGGCTCCCGCATCCGCCTGGCGGCGAGGCTCGCCGAGGTCGAGGAGGTGCCGGGCGGCGTGCAGATCACCGTCGAGGGCGCCATCGAGATCGAGGGCGGCACCAAGCCCGCCGCGGTGCTGCAGAGCCTGTCGCGGTTCTACGCCTGAGTCCGCGCGGGCACCAGGTCCAGAAGGCGTTCCGAGGCGTCGCGGACGAGCGGTGAGAGCCGCTCGTGCACGGTCCGGAACGTCTTCTCGGCCTGTTCGGCCGGCCAGTCGTCCGGCAGATGCCCGACGGGCAGCCGTGGGTCGCGCCGGACGATCTGCAACCACTCCGTCTGGAGCCGCAGCCGCAGCACGAGGGCGTCGTCGGCGTCCGGCAGGTCGTCCTCCCACGCCTGCCAGCGCCGTACGAATCCCGCGTAATGTCCGGCCAGGTCGGACAGTTCCCACGTCTCCTCGATCATCCGGCCGATGTCCGTGCCGGTGTCCGCGTGTGCCCGGAAGACCTTCACATGCGCGGACAGGCCCAGCTCGGCGACCAGCGCCGACACGTCGACCTCGCCGGGGGCGATCCACAGGCCGTTGAAGAGCGGACCGAAGCCGCTCCAGGTCAGCCGGGAGCGCAGGTCGTGCCGCTGGCGCTGCCAGGACTCCGGCAGGGAGAAACCGAGCAGCGTCCAGGTGCCGTCCCACCGGCGGTTGACGGCACCCGTGCGCCAGATCCGCTCCTCGCCGTCGCGCAGCACCGCCTCCGATCGCTCGGTCAGCCCGAAGTACATCCGGCGCCCCTCGCGCTGCCGGCGCAGCAGATCACGGCCCGCCATACGGCTCAGCGTGGAGCGCGTCGCCTGCTCGCCGATCCCGGCCCGGGCGAACACGTCGATCACACTGCCCGAGTACACGCACACGTCACGGCCGAGCACCTGGTCGCCCAGGAACGTCAGCATCAGGGACTGGGGCCGCAGCGGCTCTTCACCGGTCACGCGGCCCACCGTACCTCCGCTCCATCCGTCGGTGACCTGCTGGTACGCCGGGTCAGGAGCCTTCGACGTCCACGAACACCGGGTTCGAGTAGAACCAGGTGTCCGCCCACGGATCACCGTCCCCGGGCGCGTGCGGGACGGGCCCGTGCGGGTCGACCGAGGCGCCGAGGTAGCCGGCGCCGTTGCGGTTGCCGTCGCTGCCGCGCAGCCGGACGTAGAAGGACTCCTCGCCCGCGGTCAGCGGGATGCGCAGGGTGTAGGTGCCCTCGCGCCCGGAGACGTCCTCGGTCCGCACGACCCGTGTGTCCGGGGCCTTCCAGACGTCGCGGTCGGCGACCGGCCCGCGCACCGCGCCGCGGATGACGTCCACATGTGCCAACTCGGGCAGGATCCCCTGCGGGTTGGGCCGGGAGGCGGTCGTCACCGTGACGTTCAGAGTGAGTTTCTCGCCCTTGCGGATTCGCAGCCGGCCGCCCAGCGTCACGCCCCGGCCCCGGTCGCAGTCCCGGGTCAGGCGGACGTCGAGCCCGTCGAGCAGATGCCCGTGGTCCAGCCAGACACGGCCCGCGCGCATCCCCGACATCACCGCGCGGTAGCCGTAGCGGGTCACGCCCACGTGCGTACGGCTGAACTGGCCGGGCCAGAAGTCGCTGCCCGGTTGCGGGGTGCCGGTGTTCACCGGGTCGGGCAGCTTCCCGGTGTTGTCGAAGGTCTGCCCGGGCTGCCAGTCGCCGTTCCTCCAGGTGTCGAAGACGATCCGGTGGGCGTCGGAGTTGGTGGTGACCGAGAACAGCCGGCCCTCGGCGAGCATCGCGTCCCACAGACCGCCGACGGTCGCGGTCGCCCAGTCGAAACCGCCGTAGGTGAGGTAGGCGTCCGCCGGATAGCCGGGCCAGGACTGCGCGGACGGCTTGTTCTCGTACTCGCCGCGGATCGACGTGGCGCCCCGCCAGCCGGGGATCGCCGCGCCCTGGGCGCCGGGCGCGCCCTCCATGCCGATCACGATCCCGGGCGCGGCGTCCCGCCAGTTGCGCAGCTCGTGCGGGGAGTCGATGCCGAGGCGCATGGGATGGTTGGCCAGCACCAGCACGTCGTCGACGTAGCCCGAACGGCGCTGCTCCGCCAGCCACTTGAGGCCCTTGAGGGCATGCGCCTCGTTGCGGGCGGTGTCCGCGTCGGCGGGGCCGCCCTTGTCATAGGCGAGGAGCTTGCCGTCGTAGGCGCTCTCGAAGCGGGTCAGCACGTCGACCTCGTGCGGGCCGGGCGCGGTGAACACCGTGCAGTGCTCGGCGGCCGGGATGTACCACTCCAGGCCCTGGAAGATCAGCTGCCGCGGGTTCTCCGCCCGCGCCTTGAGGATCTCCCGGTGCTCCATCGCGGCCCCGAAGTCGGCGTGCCCGAAGTTGGAGTGCTCGGTGAACACCATCCAGTCCAGGCCGTATGCGGCGCCCTTCGCGGCCAGCTGGGAGAAGGTGTACTTGGCGTCGTGGCTGTAGACGGAGTGGATGTGGTGGTCGCCGACGAGGTAGGCGAGGCGCGGGTCCTCACCGCCCAGTGGCCCCCCGTGACCGGCGGCGAAGGCCGGGGTCCGGCCGGTCGCCGCCGAGCCGAGGGCGAACGCGGCGCCGAACAGGCCGGCGCGCCGCAGCAGTCCGCGGCGGGACACGCCCTGCGGGTCGAGGGCGGCGGGGGAGACGGACGGATCGGCCCAGGCGGGCAGCTGCTGCTCGGTCATGATCGTGGGCCCTTCGGGATCAGTGGTTCATGAAGGAGGTGACGGGCAGCGCCCGGGCGACGATCCGCACGTCGCCGAGCCGGCCGTGGAGGATCTGGTCGATCTTCCCGGCGTACTCGTAGCCGCCCAGCAGCCACGGGAGACCGACGGAGGTGATGCCGACGGAGGACGCCTTGGGGTTGCGGACCACCGGGCAGCCCTCGACGTACAGCGTGGTGTGCCTGCCGTCGTTGACGACCGCCAGGTGCCACCAGGTCTCCAGCGGTGTCTCCTGGCCCCAGTTGGTGGCGATGCCCTGCTGGTCGAGCGGGCGCATCGCCCACTGCGGCTCACGGTCGTTGGACAGCGACAGCGTGGCCAGCGGCTCGTCCGGGTCGTCGGCGGTCTTCCCGGCGGCGCCGCCCGTGCCCGTGCGGGAGACCAGGCCCGACCAGGCGTTGTGGTCCGGGTCCCAGTCGGCGGGCAGCCGGTAGAACGCCTCGATGGTGTAACCGTCCCCGAAGGTGGCCTTGTTCAGCGGGGCGCCGTCGACCGTGCGCAGGTAGGCGCCCTTCAGCGGGGACTTGAAACCCTGGAACTCCAGGCTGCCGTGGCCCGGCTGGTCGGGGTGGTGGTCGGCCGACCAGCCCAGCGTGCCGCCGCCCACCGTGACGAGGGAGAGGTCGTTGCCCCGGCCGGACAGGTCGCGGACCGTCCCGGCCGTGCCGTCGACGGGCTTCTCGAAACGCCAGTACGCCACCGTGCCCGGCAGCAGCATCTTCGAGGCGGGCCGGGCCGGACGGGCGGGCACGGGCGCGAAACCGGAGAAGCGCTCCTCGAAGTCGATCTCGACGGAGAACCGGTCGGCGTCGCCGCTCAGCTCCATCTCCTGCCGCTCCAGCTCGTTGAGCCCCTTCGCGGCCCTGCCCAGGATCCACGGCGAGAGCGTCTGCACGTCGATGACCCCGCGGTCCAGGTCGAACCGGTAGAGACGGATCATCGCAGCGCCGCCGAAGTAGCGGTTCTGATAGTTCGTCAGATGCAGATGGACGTCGTGCCCGGCGGCGTTCTTCCGCGTAGCGCGCCCGGCGGGCCAGTAGTGCCCGCCGAGGGCGAGGAAGATCTGGTCGTGGTCCTGGATCAGCTGGTCCCACAGCTGCTGCCCGTAGTCCGACAACGTGTCGTCCTCGACGACCAGTTCGTGGGTGGTGAGGATCACCGGTGTCCTCGGGTGCTTCGCCAGGACGTCCTTCGCCCAGGCGTAACCCTGCGGCGACAGCCGCCAGTCCAGCGCGAGCACCAGCCACTCCCGGCCGCCCGCCTCGAACCGGTGGCAGGTGTTGTAGCCGTCCGGGGAGGCGCCGCCGAACGTCGGCTTCCCCTCGAACCGCTGCGGCCCGAAGGCCTCCAGATACGGGGTCGCGCCGCGCTGGTCGGTCGTCGACGACTTCACGTCGTGGTTGCCGGCCAGGACGCTGTAGCCGACACCCTGGCGGTCCAGTACCCGGAACGCCTCGCCGATGGCGGCGAACTCCTCCTTCGCGCCGTTCTGCGTGAGGTCGCCGAGGTGGGAGAGGAAGACGAGGTTCTCCTCCCCGCCGTGCTCCAGCAGATACCGCAGCGACGCCTCCACCGGAGCCTTGTCGATGCTCGGACCGTCGAAGAGGTACTGCGTGTCCGGCATCACCGCGAGCGTGAAGCGGCGGCTGCGCGGATCGGGACGCCGGCGCGCGGGCGCCGCCTGCGCGGTGACGGCCGGCAGTGCGGTCACCGCGGCGGCCGTCGCGCCGAGCAGCGCGGTGGCGCGGAGGAAACCGCGTCTTCCGGCACCGGCCTGGGGCGCTTCGCCCCGGTCGTGGTCATGCGAAACGCACATGGGTGCTCCATGGGGTGACTGACGATCGGTGACTGAGAGGGAGGGAGGAAACGAGGAAACTCAGAGGACGCGCAGCGTCCAGCTCCAGCGGTGGACACGGGACGGGACGAGGTAGGAAGCGAAGGTGTCGGGCCCGCACGAGGCCGTGCCCAGCCCGCGGTGCGCCGCGTCGATGTGCACCACGCACCCGGCCCGCGGCACCAGTTCGTCGTGATGCGCGACGGCGGCCAGGTCGGCGGCGCGATACCGGGTCACGGAGACCTGACGGGCCCGGTCCAGCCGCACCGCGAGGCCGGTGGCGTCGGGCGCGGACAGGGTGAACCGGCGCACGCCGTGCCGCCCGCCGCTCTCCTGGGGCCGCAGATACGGTGTGAACAACTCGTCCACCGGCAGGCGGTGGTGGCCGACCGGCGCGCCCGCGGACCGGTCCGGATACGACTCCCAGGGGCCCTGCCCGAACCACTCCAGGAGGTTCAGCCCGGCGGCCGTCTCGAAGACGGTCCCCACCCGGGCCACGTCGTACAGCGCCTCGGGCAGCTCGGCGCACTCCTCGACGAGCACACCGTCCTCCACCGCGGTCAGCACCTGCTCGTGCCGGACGGTCCCGCCCGCGCAGAGGTAGTCGGACACCACGGCCACCCGGCCCGGGGCACGCCGCACGGAGACGACCTCGCGGACGGGCGCCTCCAGACCCCAGTCCCGCCAGCGGGCCGCCATGCCGCCCAGCTCGTCGTTGTCGGTCGGCGCCCGCCACAACGACAGCGTGGGCGCGGCCGTCAGCAGCGGATGGACCAGCAGCCCGTCCTCGTCGACCTCCACCGGACGGTCCGGGGCGGGGGCGTGCTCGACCGGGAGCGCCGCCCGCAACCGCACCTGCGGCAGGCACACGACCGTGCCGCGCGGTGCCCACGGCTCGTCCCGGGCCGTCGTGACCCGCAGCGTCAGCCACGCCTCGCCGCCGTCCTCCGGCAGCGCGAGCGGCAGCGGCACCACGGCCGTCTCACCCGGTCTCAGCTGGGGCAGCCCGGCCGGAGCCGTCAGGGTCGTGCCGTCGGCGAGGGACAGCTCCCACTCGCCGGACAGCCAGTCCAGGCTCCGGAAGTGCTGGTGGTTGCCCACCACCACGCCCTCGTGGCCGTAGGACTCGATCCGCACCGGCGCGGCGATCTCCCGGTGCTCGGACATCACGGGCTTGGGCGTGCGGTCGGGGAAGACGACGCCGTCGGCGATGAAGGCGCCGTCGTGGTCGGTCTCACCGAAGTCGCCGCCGTACGCCCAGCGATGCCCGGGCGCGGCGACACCGTTGTCATACAGCCCGGCGCCCCCACGCCCGGCCGGTCTGCCGTCGTTCACACGCTGGAGGATGCCGTGGTCCCAGAACTCCCAGATGAACCCGCCCTGAAGACCCGGGGTGGTCTCGATGGCCTCCCAATGGTCCGCCAGCGTGCCGTTGCTGTTGCCCATGGCGTGCGAGTACTCGCACTGGATGAGCGGCTTGGTCTGCGTGCCCGACATGGCGTGCGCGATGCACTCCTCCAGCGGCGCATACATCGGGCAGGCGATGTCGGAGGCCAGGTCCGCATCGGCCCAGCCGCGCTTGGCCGCTCCCTCGTACTGCACCGGCCGGGTGGGGTCGTGGCGGCGCACCCAGCCCGCCGCCGCGTCGTGGTTCGCGCCGTAGTCGGACTCGTTGCCCAGCGACCAGATGATGACGGACGGGTGGTTCTTGTCCCGCAGCACCATCCGGGAGACCCGGTCCACGAAGGCGTTCAGGTAGCGCGGGTCGTCGGCGATCTCGTGGGCGTGGTCGTGGGACTCGATGTCCGCCTCGTCGACGACGTAGAGCCCGAGCTCGTCCGCCAGGTCGTACAGGGCCGGGTCGTTCGGGTAGTGCGCGGTGCGGATCGCGTTGAAGCCGAAGCGCTTCAGCAGGACGAGGTCCGCGCGCATGTCGTCGAACGTCACCGTCCGCCCGGTCAGCGGGTGGAAGTCGTGCCGGTTGACGCCCCGGATGAACACCCGCTCACCGTTGACCAGCAGGTCCCGTCCGGCGATCTCGACGTCGCGGAAGCCGACGCGGTGCCGGGAGGTGTCGGCGACCGTGCCGTCGGCGCGGTGCAGGC
The DNA here is from genome assembly GCF_040302345.1 of Streptomyces sp. NPDC126510. Classification (NCBI taxonomy): domain Bacteria; kingdom Bacillati; phylum Actinomycetota; class Actinomycetes; order Kitasatosporales; family Streptomycetaceae; genus Streptomyces; species Streptomyces sp. NPDC126510. The sequence goes on along the minus strand of NZ_JBEORR010000006.1, from coordinate 223,053 downwards.
GGACGGCCAGGTTGTACAGCTCGGGCGTCTCGGCCGTCCAGGTGCGGACACCCGGTACGGCGGCCCGCAGCCGGGCCTCGCCCAGGAAGCCGGAGACCCGCTCGTCCTCGGCGTTGGCGCGGTCGAACTCCGCGTCCTGCGTGAGCAGGTGACCCTCCAGCTCCCCGCTGACGTACCAGCCCTCGGGCAGCGCCCCGCCCGCGTCCCGCACCCGGCAGTCCACCAGCAGGTCGCCGTCCCGGCGGGCCCGCACGGTCACGTCCGCGAGGTGCAGCGGGTCGACGGCGTACAGCAGCACCGAGCGGGTGATACCGCCGTGCCACCACTGGTCCTGGTCCTCGATGTGCGAGGCGTCCGACCACTTCACGACGGTCAGCCGCAGGGTGGCCCGCTCCCCGGGGCGCACCAGGCCCGTCAGGTCGAACTCGGCGGCCAGATGCGAGTCCTTGGAGATCCCGGCGGGCCGCCCGTCCACGTGCACCAGCAGCACGCTCTCGGCGGCCCCGACCTGGAGCACGATCCGCCGCCCGGCCCACTCGGCGGGCACGTCCACGGAACGCTCGTACACCCCGGTCGGATCGGCGGCGGGCACCTGCGGCGGGAACTCGGCGAACGGCATGCGGACGTTCAGGTACCGCGGGAGATCGTCCGTGCCCTGCACGGTCCAGACACCGGGGACGTACGACGACGACCAGACCTCCCCGAGCGGGGCGTCGGGCGCGGGCAGCAGCTGGAAGCGCCAGTCGCCGTCGAGAGTGACGGCTCCGGGGCGCCGGTCGACGGCGTTCATCGGCAACCGGCGCCAGGAGGTCACCTCGGGTGCTTCCCAGGGGCGCAGGGCGATCAGGGGATCGGGACGTTCGTCGGTCATGACCATTCCGGAGTCGGTGCGGTGGGGCGGGGCAGGACACGGCCCTGCAGGCCCCAGGCGGGGTCGACGGGGATGCCGAGACGGCGCAGGACGGTGGGGGCGATGTCGACGAGGCGGGGCCTGTCGAGCCGGGTGCCTCCGAGGGTTCCGGGAGCTCCGGGCTCGGCGAGGATGACGAAGACCTCCCGTTCGGCACGGGAGTCACCGCCGTGACCGCCGGAGTCGAGGTGACCGTGGTCAGTGGTGATCAGCACGGTCCAGCGCTCCCGGGCGCGTCCGGGAGCCGCCGCCCGGGCCCCGATCGCGTCCAGCAGGTGCCCGAGGTGGGTGTCCTGGGCGAGGAGGGCCCGGTCGTAGGCGGGAGAGAGGGGGCCCGTGGCGTGGCCGGCCTCGTCGGTGGCGCCGAAGTACACGAACATGACGTCCGGGTCGGACTTGGTGAGCCAGCGGAGGGCGGTGCGGGCGACGCGGCGGTCCGCGGTCTCGTAGCCCCGGGACTCGCCGTTGTGGCGCACACGCCGGCCGATGGCCCGGCCGAGGGTGCCCCGGCGGACCAGTGCCGGCCAGGACACGCGGCCACCGTGCGCAGACCGGGCCGGGCGGTGGCGGCGCGGGTCAGGAGGTCGGGGTAGCGGGTGTAGTCGGCACCCTTGAAGTCGTTGCCGGTGACGCCGTGGCGGTCGGGCCACACCCCGGTGAGGATGCTCGACCAGCCGGGGCCGGAGTCGGTGTAGGCCGTGCCGGCCGCGGGCTCGCCGTCGGCCCGGCCGTAGGGGAGCAGGCTCGTTCCGTGGGCGCCCGTGGCCATCAGGTCGTGCAGTACGGGTGCGGTGGACGGGGAGCGGGTCAGCCGGTCGTAGCGCAGGCCGTCCATGCCGACGACGAGCACCTTGGGGCGTTCGCTGTTGGTGTCGACGTTCGTCACCGGGAGCCTCTCTCGTGTGGTTGCCAAGAGCCGGGGACCGCCGGCCGGTTCTTGGCTGCATGTCCGTTGTGGCTGGTCGCGCAGTTCCCCGCGCCCCTCTCGGGGCGCGTCAGCTGCCCTGCACCGCCCCCTCCGTGGCGCCCGCGATGAAGCCGCGGGCGAAGAGCGTGAAGACCACGACCAGGGGCACGGACGCCATGAGGACACCGGCCATGACCATGCTGTAGTCGGTGGTGTGGCCGACATGGAGCTGGGCCAGCGCCACCTGGAGGGTGAGGTGGCTCGGGTCGTTGAGCACGACCAGGGGCCAGATGTAGTCGTTCCAGGCGCCGACGAAGGCGTAGATGGCGAGGAAGGACAGCGCGGGCCTGATCATCGGCAGCACGATGTTCCAGTACTGGCGGAAGAATCCCGCTCCGTCGATGCGCGCGGCGTCGAGCAGTTCGTCCGGCACGCCGTTCTCGATGTACTGGCGCAGCCAGAAGATGCCGAAGGCGTTGGCGAGGGCGGGCAGGACCAGGGCCTTGAGGGTGCCGACCCAGCCTATGTCGGACATGAGGATGAACTGCGGCAGGACGGCCAGCTGGAGCGGCAGCATCATGAACCCCACCAGCATGGCGAACAGCACCTTGCGGCCGGGGAAGTCGAACTTGGCGAAGACGAACGCCGCCAGGGAGTCGACGAACAGGACCAGGACGGTCGTGACGGTCGCGACGACGAGCGTGTTCAGCATCGAGCCGAAGAAGTCGATGGTGTCCAGCACGTGCCGGATGTTCTCCAGCAGGTGAGAGCCGAAGGTCAGCTTGGGCGGGCTCTTGTAGATGTCCTCGGTGGTGTTCGTCGCCATGACGATCGTCCACACGAACGGGAAGACCGAGATCAGCACGGCCAGGACGAGGACGATGTGCGCGGTCAGGCCCTTCGGGCGCCGGGACCGCCTGGGGACCACTGCGGTCATGACTTCCTCCCGCGCTGGACGACCCGCCAGTTGACGACGACCAGCACCATGATCAGTACGAAGAAGGCCCAGACGATGGCCGCGCCGTAGCCGTAGTCGTTGTTGACGAAGGCCGACTGGTAGAAGTAGAGGAGCGTGGTCAGGCCGGCCTGGCCGGGACCGCCGAGGTTGGGGTTGGCGGCGTTGCTGCCGAAGAGGACCTGGGGTTCGCTGAAGCTCTGCAGGCCGTTGATGGTCGAGATGATGACGGTGAACAGGATGATGGGCCGCATGATCGGCATGGTGATCTGGAAGAAGGTGCGGATCGGCCCGGCACCGTCGAGCCTGGCCGCCTCGTAGATCTGGGTGGGGATGGCCTGGAGGCCGGCCAGGTAGATGATCATGTTGTAGCCGGTCCACATCCAGGTCATCAGCAGCGCGATGACCAGCTTGATCAGCCACGGATTGCTCAGCCAGGGGACGGGTGGGATGCCGACCGTGCCGAGGATCGCGTTGACCAGACCGAAGTTGTTGCTGAACACCGCGCCGAAGAAGATCGACACGGCGACGATCGAGGTGACGTTCGGTATGTACAGGGCGATGCGGTAGAAGCCCTTGAAGCGGCGCACCGAATGCAGCAGCGTCGCCAGCACCAGGGCGCCGAACAGGGTGGGAACGGTGGACAGCACCCAGATCACCAGGGTGTTGCGGATCGACAGCCAGAAGACCGGGTCGTCCCAGAGGAACTCGAACTGCTGCAGGCCCACGAACTGCACGGTGCCCAGGCCGTCCCAGCGCTGGAAGGCGAGGTAGAGCGAGTAGAAGACCGGGAAGAACGAGAAGACGCCGAAGATCAGGAAGAAGGGCGAGATCGCCAGGTACTGCCGCCAGTGCGACAGCACACCGCGACGCCCTGGCCGCACGGTGTCCGCGGGCTGCGTGCGCCGCGGGCGGAAGCGGGCCGGGCCGGGCCCGCCGTGGTGCCGGGGCACCGCGGCGGAACCGGTGACCGGAGGTGACGCCATCGCTCAGCTCACCCCCTGCCGCCGGGCGATCTGCTTGGCCTGGGCGACCGCGTCCTTCCAGGCGTCGTCGGGCTTCTTGCCCTTGGCCTCGATGCTGGACAGCTCGGTCATGAAAGGCGCCATGACTGCGGCGTCGGCGGGTGCCTCGTAGGCGGCCGGAATGGCCTTGGCGGCGGGGCCGAAGACATCGATGATCTTCTGCCCGCCGAAGAACGGGTCACCGCCCGTCATGGCGGGCATGGAGTAGGCCGCCGGTGCGGCGGGGAAGATGGCGGCGTCGGTGAAGCCGCGGGCGTCGTTCTCCGGGCTGAGGATCCAGCTGATGATCTTGAACGCCTCTTCGGGGTTGCGGCACTGCTTGGGCAGGGCCAGGTAGGACCCGCCCTGGTTGGCCGGTCCGCCGGGCATCGCGCAGACCCGCCACTTGCCCTTGGTCTTCGGGGCCGCCTGCTCGATGTCCAGGGCGTGCCAGGCGGCACCCAGTTCGGTGGTCAGGGTCTTGCCGACGGCGGCGTTCCAGGTGTTGTCGTTGATCTTGGCGTCGAGACCGAGGGTGTAGGGGCGGACCGCCGTGGTCCACGCCTTGCGGATGTGGTCCTGGTCGCCGATGAAGCGGTTGTCCTTGTCGATGAACCGCTCGGTGCCCTGCCCGACCGCCATGGTGAAGACCGAGCCGATGTTGTTGACCAGGTAGGTGCCCGGCACCTTCTTGCGCAGCTCGGTGCCGAGGGCGAAGTACTCCTCCCAGGTCCCGGCCCGGGCGGCGACCTTGTCGGGGTCGGTGGGCAGTCCGGCCTTGTCGAACAGGTCCGCGCGGTAGAAGAGGGCGGTCGGGCCGATGTCGATCGGGAAGCCGATCTGCTTGCCGTCCTCGGTCCGGGCGAGCTTGGTCTTCCAGTCCAGGTACTGGGACGCGATCTTCTTGAAGCCCAGGTCGTTCAGATCGAGGAAGCGGCCCGCGTTGGGCAGGAAGGACGCCATGTCCTCGCCCTTGATGCCGGTGATGTCGGGCACGGAGGCGCCCGCCGCGAGGGTGGTGGTCAGCTTCTGCTTGAAGTCGCCGCCTATGGAGGCGGCGGTCAGCTTCACCTGGCCGCTGAAGTGCGTCTTCGCGTCGGCGACGACCTTGTCGCTGAGCGCCCCTCCCCAGTACCACAAGGTGAGGTTCTTGCCGTTCTTACTGCCGGCCGAGCCGGATCCGCCGCCGCAGGCGACGGTCAGACCGGAGGCGGCCGCGGTGAGCGCGGCGGCCTGGAGGAAGCCTCTACGAGAAAGGTCCACGGGTCACTCCTGTTGTTCCTGTTCGACGTGGAGAGGGGTGGGAGGGGTCAGTGCGGCCCTTCGGAGGCACGCGGACCGACGGGAGTGTGAGGGGTGGGCGGGGTGACGGGGGCGTGCTGCACGGGCGGCCCGGGATCGGCCGGGACGCGGTCGGCCAGGAAGCCGTAGGCGCGTCGCAGGTCCGGGTCGCTCAGGGAGCGCCACCAGCGTGCGATGCCGTACCAGCCGGGGGCCGCGAGGGCGCCGCCGTGGTGCCGGACGGACAGCCCGGCCGCGAGCACCGCGAACCGCAGCCGCTCCACCAGCGGCCAGCCGCCGAGGGAGGCCGCCACGAAGCTCGCGCCGAAGACGTCGCCGGCGCCCGTCGCGTCCAGGACGTCGGCCGCCAGCGCCGGGACCTCGGCGTACTCGCCGGTGATCTGGTCGACGGCGATGGCGCCGGCCCCGCCCCGGGTCACCACGGCGACGGGCACCAGCTCCGAGAGCGTGCCGAGCGCGGCCAACGCGCTGTCGGTGCGGGTGTAGGCCATCGCCTCGGTCTCGTTCGGGAGGAAGGCGTGGCACAGGGAAAGCTGGTCCAGGAGGGCCGTCGGCCACTCCTGGGTGGGGTCCCAGCCGACGTCGGCGTAGATCTGTGTGCCGTTCGCCGCGGCCTTGGCGAGCCACTCGCGGGGCTGGGCTTCGAGGTGTACCAGGGCGGTCCGCGCGTCGGGCGGGTCGCCCATCAGCACGTCCTGGGAGTACGGCGGCTCCTGGCCGTGGGTGAGCAGGGCCCGGTCGTGGCCGTAGGCGACGGAGACGGTGACCGGGGTCGGCCAGCCGTCCGCCGTACGGGAGAGCGAGAGGTCGACGCCTTCCTGGTCGCACAGGACGTCCCGGCAGTGCTCGCCGTAGAAGTCGTCGCCGAACACCGTGGCCAGACAGGTGCGCAGGCCGAAGCGGGAGGCGGCCACGGCGAGGTTCGCGATGCCGCCCGGGCCGCAGCCCATGCCCCCCGTCCAGATCTCCTCGCCCGGAGTGGGCGGCCTGTCGAGCCCCGTGAGGACGAGGTCGTAGAAGAGCAGCCCGGTCAGCAGCACATCGGGCCGGTCGTCGTCCACGGATGCGTCCTCTCGCTCAGGGCTTCGACGGAGATCGTCAAAACTCTTCATTTCGGTGACCGGAATCGTGCGCCGCTCAGCGAGATTGGTCAATACCCGAGCAGAAATAAGCATGGCGATGATTGGAGATGACGAGTAATGTGCACGCCGTGCTGGCTGAACGACGACACCAACTCATCCTGCGGGCCCTGCGTGCCGGCGGGCCCGCGGCCGTGACCGACCTCTCGGAGCAGCTGGGCGTGAGCCCTGCCACAATCCGGCGTGACCTGGTCAAACTGGAAGAAGACGGACTGCTCACCCGCGTCCACGGCGGCGCCGTCGTGGAGGAGGGCGACCAGCCCTTCGCCGAGGTCGCCGAGGTGCGCGTGACCGAGAAGGACGCCATAGCCGAACGCGCCGCCGCCATGGTCCGGGACGGTCAGTCGGTGCTGCTGGACATCGGGACGACGGCGTACCGGCTGGCCCGGCAGCTGCACGGCCGGCGGCTCACCGTGATCACCAGCAACCTCGTGGTCTACGAGGAGCTCGCCGACGACGAGGGCATCGAGCTGGTCCTGCTCGGCGGCATGGTCCGCCGCGAGTACCGCTCCCTGGTCGGCTTCCTGACCGAGGACAACCTGCGCCAGCTGCATGCCGACTGGCTCTTCCTCGGCACCAGCGGGGTACGGCCCGGCGGGCAGGTCATGGACACGACGGTCGTGGAGGTGCCGGTCAAGCGGGCCATGATCAAGGCCGGCGAGAAGGTGGTGCTGCTCGCCGACGCGGCGAAGTTCCCCGGGAACGGGATGGCGAAGGTGTGCGGTCCCGAGGACCTGGACGCGGTGGTGACGAACGAGCCGGTCGACACGGCGACGCTGACCTCCTTCCAGGAGGCGGGCGTCGAGGTGGTCGTGGCGGGAAAGGCGCAAGCTTGAACTCTCTCCCGGCCGACGGGCACCAGGACAGGATCGCCCCGCCGTTCCGTGCACAACGACCACTCACACTCTCGACACCGACCGGGCTGGAACCAGCCCGGGGTCCTGAAGCAAGTTCAAGGAGGTGGCGCGTGTCCGGATCCCGCTCCATGCCGCGCACGGCCCGCCGAATCGGAGGTACCCGGTGAAGCTGACGATTCTGGGCGGCGGAGGATTCCGCGTGCCGCTGGTGTACGGGGCGCTGCTGCAGGACCACGCCGAGGGCCGGGTGGCCCGTGTCGTCCTGCACGATCTGGACGCCGGACGGCTGTCGGCGGTGACACGTGTCCTCGCCGAACAGGCGGCCGGCGTCCCCGACGCACCCGAGGTGAGCGCCACCACCGACCTCGACGAGGCCCTGCGCGGCGCCGACTTCGTGTTCTCCGCGATCCGCGTCGGCGGTCTGGAGGGGCGTGCGAACGACGAACGCGTGGCCCTGGCCGAAGGGGTGCTGGGCCAGGAGACGGTCGGCGCGGGCGGCATCGCCTACGGCCTGCGCACGGTCCCGGTCGCCGTCGACATCGCCCGGCGGGTGGCCCGGCTCGCGCCCGACGCCTGGGTGATCAACTTCACCAACCCGGCCGGCCTGGTCACCGAGGCCATGTCCCGCCACCTCGGCGACCGCGTCATCGGCATCTGCGACTCCCCGGTCGGTCTGGGCCGCCGCATCGCCCGGGTGCTCGGCGTCAAGAACCCAGCGGAGGCGTGGATCGACTACGTCGGCCTCAACCACCTCGGCTGGGTGCGGGGCCTGCGCGTCGCCGGCCGGGACGAGCTCCCGCGCCTGCTCGCCGACCCCGACCTGCTCGGCTCGTTCGAGGAGGGCAAGCTCTTCGGCGCCGACTGGCTGCGCTCCCTGGGCGCGATCCCCAACGAGTACCTGCACTATTACTACTTCAACCGCGAGGCCGTCCGCGCCTACCAGCAGGCCGAGAAGACCCGCGGCGCCTTCCTGCACGACCAGCAGGCCCGCTTCTACGCCGAGATGCGCAACCCCGACGCCCCCGCCCTCACGGCCTGGGACCGCACCCGCGCCGAGCGGGAGGCCACGTACATGGCGGAGAACCGCGAAACCGCGGGCGCCGGCGAACGTGACGAGGACGACCTGTCCGGCGGCTACGAGAAGGTGGCTCTCGCGCTGATGCGGGCGATCGCCCGGGACGAGCGCACCACCCTGATCCTCAACGTCCGCAACCAGCGCACGCTGTCGGTTCTCGACTCCGACGCCGTCATCGAGGTGCCCTGCCTCGTCGACGCCAACGGCGCCCACCCCGTCACCGTGGACCCGCTGCCCGACCACGCCACGGGTCTGGTCTGCGCGGTCAAGGCCGTCGAGCGCGAGGTGCTGGCCGCCGCCGACTCCGGCTCCCGCACGACCGCCGTCAAGGCCTTCGCCCTGCACCCGCTCGTCGACTCCGTCAATGTGGCCCGCAGGCTGGTCGAGGGCTATACCGAGGTCCATCCGGGGCTGGCGTACCTTAGGTGAGCACCGAGAGGTAAGCGCTTTCCCCGTCGCTCTTCCCCGCTTCCTGGAGACATCCCATGCACGACGAAAGCCGCCGCATCGAGGAGCGCGTGCAGCGCCTTCACGACCAGCGCATCAAGTCCGCGGTCTACGCGGCCACCGTCCCCTTCGAGGTGGAGGTCTGGCAGGCCCCGGGGGAGCCGGTCCCCTTCGAGGAGGCCGCCGCCGCCTCCTACGAGCCGTTCACGATGGGCACCCCGTGGGGCCCGCCCTGGGGCACCACCTGGTTCCGCATGCGCGGACAGGTGCCCGCCGAGTGGGCCGGGAAGCGCGTCGAGGCCGTCATCGACCTCGGCTTCGTCGGCGACTGGCCCGGCAACCAGGCCGAGGCCCTCGTCCACCTCACCGACGGCACCCCCCTGAAGGCCGTCAACCCGCTCAACCAGTACGTGGCGATCGCCAACCCCGCCCGCGGCGGCGAGACGGTCGACTACCTGGTCGAAGCCGCCTCCAACCCGGACATCCTCGCGGACAACTTCTCCAAGGTCACCTGGCTCGGCGACAAGCTCACCGCGGGCGACAAACCCCTCTACACCTTCCGCAGCGCCGACATCGCGATCCTCGACGAGGAGGTCTGGCACCTCGACCTCGACGTGCAGGTGCTGCGCGAGCTGATGCTGGAGCTCGGCGAGCACGACCCGCGCCGGCACGAGATCGCGCACGCCCTCGACCGGGCGATGGACCTCCTCGACCTGGACGACATCTCCGGCTCGGCCGCCGCGGTGCGCGAGGCGCTGAAGCCGGCGCTGTCCAAGCCCGCACACGCCAGCGCGCACACGATCTCCGGCGTCGGCCACGCGCACATCGACTCCGCCTGGCTCTGGCCGATCCGCGAGACCAAGCGCAAGACGTCCCGCACCTTCTCGAACGTCACCTCGCTCGCCGACGAGTACGACGACTTCATCTTCGCCTGCTCCCAGGCCCAGCAGTACGAGTGGGTGCGCGACAACTACCCCAAGGTGTGGGCCCGCATCCAGGAGTCGGTCAAGAACGGCCAGTGGGCGCCGGTCGGCGGCATGTGGGTCGAGTCCGACGGCAACCTGCCCGGCGGCGAGGCGGTCGCCCGCCAGTTCGTGCACGGCAAGCGGTTCTTCATCGAGCACTTCGGCATCGAGACCAAGGGCGTGTGGCTGCCGGACTCCTTCGGCTACAACGCGGCCTACCCGCAGCTCGCCAAGCTCGCCGGCAACGAGTGGTTCCTCACCCAGAAGATCTCCTGGAACCAGACCAACACGTTCCCCCACCACACCTTCTGGTGGGAGGGCATCGACGGCACCCGGATCTTCACCCACTTCCCGCCGGTCGACACCTACAACGCCCGCTTCAGCGGCGTGGAGATGTCCCGCGCGGTCCGCAACTACGCGGAGAAGGGCGGCGCCTCCCGCTCCCTGGCCCCCTTCGGCTGGGGCGACGGCGGCGGCGGCCCCACCCGCGAGATCATGGAACGCGCCCGCCGGCTGGCGGACCTGGAGGGTTCCGCGAAGGTCGTCGTCGAGCACCCCGACGAGTTCTTCGCCAAGGCCCGCGAGGAGTACCCGGACGCACCCGTGTGGGTGGGCGAGCTCTACCTGGAGCTGCACCGCGCCACCTACACCTCCCAGGCCCGCACCAAGCAGGGCAACCGCCGCTCCGAGCACCTCCTGCGCGAGGCCGAACTCTGGGCGACCACGGCCGCCCTGCACGCACCGGGCTACACCTACCCGCACGAGAAGTTGGACCGGCTGTGGAAGACGGTGCTGCTGCACCAGTTCCACGACATCCTGCCCGGCTCCTCGATCGCCTGGGTCCACCGCGAGGCCGAGGCCGAGTACGCCCGCGTCGCCCGGGAGCTGCACGCGCTGACCGCCGAGGCGGTGTCCGCGCTGGGCACCGGCGAGACCCGCGTCTTCAACACCAGCCCCTACGACCGCGCCGACGTGGTCCGCACGGCCGACGGCGCACCGGTGTACGTGGAAGTGCCCGCGAACGGCTCCGCGCCCCTCACCGACTCCGCCCCCCAGCAGCCGGTGACGGTCGACGGCCGGATCCTCGACAACGGACTGGTCCGGGTGGAGGTCGCCGAGGACGGCACGCTGTCCTCCGTCCGCGACCTGCGCGCCGGCCGCGAGGTCCTCGCCGGGCCGGGCAACCTGCTCCGCCTGCACACGGACCTGCCCAACTACTGGGACGCCTGGGACATCGACAAGCACTACAAGAACCGCTACACCGACCTCCTGGACCCCTCCTCCGTCACGGTCGTCGAGCAGGACCCGCTGATCGGCACCATCCGCGTCGAGCGTTCCTTCGGCAAGGGCTCCACGATCACCCAGACGATCACCGTCCGCGCCGGCAGCCCCCGCATCGACATCGAGACGGACATCGACTGGCACGAGACCGAGAAGATCCTCAAGGCGGCCTTCCCCGTCGACATCAGGGCATCCCACTCCTCCGCCGAGATCCAGTTCGGCCACATCCAGCGCCCCACCCACACCAACACCACCTGGGAAGCGGCCCGCTTCGAGGTCTCCGGCCACCGCTGGGTACACCTCGGCGAGCCGGGTTACGGCGTCGCCGTCATCAACGACTCGACCTACGGCCACGACGTCTCACGCACGGTCCGCGAGGACGGCGGCACCACGACCACCGTCGGCCTCAGCCTGGTCCGTGCCCCGCGCATCCCGGACCCCGAGGCCGACCAGGGCCGCCACCGCTTCACGTACGCGCTGCTGCCCGGCGCGACCATCGAGGACGCCGTCGCCGAGGGCTACGCCCTCAACCTGCCGCTGCGGGTGGCCGACGCGGCCGGCGCCCCCGCACCGGTGGTCTCCGCCGAGGGCGAGGGAGTGACCGTGGAAGCCGTCAAGCTCGCCGACGACGCCTCCGGCGACGTCGTCGTCCGGCTCTACGAGTCCCGCGGCGGCCGCGCCACCGGCACCCTGCGCACCGGGTTCCCGCTCGCCGGCGCCCAGGTCACCGACCTGCTGGAGCGACCGCTGGAGGACGCGGAGATCACCGAGGGAGGCGTCGCCGTCACGCTGCGGCCCTTCCAGATCCTCACCCTGCGCCTGCGAAGGGGCTGACCTCATGGCCATGCAGCCGTGGTTCGAGGACGCCAAGCTCGGCATCTTCGTCCACTGGGGCATCTACGCCGTCGACGGCGTCCAGGAGTCCTGGTCGTTCTACGACGACATCGTTCCGCACGACCGGTACATGTCCCAGCTCGAGCGGTTCACGGCCGCCCGCTACGACCCGCGCGACTGGGCGAGGCTCTTCGCGCGGGCCGGCGCCCGGTACGCCGTCCTGACCAGCCGTCATCACGACGGGGTCGCCCTGTGGGACACGGCGTACGGCGATCTGAACGTGGGCCGTGACCTGATCGGCGGCTATGCGGAGGCCCTGCGCGAGCAGGGCCTCCGGGTCGGCCTCTACTACTCCCACTCCGACTGGAACCACCCCGACTACGCCTCCACCCGCAAGCCCGGCCGTCCGCCGGAGCTGGAGGACAACCGCTACTCCGAGGTCGCCGCCGAGTTCGAGGACCTTCAGGCCTGGGAGAGGTTCCTCGCCTACCGCGACGGCCAGATCCGTGAACTCACCAGCCGCTACCGTCCCGACCTGCTGTGGTTCGACGGCGAGTGGGACCGCAGTGAGGAGCAGTGGCGCATCCCCGAACTGGCCGCCCTGATCCGCTCCGAGGTACCGGACGTCGTCCTCAACGCCCGGATGCTCAGCGAGGGCGACTACGCCACCCCCGAGCAGGGCGCCCCCGTCATCCCGCCGGAGGGGCCCTGGGAGCTGTGCCTCACGATCAACGACTCCTGGGGGCACCAGCATCACGACCACCACCACAAGTCCGTCGACCAGCTGGTCCGCTACTTCACCGAGACCATCGGCGGCGGAGGCAACCTGCTGCTCAGCGTCGGCCCGCGGGAGGACGGCACGATCACCGACGAACAGGCGCGGCGGCTGGAAGGGCTCGGCGACTGGATCGCCCGGCACGCCGAAGCCGTGTACGGCACCGTACGCGGACTCCCGCCGGGCCACCACTACGGCCCGAGCACCCTCTCCAAGGACCGCCACACCCTGTACCTGGTCCTCTTCGACGCCCCGAGCGCCGAGATCAACGTCCGGGGCCTGCTCAGCAAGGTCCGCCGCGTCTCGGTCCTGGGCAGCGGCACCGCACTGTCCCACAGCGTCACCGGCGGCCTCCACGAGACACCCGGCATCCTCTGGATCGAACCCCCGCCGGCCTCGGACCTCGACCCGCACGCCACGGTGCTGGCCGTCGAACTGGAAGGAGAACTGGAGCTGTACCGAGGCGAGGGCCGCTTCTGACGGCGCCGAATTGACCCACGATTCCGGCCCCGGAATGCCCCCTGCCGTGGGTCGCCAGGCTCCGTAGGGTCGTTGTCATGACGACGAAACAGAACGAGGCGGCACACACCGGCACCTTCGCACCGCTCCTCACGCGTGCCGCCGGAGCCGAGACGACGCGCGACCCGAGCAGCGTGATGACCCTCCTGGCCGACTCCGGGAACACCGGCGGGCGGCTCACCAGCTACCGTTCGACCTTCGCCGAAGGTGCCATCGGCGCCCCCGCCCACCTGCACACCGAGGCGTCCGAGATGTTCTACGTCATCGACGGCGCGCTCCAGGTACTGGTGGGTGAGGAGATCACCGTGCTGGAGGCCGGCGACTTCCTGCTGGTGCCGCCGCACACCCCGCACGCCTTCGCCGCCGCACCCGGTGCGACGGCCGACGTGCTGTTCGTCTTCACCCCGGGCGCGGGACGCTTCGACTACCTGCGGCTCCTGGGCCGGGTGATGCGCGGCGAGGCCGACCCGCAGGAGATCAAAGACTCCTCGGAACGCTTCGACAACCACTACGTCGACAGCCCCGTCTGGCGCGAGGCGCTCGCGGCCAGGGTCTGATGCCTCACAGGCGCAGGGCCCGAGCCGCCGCCCCGACGGAGCCGGACTGCTCGGCGGTGGCGGGCGCGGGTACCGCCGGGAGCGGCTCCGTCGTCTCGGCCCGCTGCTGCGGCAACGACACCGGCCGCAGCGGACGCGGCCCCGACACCACCGTGTAGTCCTGGCCGAGGAACGGCGGGACCATCTCGCCCGGGTCCTCGCCGAGCGCCAGCCGCACCGCGGCCCAGGGGGCGTTGACACCGCACTGGGACAGCTGGTGCAGCCCGCCGGCCGGGCGCGTGTTGACGTCCATGAGCACCGGCCGGTCGCCGAACATCCGGAACTGGATGTTGGACAGGTAGTGCAGACCGAAGCCCTCGGCGATCCGCCGGGCCGGGTCCAGCCACTGCTCGTGCAGGGTGAAGCCCCGGCGGCGGCCGTTCTTGGTGCGGCCCACCGCCAGCCGGACCCGGTTGTCCGGGCCGGTCAGGCAGTCGACCGACACCTCGGGCTGCTCCAGACGCGGCATCACCAGCCAGTCCACCGGCTCCTCACCCTGCCGCAGTGCCTCCAGCACCAGGTCGAGCGGCACGTACGGGCTGGGGAACCCGCTCAGATGCATCAGCGAGAAGGGCGTACGTGTGATCACGCGGAAGCCCACCCCGCCGGCCCCGGACGCCGGCTTGAAGCACGCCTTGTGCCCGCCCCCCTCCAACTCCTCGACCGCCGCGACGAGTTCGACCTCCGAGCGGACCCGGAACCACGGCGGCACCGGCACACCGATCGCCTGGACCGCCTCGTAGGCGATCACTTTGTCGTGGAAGACGGCCACGGCCTCGGGCGGCGGCGCCAGCACCGCCGTGCCGGCCGCCTCGAACTCGGCGCGGTGCGCCACGATCGCCGACTGGTGCAGCCGGGGCACGAACACGTCGATGCCCCGCCGCGCGCACTGGTCCAGCGCGTACTCGACGTACCCGGCGGGGGAGAGGTTCTCGGGCTCCAGCTCGGCGGTGTCGGCGGCGGCCAGCACCGGCGAGTCGGGGTCGCCGTGCGTGGCATGGATCTCGACCGCCCGGTCGCTGGGATTCCTCCGCAGCTGATCCATGAAGAACACGTTCTCCGCGTACGTGCGGTTGAGCCAGACGCGTACGCGAGAGACCATGCAGGCCGCCTTTCACGGTTCGCGGGCAGGGCTGAGCGGCCCGTGCCCGGGCAGGAGAAGGGAGGGACACCAAACCGCCCCTGTGTGAGGGAAGTTCGTAGCGGTGGTGTTGGGCCAGATCATACGGCTTCGGCGGGCCCCCTCGTGCAACGCGCGTGTGAAGGAATTCTCCCGCCGCGGCTCCCGGGCCGCGCTTGTCCCGGTCGCACGGATGTGATCTCTTGGTGACGTCCGGAGTGCGCTGAGGGGGGCGAAGAGGTGACGTCGACGGCCGGTGGCGCCGCACAACTGCTGGCCATCAGCGATCTGCACATCGGGTACCCGGAGAACCGCGCCCTGGTCGAGGACATGCGGCCCGGGACGGACGACGACTGGCTGCTGATCGCCGGGGACGTCGCGGAGACCGTGGCGGACATCCGCTGGGCCCTGAAGACGCTCGCGGGCCGCTTCCGCAAGGTCGTCTGGGTGCCCGGCAACCACGAGCTGTGGACTCATCCGAGCGACGCCGTCACCCTGCGCGGCGCCGCCCGGTACGAGTACCTGGTCGACCTGTGCCGTGAACTCGGCGTGACGACACCGGAGGACCCCTATCCCGTCTGGGAGGGCCCCGCCGGCCCGGTGGCCGTCGCCCCGCTGTTCCTGCTGTACGACTACTCGTTCCTGCCGGCCGGCTGCACCACCAAGGAGCAGGGCCTGGAATACGCGCAGGGCACCGGGATCGTGTGCACCGACGAGTACCTGCTGCACCCCGACCCGTATCCGAGCCGGGAGGCCTGGTGCCGGGCTCGGGTCACCGCGACCGAACGCCGGCTCGCCGAACTGCCCGGCGACCTGCCGGTGATCCCGGTCAACCACTATCCACTGCACCGGCACCCGATGGACGTACTGTGGCACCCGGAGTTCGCCATGTGGTGCGGCACGGAACTGACCGCCGACTGGCACCGCAGATTCCGAGTGCACACCATGGTCTACGGCCATCTGCACATCCCCCGCACCACCTTCCACGAGGGCGTGCGTTTCGAGGAGGTGTCGGTGGGTTATCCACGCGAGTGGAGCAAGCGGCCCCGGCCGCCGGGACGGCTGCGGCGGATCCTGCCGGGGGAGGGCGAACAGCGGTGATCGAGGAACTGCTGCCGGAGACGGTGGTCGGCGTCGAGGCGTACGGGTACGAGGACGCGGACACGCCGCTGTACCCCGAGGAGGCGGCCCTGCTGACACGGGCCGTCGACAAGCGCCGCAGGGAGTTCGCCGTCGTGCGCTCCTGCGCCCGCAGAGCCATGGAGAAGCTCGGCGTCGAGCCGCAGCCGATCCTGCCCGGGGAACGCGGCGCCCCCGGCTGGCCGGCCGGGCTGACCGGGAGCATGACCCACTGCGACGGCTACTGCGCCGCCGCGCTGGTCCGCGCCACCGACCTGGCGTCGCTCGGCATCGACGCGGAGGTCCACGGCCCGCTGCCCGAAGGTGTCCTGCCGTCCGTATCCCTGCCGGCCGAGGCCGACCGGCTGCGACGGCTCGCGGCCGAACGCCCCGACGTGCACTGGGACCGGCTGCTGTTCAGCGCGAAGGAGTCCGTCTACAAGGCGTGGTTCCCCCTCACCGGGAAGTGGCTGGACTTCATGGAGGCCGACATCGACCTCGCCGCCGACGGCACCTTCCGCGCGGAGCTGCTCGTCCCCGGGCCATGGGTGGGTGCCCGCCGCCTCGGCCACTTCGACGGCCGCTGGACGGCGGGACGGGGCCTGATCGCGACGGCGATCGCCGTACCGCACACCTGACCCCGCTCCCCGGCGCTCGCCCCGTGGCACTCCCGGTCAGGGGCAGGGCTCCGGACACCAGTTCTCCAGAAGGCGGAAGAACGCCTCCTCGTTGCCGGTCAGTCCGGCGCGCTCCAAGGCCTGCTCCGCCTCGGCGAGCACCGCGGGCGGGACGAGCGGCGGGCCGGCCTCCACGTCGAAGGCGGCCCGGACGGTGTGCAGCAGCCGCAGATAGGCCTGGACGGCGGTGCGTTCACGATCGGTCAGAACGGCGGTGGGCATCGGTCGGCTCTCCCCGTGTCGGCGTCGTCTGTCCCGCGCCCTCGCGGCGCGTACGCCCCGCACAGCGGTGGCGCACCTCCAGCTTGCCGCCCACCACTGACAATCCGGTCCCGCCGCCCTCCGGTTCGCCCGCTCGGCGGAGGCGGACCGCACAACGTCGCCGCGCGGTGCGGCCCGTCAGCCCTGTGGTCCGCGGTAGCCCAGCGACGCCTCGATCCGCCCCGCCAGATGGTCCCGCTGCACCGGCCCCCGAGAGGAGGAACCGGCCAGCCACGCCCGGCACTTGCTGGCGAGCAGCAGACCGAAACTCTCGGCGTCGCGCTCGTCGTCGAGGTCGAAACGGGTGCGCGCGGCGACCTTCAGCACGGTCGCCTGGAGGTCGGCCCCGTCGTCGAGCAGCCTGGCCGCGACGGCCGCGCCCTCGACGTGGTGGGAGCAGTGCCCCGCCTTCATGTGCCACAGCTCATGGCCCAGGATCACCAACTGGTGATCGGGAGCGGTGCGTTCCTCGATCACGACGAGGTCCTGCTCGGCCATGTCCAGCCAGAGCCCACTGGCGGTCCCGGGCGGGAACGCGGCCGTGCGGAAGCGCACGGGGCGGCCGCGGCGTCTGCTCATACCGTCGCACAGGGCGGCGTACAGCTCCTCGGGCCGAGCCGGCGCGGGGAGGGTCAGCTCCGCGACCAGCTCGCCGCACAGACGGCGCATTTCCTTACCGATGCCCACAGTTCTCCCCACGGTCACGACTCGGGCCGCTTGACGCTCTCCAGGAGCATGTCCAGCCACTCCGCGACCTTGTCGCGGTGCTGGTCGGTGGGCAGTTGCGCGGCACGCCAGGCGATGCCGCGCACGCCGTGGTCCTGCAGCAGCCGCTCCAGCGGGTCGTCCTGCGCGGCGGCCGCCTGCCGCTCACGGTCGGCGAGCTTCTGCAGCAGGTCCTGCTCGGTGTGCTGGAGGGCGCTGACGAGCGCCTCGGGGTCCTCGGCCGTCAGGAAGCCGGCGTGCACCCGGAAGAACCGCTGCAGGGCGTCGCAGTGCTCCATCGTCGGCCGCCGGTCGCCGTTGATGAGGGCGCCGGCCTGCTGGCGGGACATGCCCGCGCCGTCGGCGATCTCCTGCTGGGTGTACTTGCGGCCGTTGGGCTTGAGCCGGGTCCGGCGCAGCAGGTCCAGCCGCTGCAGGAACCGGGCCTGCACATCGGGCTCGCCCGCGGGCCTGCCGCACAGCAGGGCCTTCACCACCGCCTCCGGTACACCGGAGGCGACGGACAGCCTGCCGACGTCGAAGACCTCGGCGTGCGGCACGCCGAGCCGGTCGGCGAGCGCGCCGACACGGGAGACGACGGCCGGCAGCACGACTGTCGGCGTGACGCCCGGACCTTCGACGAAGCCACCCGTCACCGACAGATCTCCTACGTATCTCACAGGCTTCTCACAAGTGGATGCCGTGACCTACCCCGGCGTGAACTTCCCGGAGCGTAACCGGTGGTTCGAACTCACATCCAGGTCTCGCCACAACTGTGGCCAATTTCAGCCGTCAACAGCCATGGAATGCCACGATAGTTGACACGCGTCGATCCGGGGCAGCAGGATCGGGGCGCCGCGTCAAGGCCGCACAGGCAAGAGGGGTGACCTCCCGATGGCATATCAGGCAGGAGGGCAGCGGCCGGCACCGCGGCCCGTCCCCGAGACTCCCGAGGCCCAGGCCTACCTGGAGGACTACGCCGGGCTTCTGGAAGGTGTCTCCTTCCCCACGCTCGTCGTCGACCACTGCTGGGACGTGGTGCTCACCAACGGCGCCTTCCGGTCACTTTTCCGCGAGGTCGGCCCGCACCCCACGGCGATGCCCGCCGACAACTTCCTGAGGTTCGTCCTCTTCCACCCCGACGCCCCCGCGGTCCTCGGCGATCACGAGGCGAGCTGGTGCCTGCCGATGCTCGCGCACTTCGCACGGACCGTGGAGAACCACGGCCCCGACCACGGACTGCAGGCCATCCGCCGCGACATCGCGCAGGATCCGATCATGGAGGCCGCCTACCGCCACGGCCTGCCGCACTGGATACGCGCGGTCGGCGAGGGCGCCGTCGAGCAGGACGGTGCCGTGCGCCCGCTCCTGCACCCGGACCCGCACCGGGGCGCCACGGAGTGCCGGGTCGTCGTCGAGACGTCCAGGACGCTCGAGGAACTGGGCTGCGCCCGGGTCACGTTCGTCCTGCGCGAGGCCCGCCGCTCCGCGTCCCGGGAGCGCCGCACGCGCCGTACCGCCTCCCACCTGAGGGTCGTCCCCGAGGCCGACTGAGCCCCGCAGGGTGTCCGCGCCTTGTCGGCACCCTTCCCGGCCTGTGTGGTGTGTGACATAGTACTGGCGTGAGCGAGTCGCTGACCTGCGATGTCGTGGTGGTCGGGGCCGGAGTGGTCGGCGCCGCCGCCGCCCTGTACGCGGTCCGCTCGGGCCTGGACGCCGTCGTGGTCGACCGGGGCCCGGTGGCCGGCGGCACGACCGGAGCGGGGGAGGGAAACCTCCTCGTCTCCGACAAGGAACCCGGACCCGAGCTCGACCTGGCCCTGTTGTCCGCCCGGTTGTGGGCCGCCCTGGCCCGGGAGGGGCTGGGCCGGTCCGTCGAGTACGAGCCCAAGGGCGGTGTCGTCGTCGCCGGCACCGGCCGGGCCCTGGCAGGGCTGGAGAAACTCGCGGCGGAGCAGCGCGCGGCCGGGGTCGACGCGGTCCCGGTGCCGCCCGACCGGCTCACCGACCTGGAGCCGTACCTGGCCCCCGGCCTCGTGGGCGGCGTGCACTACCCGCAGGACGCCCAGGTGATGCCCGCCCTCGCGGCGGCCCACCTGCTGCGCGCCTCGAAGGCCCGGGTGCTCACCGGCCGGGAGGTGACCGGAGTCCTGCGCGGCCCGGGCGGCGCGGTGCGCGGCGTGCGGACCGACCGCGGTGACCTCCACGCCCCCGCGGTCGTCAACGCGGCCGGAACCTGGGGTGGCGAGGTGGCGGCCCGCGCGGGCGTGTCCCTGCCCGTACTGCCCCGGCGGGGGTTCGTCCTGGTCACCGAGCCGCTGCCACCCCGCATCCGGCACAAGGTGTACGCCGCCGACTACGTGGCCGACGTCGCCAGCGACTCGGCGGCGCTGCAGACCTCCCCCGTGGTCGAGGGCACCCCGGCCGGACCGGTCCTCATCGGCGCCAGCCGCGAACGGGTCGGCTTCGACCGGTCGTTGTCGCTCCCGGCCCTGCGCGCCCTGGCGGCGGGGGCGACCGGGCTCTTCCCCTTCCTGGCCGGAGCCCGGGCGATGCGGACCTACGCCGGCTTCCGGCCGTATCTGCCGGACCATCTGCCCGCGATCGGCGCCGACCCGAGGGCGCCCGGGCTCTTCCACGCCTGCGGGCACGAGGGTGCGGGCATCGGACTCGCCACCGGCACCGGGCATCTGATCGCCCAGGTGCTGACCGGGCGGGCGCCCGACCTGGACCTCGGACCGTTCCGGCCCGACCGCTTCACCGGGGAGGCCGAGTGAACCCGCTGGAACGGGCGGAGGCCGGACCGGGCCCCGCCTTCACGGTCACGTTCGACGGACGGCCGGTCCGGGCCCTGCCCGGGCAGACGGTCGCCGCCGTGCTGTGGGCGGCCGGCGTCACGTCCTGGCGTGCCACGCGCGGCGAGGGCCGTCCGCGCGGGGTGTACTGCGGGATCGGCGTCTGCTTCGACTGCCTGGTGACCGTCAACGGACGCCCCAACCAACGCGCCTGCCTGGTGCCGGTACGGCCGGGGGATGCCATCGGCACGCAGGAGGGGACGGGGCATGAGGATGTTCCCGGCTCGCGGGACGGGGCGGGCCACGGGGGTGTGACCGGCTCGCCGGGCGGGACGGGCCGCGGGGAGGTGCGCCGTGCGGACTGATCTCGCCGTGATCGGTGCCGGACCGGCCGGGCTCGCCGCCGCCCTGGCCGCCTCCGCGCGCGGCGTACGGGTCGGGCTCGTCGACGCCGCGGCGCAACCCGGCGGGCAGTTCTACCGGCAGCCCGCCGCGGGACTCGGCGCCGCGCGGCCCGAGGCGCTGCACCACGGGTGGCGGGCCTGGGAGCGGCTGCGGGACGGACTTGCCGCCAGTGCCGTGCGCGTCCTGACGGAACACCACGTGTGGTGCGTGGAGCGGACGCCGAAGAGCTTCACCGTGCACGCCCTGCTCGGGCCGGAACAGGAGGAGCCCGCCGAGGTGCACGCCCGTGCCGTGCTCCTGGCCACCGGCGGCTACGAGCAGGTGCTGCCCTTCCCCGGCTGGACCCTCCCCGGCGTCGTCACGGCCGGGGGAGCCCAGGCCATGCTCAAGGGCGCGCTGGTGGTGCCCGGGCGTCGAGCCGTCGTGGCCGGGACCGGACCGCTGCTGCTGCCCGTGGCGACCGGGCTCGCCGCAGCCGGCGTCGAGGTCGCCGCGCTCGTCGAGTCGGCCGGGCCCGGGCGCCTCGCCCGCCACGCCCCCGCCCTGGCCGGGAAGCTCCCCGAGGGTGCCGGACACGCCGCCCGGCTGCTGCGCCACCGCGTCCCGGTCCTCACCCGGCACACCGTCGTCCGCGCCCACGGCGACGACCGGCTGACCGGTGTCACGGTCGCCGCGCTCGACGCCCGGGGCCGTGTCCGGCCCGGCACCGAGCGGCACCTGCCCTGTGACACTCTCGCCACCGGCCACGGCATGCTCCCGCACACCGACCTCGCGGAGAGCCTCGGATGCCGCCTCGACGGACTCACCGTGGCCGTCGACCCCGAGCAGCGCACGGACGTGCCCGGCGTGTGGGCTGCCGGTGAGGCCACCGGCATCGGCGGTGCCGCCCTCGCCCTCGCCGAGGGACACATCGCCGGCTGCTCCGCCGCCGCCCGCCTGCGCGGCACCGCCCCGGACCCGGCGCCCGCAGCCCTCAAGGCCCGTACGAAGCTCAGACGATCCGCCGCCGCCCTCGACTCCGCCTACCGGCCACCCGCCCACTGGCCCGAGCAGCTCACCGACGAGACCGTGATCTGCCGCTGCGAGGAGGTCACCGCGGGGTCCGTGCGCGAGGCCCTGCACCTCGGGGCGGGCGACGAACGCACCGTGAAGTTGCTCAGCCGGGCCGGGATGGGCTGGTGCCAGGGCCGGATGTGCGGCACCGCGATCGCCGCACTCGCCGGCTGCGCACCCACCCCGGCCAAACGCCCGTTCGCCCGTCCCGTGCCGCTCGGCGTCCTCGCCCGGCAACACTCCCAGGAGGGACCTTCATGACCGAACCCCGCCCCTGGCGCGGCGTGCTCGTCGCCACCGCGCTTCCGCTGAACGACGACCTCTCGGTGAACCACGACCGGTACGCCGAGCACTGCGCCTGGCTGGTCGACAACGGCTGCGACGGCGTCGTGCCGAACGGTTCCCTCGGCGAGTACCAGGTGCTCACGCCCGAGGAGCGGGCCCGGGTCGTCGAGACGGCCGTCGCCGCGATCGGCGGGGACCGCGTGATGCCCGGCGTCGCCGCCTACGGGTCCGCCGAGTCCCGCCGCTGGGCCGAGCAGGCCGCCGAGGCCGGCTGCCGCGCGGTGATGCTGCTGCCCCCGAACGCCTACCGCGCCGACGAACGTGCCGTCCTCGCCCACTACGCCGAGGTCGCCCGGGCGGGCCTGCCGGTCGTCGCGTACAACAACCCGATCGACACCAAGGTCGACCTCGTGCCCGAGCTGCTCGCCCGGCTGCACGGCGAAGGCCACATCCAGGGCGTGAAGGAGTTCTCGGGCGATGTCCGCCGGGCCTACCGGATCGCCGAACTCGCCCCTGAGCTGGACCTGTTGATCGGTGCGGACGACGTCCTGCTGGAGCTGGCCGTCGCAGGCGCCAAGGGCTGGGTGGCGGGCTACCCGAACGCGCTGCCCCGGTCCTCGGTCGAGCTGTACCGGGCCGCCGTCGGCGGCGACCTGGACACCGCCCTGCCCCTGTACCGGCAGCTGCACCCGCTGCTGCGCTGGGACTCGCGGGTGGAGTTCGTCCAGGCCATCAAGCTGTCCATGGACCTCGTCGGCCGCCACGGCGGTCCCTGCCGCCCGCCCCGGGTGCCACTGCTGCCCGAGCAGGAAGCCGCCGTCCGGGCCGCCACCGAGAAGGCCGTCGCGACCGGACTGAGCTGAGGACCATGCGCACCAAACTCGTCCTGCACGCCGTCGACTCGCACACCGAGGGCATGCCCGCCCGCGTGATCACCGGTGGCATCGGCACCATTCCGGGTGCCACCATGAACGAACGACGGCTGTGGTTCCGCGAACACCGCGACGACATCAAGCAGTTGCTGATGAACGAGCCCCGCGGCCACTCCGCCATGAGCGGCGCGATCCTCCAGCCGCCGACCCGGCCCGACTGCGACTGGGGCGTCTTCTACATCGAGGTCTCCGGCTATCTGCCGATGTGCGGGCACGGCACCATCGGTGTGGCGACCGTGCTGGTCGAGACCGGCATGGTCGAGGTCGTCGAGCCGGTCACCACCATCCGGCTCGACACCCCGGCGGGCCCGGTCGTCGCCGAGGTGGCGGTCGAGGGCGGGGCAGCACAGGCGGTCACCCTCCGCAACGTCCCCTCCTTCGCCGTCGGCCTCGACCGCGAGGCCACCCTCGCCGACGGCCGGACGGTGACGTACGACCTCGCGTTCGGCGGCAACTTCTACGCCATCCTGCCGCTGGAGCGGTTCGGCCTGCCCTTCGACCGGTCCCGCAAGGACGAGATCCTCGCAGCGGGCCTGTCCCTCATGGCCGCCGTCAACGCCGAGGACCCGCCCGTCCACCCGGAGGACCCCTCCATCCGCGGCCTCCACCACGTCTACCTGGCCGCCCCGGGCTCGACCGCCCGCCACTCCCGGCACGCCATGGCCATCCACCCCGGCTGGTTCGACCGCTCGCCCTGCGGCACCGGTACCAGCGCCCGCATGGCCCAGCTGCACGCGCGCGGCGAACTCCCGCTGCACACCGAGTTCGTGAACGAGTCCTTCATCGGCACCCGCTTCACGGGCAGACTGCTCGGCACGACCGAGGTCGCCGGACACCCGGCCGTGCTGCCCAGCTTCACCGGCCGCGCCTGGATCACCGGCACCGCCCAGTACCTGCTGGACCCCGAGGACCCGTTCCCGGCGGGGTTCGTCCTGTAGGCCCCCGCAAGCGCACACGAGAGGAACCCCGACCGTCATGGCTCCGCAGCACACCCCCGCCCTGCCCGTGCTGGGCAGCAGGAAGCCCAGTCACCGGGAGCGGGTCGCGGACGCGCTGCGGGCCGCCCTGATCGCCGGTGAACTGCGGCCCGGCGAGGTCTACTCGGCCCCCGGCCTGGCCGCCCGCTTCGGCGTCTCCGCCACACCGGTGCGCGAGGCCATGCTCGACCTGGCGAAGGAGGGCCTGGTCGACACCGTGCCCAACAAGGGCTTCCGGGTCACCGCCGTCTCCGAGCGGCAACTCGACGAGTACACCCACATCCGGGCGCTGATCGAAATCCCCACCACAGCGGACCTGGCCCGCACGGCCGACCCGGTGGCACTGGAGGCGCTGCGCCCGGTCGCCGAAGAGATCGTCGCCTCCGCGAGAGCCGGCGACCTCATCGCCTATGTCGAGGCCGACCTGCGCTTCCACCTCGGCCTGCTGGCCCTCGCAGGCAACGGCCATCTCGTGGACGTCGTACGCGACCTCAGACGCCGCTCCCGGCTCTACGGACTGACGGCGCTGGTGGAACAGGGGCGGCTCGAGGCGTCGGCCGAGGAGCACCTGGAGATCCTGGACGCGCTGCTCGCCCGCGACGAGGAGGCCGTACGCGCCGTGATGGCCCGGCACCTCGGACATGTCCGGGGCCTGTGGGCCGCGCCCTGAACAGGCCCGGCCGGGACAGGGCGGGCCGTTCACAGGTCCAGGACGAGCCGCTTCCCACGGCAGCGGGACACGCAGATCATCATGGTCTCGCCGGCCGCGCGCTCGTCGTCCGTCAGCACCGAGTCCCGGTGGTCCGGCTCGCCGCCCAGGACGTCGGTCTCACACGTGCCGCAGGTGCCCTCGGTGCAGGAGTACAGCACTTCGACCCCGGCGGCACGCACGGCGTCGAGCACGGACACGTCCGGCGCGACGGTCAGCGTCCGTCCGCTCCGCGCGAGCTCCACCTCGAACGCGGTGTCGTCGCCGCTCTCCTGCTCCTTCGGCCGGAACCGCTCGACGCGCAGCACCCCGGACGGGCACCGGGCCTCGACCGCGTCCAGCAGCGGCCCGGGGCCGCAGCAGTAGACGAGGGTGCCCTCCGGCACGTCGTCCAGCACGGACGGCAGGTCCAGCAGGCCCGACTCGTCCTCGGGCGCGATCGTCACGCGGTCGCCGTAGCGGCCGAGTTCCTCCGCGAAGGCCATGGACCCGCGGGTGCGCCCGCCGTACAGCAGCGTCCAGTCCGCGCCCGCAGCTTCGGCCGCCGCCAGCATGGTCAGGATCGGCGTGATGCCGATGCCTCCCGCGACGAAGCGGTACCGGGGAGCGGGCTCCAGACGGAAGTTGTTCCGGGGGCCGCGCACCCGCACCTTGCCGCCCGCACCCAACTGCTCGTGCACATGGGCCGAGCCGCCCCGCCCGGGGCGCTCGCGCAGCACCGCGATCCGCCAGGCCGACCGGTCCGCCGGATCGCCGCACAGCGAGTACTGCCGCTCCAGACCGGGCGCTGGCAGGACGTCGACGTGGGCGCCCGGTTCCCACGCCGGGAGCGGCTCGCCCAGTGGATGGCGCAGGGTCAGGGCGAGCACGCCATCGGCCACGAACTCCCTGCGCTCGATGACGAGTTCGGATTCGTACACACTCATGAACTGTTTCCTCGTGGCTCGTCGACCAAGTGCCCCTGCGGATGGGCGAGCATCCACTCCCACATCTCGACGGGGTCCTGCGCGGTGTGCTCGCGGCCGCAGTGGCACGTGCCGTGCAGGGTGTCGGTGCCGGGCAGCCAGGCGATGCGGTAGACCTCGCCGGTCGGAGCGGTCACCGGACCTTCTCCACGGGCTTCTCGCCCTGCTCCACCAGCCGGGCGAGGATGCGGCGGGCGGCCAGGCCACCGGTGTCGATGTTGATGCTCAGCTCCTGGTAGCCGGTGCGTTCGGTGCCGAGGGTCCTCTGCAGCAGGTTGAGCGCGGTGACGTCCTGCATCACCACCGTGTGGTTGTTGCCCCGCAGGAACTCGGTGACCTCGGCGTCGTCGGTCGCCCAGTCCCGGGACACCGCCCAGAAGTCGTACACCGAGCCGTCGCCGGACGGCGTGATCGCGTAGGTGATCTCGGTGTGGAAGCCGTTCGGGTCGCTGCCGTCCGCCTCCGGCAGCACCCCGACCGGGGCGATCCGGCTGTGCAGCAGATAGAGGCAGGGGGCGTGGTACTCGATGTCCTGCCAGCGGGTGATCCGGCCCTCGATGCCGGTCGACCTGGCGTAGAACGGTGGGCACTCGGCGTCGTCCATGTGCCGGCTCACCCGGACGATCCCGGCACCCTCGTCGACCTCGGTGGTGATCGGCGTCTCGGCGACTTCGGGAGTGCCGATGTAGCCGCCGTGCAGATACGTCTCGTGGGACAGGTCGAGGAGGTTGTCGACGAGCAGGCCGTAGTCGCAGTCGATGGGCTCCATGCCCCGCACGGTGACCCAGCCGGGGGAGTCGAGGTGCCGGGCCCGGGGGATGGTCTGCGGATCGGCGAGCGCCGGGTCGCCGATCCACACCCAGATCAGCGAGTCCTGTTCGACGACCGGGTAGGAGGCGACCCGCGCGGTGCGCGGCACCCGCTTCTGCCCGGGCACGTACACGCACGTACCGGACGTGTCATAGGTGAACCCGTGGTAGCCGCACACGATCCGGTCCCCGTCCAGCCGCGTCGGCGCTTCCGACAGGGGGTAACGGCGGTGCACACAGCGGTCGTGCAGGACGACCGGCGTACCGTCCTCCTCGGTCCGGTAGAGCACGAGCGTCTCACCGAGGATCGTCCGGCCGAGCAACTCCCGCCCCACCTCGTGGCTGTAGGCGGCGACGTACCACTGGTTCCTGGCGAAGGCGGTCATGTGAGGCATGGGGTTCCCGTCCCTGTCGGCGGGGCGTCGTCGCCCCGCGTGCCGTGGTTGGACTCAGGGTCCTGACGGGTGTGGCTGTCGCGCAAGGCGGCTTCCGTCAGGCGGAAGCGTCTCTGTGGAAGAGCTGGTCAGGGCCTTGCTGTGGGTCCTGCTCATCACTGGCTCACACGGACGCATCCCCGGAAGGTGTCAGTGAAACCACGCAATCGCCTACCTAACCGGTGTGCTGGGCGCCCGTGCTCATTTTCCCGCGGCTAGCCTCACCGCATGCCTCTCACCGTTGATCAATTGGCCGGGTACGTGGATCGGGATCTGGACGCCGACCTGGCGCGCTGGTTTCCCGACGAGCCGCGGGTCGACATCCCGGCGTCGACCCGCCCGGTCGAACCGTTCCTCACCAGGCTCCCGCGCGCCGCCGCGACCGCGTTGGCCGGCTTCGACCGCAGGGTCCGATCGGGAACCATGCCGGCGGGGTTTCTCGACATCTACGACTGGTCGTACGGCTTCGACTTCGCGGCCAACGACTGCCAGATCCTCGACTCCGACTATGAGACGGAGCTTTCCGATGACGATGTGTGGTCCATCGGCGCCGACGGAGGAGGCAACTACTACGTCGTGCTGACCAACGGCCGGGTCGCGGTGTGGTTCCACGAGGAGGAGGTCATAGAGGCCCAGACGCAGTTCGACAACCTCGACGTCTTCCTGTGGTCGGTCATCCGATACCACGCCGTGCGCGCCGGTGTTCTCGACCTGGCAGCGGTCGAAGCCGACTTCCGCGCCCTCGGGCAGCCTGGAGTGCTGGCGGGAGGGACCGGACTCCTCGCCTCGCTCTCGTGATGCCAGGGCCCGGCAATCGGCAGCGTCTGTTGGGCACCTCGGACACGGGGGCGGGTACTCAAGGCTCACGGGCCGCCCTCCGCGATCAGGCAGAAGCCGGACATCGCGGCCTGGGTGATCGGCGGTGGCGAAGCAGACCTCTGTCGCCGGACCGGCCGCAGCGGGGCGGACTACGCCCACAGCGCCTTGCGTTCATCCATTCGGCGATGCGGGCGACGTTGCGGGCCAGCGCGGTGATCACGGGCTGCCCGTGGGCTTTCGCCGAGCCGCGGTAGCGGTAGCGGCGCAGGCCGTGGGCGCGGACGGGCAGTCATCGGACTGTCCCTCCTGGAGCGGATTCGGGCCCACCGCACACCTCTCCCGGATCACGGTCTTGGGCGGCGGCTGTCGGCGTCGAGGGCTTCGGCGAGTTCGGCGCGCAACAGGTGACGGGTGCGCACCAGGATTCGCCCGAGCAGGTTCCTTCCGTTCCCGGTCCTGCCTCGACCCCGGTAGTGATCGGTGGTGGTGTCTTCGACGATCTCTTCGTCACCGGTGGAAAGCAGAATGTCATCCCTGCCGTGCCCGCGGTCCCTGGAGCGGTGCAGGACGGGCACGTCCTTCCAGGGAAGTCGCCTCAACTGGCCTGCGAGCTTGGGCTGGTTGTTCTTGATCGACAGCAGGTAGTGGGCGTGGCGTTGTTCGACGAGGTAGCTGGCGTGGTCCTTCTGTGCGTGCAGGGCGTCCACGGTGACCACGGCGTCGGCCAGGCCGGTGTCGTCGATCTGGTCGAGGAGCGGCGTGAATTCGGGAATTTCGTTGGTCTTCGCTCCGATCTCACGCAGGGCCGCGGTCAGGGTGTCGTCGTGCCGCACGGAGGTCAGTACGAACACGCGGCTGCCGTCGGCGCGGACTGCGCCGCGCAGACACTTTCCATCCACCGCGAACGCCCGTCGCGACGGCCGAACGTCGCCTTGTTGCGGTGCGGCGGTCCCATGCGCACGCGGTCGTTCCCGCTCACGGACACCGTCCGGTGCCGTGGCGCAGGGGGATGAGGGCGTCAGGGCCGTCAGGCGGGCGAAGCCGGCCTGGGTGAGCGCGGCGGCGTCCACCTTGCCGAAAACGTCCCGCAAGGTCCGCTCGCCGGGAGCTGTGAAGCGGCCGGTGAACGGATCGTGGGGGCAGCCGAGGCGCGCAAGTACCGCTTGGTCGCAGCGTCTTGCCACTCGGCGATCGCGGTCAGTGAGTTGTGCCCCGCGCTGGTCATCGCACACACGCCCACCGCGAGTAGCGTCGCCAGCCGGTGTCGCACACCCCGGGGATCACGCGGGTCAGGCACCCGGCTCAGCGCTTCCACCAGCCCGCAGGCACGAGCGTCCCCGGCGGCGAGGAGGGCAGGGGCGCCGCGTCCGGGGCGATGGGCGTAGGCGATGATGAAACAGCGAGCACGGCAACCTTGCAGATCGTGACGCGTAGAGAACTCCATGATCACAAGGGGCAGTGCTCGCCTTGCACCCAGGGCTGACACAGCGTCACATACTCAACCGGGCGAACGTGACTGCCCCCGGGGCCTGCAGTTGACCTGCAACGATCGAGGCTAGAAGGCGGCAGCGGCCACTGCCTCGGCTTCCGGCAGCAGGTCCTTGCTCTCCTGGATCACCCTCTCGTACGTGCGCTCGTGGTCCCCGCTTTCGAGAGCGAACCGCAGGAGCGAGGCGGACCAGTTGTCGAAGAGCGAGAACGTGCGGTCCACCACCCGCTTGGCTTCCTCGCGCTGTGCGTCGTCGAGGGACGGCAGGCTTTTCTCTTCCACCTCGGGCGACTTTATGCTGTGCGACGCCTCCGCCATGTAGTGTTTGGTGCCGAAAAACTCACATTCGCGACCGTCCCGCAGGGCGATTCCCCGGCAGTGGGTGAAGATCGTGATGGAGACAGCCTCGATGGACTCGACCATCGCGAAAACGGCGTAGGTGGGGGCGCCCGCGGCGAGCGCGGCCAGTTCCAGGCAGAGACGTCGAGAGTGGCTGAAGTCGGCGCTCCACAGGACCCGCGTGGCGTCCGACAGGGGCATGCTGCTGTCGGCCCCCAGCTTCTCCAGGTCGGTCAGCATCCACTGCCAGTGGAAGTCCTCTTCGTACGTGTGCGCGTTCAGAAGGGCCTGCAGCTGATCGGGCCGGGCGTTGCCTTCGTCTTTGCGGAAGACGTACTTGTTCAGGTCGGAGTAGCCCATGATGAAGGGAACCACGCTGGGCCCCCACGCCAGACGCCTTTCTCCGGGGAGCGACTCGTCGGTGAGCAGGCGAGTGAAGAATGCATGGTTCTCGTACGTTTTCCGATGTTCTTCGATGTAGTCGATGACCTTCTGCATGGAAAACTCCGTTCAAGACGTGTCGACATCTCCGCAGCGACAGGCGGAGAAGACACCATCGCATGGGTCTCTTCAACTCATCGTGTTTCACAGAGCGTTGACATGGAGTCTGTTCTCCCTTCCCGTCGGGATTGCCCATCCTTCTGGAGCGCACAGCCGCACCGCGACCGGCCCGTGATCCCCGACAGGTGAGGACGCCAACCAGGTTCAGCACCACCGCACCCCGACGCGCGCACGGTCAACCCGAGGCCGTCCTGACCCTCGACGGCGTCCCGTGATCAAACGGGCGAACGTGACTCTCCCCGGGGCCCTGTCACCCTCCATGGCATCCCATGATCAAAACGGACGAAGGCCACTCTCCCCGGGGCCTTGGGGGACCGGGTGCGTCTTGCCTGTCGGCTACGCGAGGGAGGCCGCCCCGCCTGGGGCACCGAGCCGACGGTGGTGTCGGTGAGCCGGACGGTGCTCGTCGAGACGCTGGAGCGCGGCCTCGTCATCGCCGAACGCGAGTGGTCTGCCCGGCTCGCCGCCGGCCTGGGACGAGTGTCCGCGAACGAGAGAAGCGTTCGCGGACACCCCGCGCGATGATGCGCTGGTCGAGAAGCAGTTGCCGCGTCAAAAAGTGAAAGCGCAACGGATTCCCCCGACTTCTTCGTCACGAGAAATGCGCTTAATCTGGATATATGGAAAAGACACAGTTCTATGTGGTCAAGCGCGGTGACACCCTCATCAAGATCGCGTCCATGCACCATGTGACGCTCGACCAGATTCTCGAGTGGAATCCCGAGATCGAGAATCCCGACATCATCCATCCCGGTCAGCGAATCCGTGTGGCGGCACCGGCCATGCACGGGGATTTCGAACCGTTCCCGGGCGCCGACTTCTTCCAGTCCTCCGTCACGAGCCCCGTCATCGAGGCCATGGGCTTCCGCCTCATCGAGGAGGACTGTTCGGCGTACGCCGGCGGGCCCGACTCCCAGTGGAGCGAGGCGGACCGGAAGTCGTATGCGATGTGGCAGCGCAAGCTCGGATTCAGAGGCCACGACGCCGACGGCACGCCGGGCCCGAAGTCATGGGAGAGGCTTCACGTACCCGCCGTCTTCGAGTGATCGGCATCGCGCCGGGCCGCCCGCCGCGGACGGCCTGGCGCGCACGGGCCCGGGCGCGCATCGCCTATCTCGAAGCGGAACTGGAACACGAAAGTGCCAGACGGGCT
The DNA here is from genome assembly GCF_040302345.1 of Streptomyces sp. NPDC126510. Lineage (NCBI taxonomy): Bacteria > Bacillati > Actinomycetota > Actinomycetes > Kitasatosporales > Streptomycetaceae > Streptomyces > Streptomyces sp. NPDC126510. Next base: position 191,880 of record NZ_JBEORR010000006.1, on the reverse strand, counting down.
CGCGGCGACAGGGCGGCGCTCATCGAGGGAATGCGGGGGCATCTCGAAAAGGCCCGCGTGGCCGCGGACGAGGATTTCGGATGGCGGAAACTGTGGTCGGGATCGGCTGCCCGTGAGGGCGTTTGCTCGAACATCCGCAACGCCGAGGTGTTGCTGATTCAACTGGTTTCCGACGAAGAAGCCGCGGGCCGCGTCAGTGAGATCATGGCGCTGGTCAAGGACCATCTGGACGCGGACGACCCACGGCGGGTCCGGCTGGCCCTGCGCCTGCGTCCCATCATCTCCGGCGACGTCACCGCGAGCGACCGGGACCTCATGGCCCGGGCGCTCGACGCCGCGTACTGCAGCCTGGACGACGAACTGGCCCGGGTGCGCAGTCTGCGCAACATCCTCTGGGCCGCGACGGTCCTCGTGGTGATCGGGGTGGTGAACCTGGCTCTGTACGGATGGTTCTCGCCCGGTTCGCTGAGCCTGTGCTTCTCACCCCAGGGCGGCTCCGGAGACAAAGTCACCGTCGTGTGCCCCACCTCCGAGCACTACGGCCGGGCCGCCGACACCGACGCGAGCGAACTGGCCGGCCCGACGGACATCCTCACCGTCGAGATCGCCGGACTCGCCGGTGCCGCCCTCACCGTCATCGCGTCGCTGCGCCGCATCCGGGGCACCGACTCCCCCTACATGCTGCCCCTGGCGTCGGCGGTGCTGAAGCTGCCCACCGGCGCCCTGTCGGCCTTCCTCGGGCTGCTGCTGATCCGGGGCGCCTTCGTCCCCGGACTGAGCGACCTCGACAGCAGGGCGCAGGTCCTCGCCTGGGCCGCGGCCTTCGGCGCCGCACAGCATCTGGTGACGCGTCTCGTCGACGACCGTGCCCAGATGACGCTGTCGGAGGTGGGCCGGACCACCGACGCCGTGATCAAGCCCGAGAGAGTCGCTGTCAGGGAAGGACTGCCGGCGTCCGCCGCCGGGTCGCCCAACGGCGCCGGACCGCACGACGAGCCGCACGGGCACGACGGGGGCGGCGAACCGGTTCCCGACGGCGGGCCACCTCACCGCCGCAACGGGGCGTGAGCCGTCTCCGGCAGCCGCAGGTACACCACCGACGACACCAGGCAGATCACCGCGACGTACCACGGGAACAGCCCCGCGTGCCCCTGCTCCTTGAACAGCGTGCCCACGTACGGGGCGGTGCCGCCGAAGAGGGCCACCGTCAGGGAGTAGGGGAAGCCGATGCCCGCGGCGCGGACCCGGGGCGGGAAGATCTCCGCGTTCACGGCCGCGCTGATCGAGGTGAACCCGGTCAGCAGCACCATGCCCACGCACTGCACGAGCAGCAGCACGGCGAACGAGTCGCTCAGGGTGTGCAGCAGCGGCACCGCGAGCAGCGCGAAGCCCAGGCCGAAGAAGAGCAGCAGGGGGCGGCGGCCGAAGCGGTCCGAGAGCAGACCGCCGAGCGGCTGCAGCAGGGCGAAGAACGCCAGTGAGATCGTGCCCGCGAGCAGCGCGTCCGACTTCTCGACACCGGCGTTGAGTTCGGCGTACGTCGGCAGGTACGACGTCCACGTGTAGTAGGCGATGGTGCCGCCCGCCGTGATGCCGCCGATGAGCAGCGACTCGCGCGGGTGCCGGCGCAGCGCCTCGAACAGGCCCGGGCGCGGCGCGTGCTGCTGCTCGGCGCTGCGGGTCTCCTGCGCTCCCTGCCGGATCCAGAACCCGACCAGACTCAGCACGGCGCCGAGCACGAACGGCACCCGCCAGCCCCAGCCGTTCATCTGCCCGTCGCTCAGCGTGTCCACGAGCAGGGTGGCGACGGCGGAGGCGACCAGCTGCCCCACCGTCGTCGACACGTACTGGAAGCTGGAGAACAGTCCGCGCCGGCCAGGGCCCGCCGACTCCACCAGGAACGTCGTCGAGGCCGCGAACTCGCCGCCCACGGAGAGTCCCTGCAGCAGCCGGGCGAGGACGAGGACCACCGGCGCCAGGACTCCCACGGCCGCGTAGGTCGGGGTGAGCCCGACCAGCAGACTGCTGCCGCCCATCAGCAGGATGGTGACCGTGAGGGCGGCCCGCCGCCCGTGCCGGTCCGCGACCGCGCCCATCAGCAGTCCGCCCACCGGCCGCATGAAGAACCCCACGGCGAACACCGCGAACGTGGACAGCAGCGGCACCAGTGAGTTGTCCGCGCTCTTGGGGAAGACCTGGGCGGCGATGTACGTGGCCAGAAACGTGTAGGCGTACCAGTCGTACCACTCCACCGCATTGCCCACCGAGGCGGCGAGGAGCTGGCGAACGGGCCGTTTCGTGGGCGGGGAAACCGTCTGCGTCTCTGTCACGCCCCTCACCCTCCCCCGGCAATGGCCCGGCATACCGTCCGTACCGGCGACTTTCACATGAGTGTCACGTGCCCCTTCCTTGGCGTTTGGTGTCCCTGAAACACTCCTTCCGCGCAGATTCCGTCAGGTTCCGGCCATCCCGCACCTCAGGATGAGAGGTCTGTCCTTCATGTCCGAAGTAAACCGGCGCCGCTTTCTCCAACTCGCGGGTGCCACCACGGCCTTCAGTGCCCTGTCCGCCAGCATCCAGCGCGCCGCCGCCCTTCCGGCGAACCACCGCACCGGGTCGATCGAGGACGTCGAGCACATCGTCGTCCTGATGCAGGAGAACCGTTCCTTCGATCACTACTTCGGCACCCTGAGAGGCGTCCGCGGCTTCGGCGACCCCCGCCCGGTCACCCTCGACAACGGCAAACCGGTCTGGCACCAGGAGAAGGACGGCAAGGAGATCCTGCCGTTCCACCCGGACGCCGACGACCTCGGCATGCAGTTCCTGGAGGGCCTGCCGCACTCCTGGCCCGACGGCCACCAGGCCTACGACGGCGGCAAGTACGACCGCTGGGTGCCCGCGAAGGGCACCACGACCATGGCGTACCTGACCCGCGAGGACATCCCGTTCCACTACGCCCTCGCCGACTCCTTCACCGTCTGCGACGCCTACCACTGCTCGTTCATCGGCTCCACCGACCCCAACCGCTACTACATGTGGTCCGGGTACACCGGCAACGACGGCACCGGCGGCGGCCCGGTCCTCGGCAACGACGAACTCGGCTACGGCTGGACGACCTACCCCGAGCGCCTGGAGCGGGCCGGCATCTCCTGGAAGATCTACCAGGACATCGGCGACGGCCTCGACGCCCAGGGCTCCTGGGGCTGGATCCAGGACGCCTACCGCGGCAACTACGGCGACAACTCGCTGCTCTACTTCAACACGTACCGCGACGCCAAGCCCGGCGACCCCTGGTACGACAAGGCCCGCACCGGCACGAACGCCAAGGCCGGCGAGGGCTACTTCGACCTGCTGCGCGCCGACGTCAAGGCAGGCAGGCTGCCGCAGATCTCCTGGATCGCCGCCCCCGAGGCCTTCTCCGAGCACTCCAACTGGCCCTCGAACTACGGCGCCTGGTACATCGCGCAGGTCCTCGACGCCCTCACCTCCAACCCGGAGGTCTGGTCGAAGACCGCCCTGTTCATCACCTACGACGAGAACGACGGCTTCTTCGACCACGTGGTGCCGCCGCTGCCCCCGAAGGACGCCTCCCGCGGACTGTCCACCGTCGACGTCTCCCTCGACCTCTTCCCGGGCGACGGCAAGAACACGGCGGGCCCCTACGGTCTCGGCCCCCGCGTACCGATGCTGGTCGTCTCGCCGTGGAGCAAGGGCGGCTACGTCTGCTCCGAGACCCTCGACCACACCTCGATCCTGCGGTTCATGGAGCGCCGCTTCGGCGTGCGCGAGACGAACATCTCGCCCTGGCGACGCGCCGTCTGCGGTGATCTGACGTCCGCGTTCGACTTCTCCCGCAAGGACGCCCGCCCGGTCCCGCTGCCCGGTACCGACGGATACGAGCCGCAGGACCGCGAGCGCCACCCCGACTACAAGCCGGTCCCGCCCGCCGATCCGCGCATGCCCCGCCAGGAGCGCGGCCTGCGCCGCTCCCGGCCACTGAGGTACGCCCCGCACGTGGACGCCTCGGTCGACACCGCGGCCGGGAAGCTCACCCTCACCTTCGCCACCGGGGCGAAGGCCGGCGGCGCCTTCCACGTCACCTCGGGCAACCGCGCCGACGGCCCCTGGATGTACACAACGGAGGCCGGCAAGACGCTCTCCGACACCTGGAACTCGGCGTACTCCGGCGGCTCCTACGACCTGACCGTGCACGGCCCGAACGGCTTCGTGCGCGTCTTCAAGGGCTCGAACAAGGCGGCCGGCTGCGAGGTCACCGCCCGCCACACCGGTGACGACATCGAGCTGACCATCACCAACCGTGGTTCCGGCGCCGTCCGTCTGAAGCTCGCCGACGCGTACGGCGGCCGGCCCGCGACCGTCACCGTCCGCCCGGGCGCGAAGGTGTGCCGGACCGTCGAACTCGCCGGCAGCCGCCGCTGGTACGACCTGACCGTCACCGCCGAGGGCGACAAGGCGTTCCTGCGGCGGCTCGCCGGGCACGTCGAGAACGGGCAGCCGGGGGTGAGCGACCCGGCGATCATCACCGCGTAGCGGGAGTGAGGTGCCCCGGATCGTGCGGCCGGGGCACCAGCGCCGGTTCGGGTGTGGCCGAGCCGGGCTCCAGGGCCAGGACGGCGGCCACCGGGTGGTCGTCGTCGGCGGGGGCCGGCGCGGGTGCCGCCCGGGTCAGCAGCACCACGCCCCAGGACGCGAGGCCCGCCCCGGCGAGCGCGAGCAGCATGCCCGCCGGCCCGCCCTGGAGGCGCTCGCCGAGCAGCGACAGGCCGATCACCGCGGCGGCCAGCGGGTTGGACAGGGTCACCATCGCGAGGGGCCCGCCCAGACCGCCCCGGTACGCCGTCTGCGACAGCACCAGCCCGCCGGCCGCGAAGGCCGCCACGAGCAGGGCCACGCCGACCACCTGGACGCTCAGCACCGGGCCGGACCGGTCCGTGGCGGCCACCGTCACGCTCTGCGTGAGGGCCGAGGCGACCCCGGAGGCGAGACCGGACGCGGTAGCGTGCCGCAGCCCGGGGCGGGCGCCGGGCCGGGACAGCATCCCGATGAGCGCCGCGGTGGCGCCGGCCACCGCGAGCGCCTCGGGAACGCTCAGCACACCGTCCGGCGCCGGGCCGGACGCCGTGACCAGGATCGCGCCCAGTCCCAGGAGGGTCAGGGCGGTGCCCCTCCACTCGACCGCGCTCACCCGCCGTCCGGCCATCCGCGCCCCCATGGGCACCGCCGCGACCAGGGTGAGCGCGCCGAGCGGCTGGACCAGGGTCAGCGGGCCGTACCGGAGGGCGACGACGTGCAGCAGTGCGGCCGACGCGTTCAGCCCGACCGACCACCACCAGGCGCCGCTGCCGAGCAGCCGCAGCGTGCCCGCTCCCGGGGAACGGGAGGCGAGCCGCTCCTGGGCGACCGCCGCGGCGGCGTAGGCGACGGCGGAGACGAGGGACAGGGCGACGGCGATCAGTACGGCGTTCATCGGCCGGCTCCCACGAGCGCCTGCCCGTCCCGCTGAGCCGGTACGAGGCTGCCCTGCGCCCGGCCGGCCGTGGTCGCCGTGCGGTGCGGCAGCGGAATCACCGAGAGGGCGAGGCCGAGCAGGGCCGCCGCCACCATCGCGTCGAGCCAGTAGTGGTTCGCGGTGCCGACGATCACCAGCAGTGTCAGCAGGGGATGCGCCAACCAGAGCAGGCGCCACCGTGAGCGGGTGGCGGCGATCAGGCCGATCGCGACCATCAGCGCCCAGCCGAAGTGCAGCGACGGCATCGCCGCGAACTGGTTCGACAGGGAGTCCGTCGCGGGATTGCCGTAGACCGACGGCCCGTACACCCGCGCCGTGTCGACCAGGCCGGTCGCGGCCAGCATGCGGGGCGGGGCGAGAGGGAACAGCAGGTGCAGGGCGAGTGCGGCGGCCGTGACCGCGGCCAGGACCCGGCGGGCCCAGACGTAGTGGACCGGCCGGCGCAGGTAGAGCCAGATCAGGAAGGCGGCGGTGGCGGGGAAGTGGACGGCCGCGTAGTAGGTGTTCGCGATGTGCGCCAGGCCGTCACCGTGCAGCAGGAGCGACTGCACCGCTCCCTCGCCGGGCAGATGGACCGCTCGCTCGAAGTCCCACACGCGGTGTGCGTTGTGGAAGGCCTCACCGGTGTGGCCGGTGGCCAGCTGCCGGCCGAACTTGTAGACCAGGAAGAGCCCTGCGACGAGCAGGAGCTCCCGGACGAGCGGCGGTCGCGCTATCGCGTCGGACCCCGCTGGCGCAGGCTCGGTTCGGGCATTCATCCCCCGGCCCCTTCGGTGACGGTGGTGCTCTTATCGGTACGAGAGCGTACCGATACGCCAGTGTACCGATACGGCTGCGTACCGGTACACTGGCGTATCGATAGACGTAGGACACACCGCCGGCCGGGAATTTTCCGTCCGCCCGAGGAAAGCCAGGAGCCCCGCCCATGACGTCGCAGGCTGCGGACCGGCCCGAGCCGCTCGGTGCCACGCGCCGCTCCAAGATCACGCCCGAGCGTGAGCAGGAGTTCTACGACGCCGTGCTGGAGCAGCTCCGTGAGTGCGGCTACGACTCCGTGACCATGGAGGGGATCGCCGCCAGCACCCGGTGCAGCAAGTCCACGCTCTACCGCCAGTGGAAGACCAAGCCACAGCTCGTGGCGGCGGCGCTGCGCTCGCACCGGCGGACGCGCTGCATCGACACCGGCTCGCTCGCGGACGACCTGCGCGAGGCGGCCCGGGCGGCGGGAGAGCTGTCGGGCCGGGACACCAAGCTCCTCCAGGCGCTCGTTCACGCGGCCCCTCAGGACCCGGAGCTGCAGCGCGCCCTGCGCGAGGCGCTGGTGGAACCGGAGATCGCCGCGCTGAAGGAGATCATCCGGCGCGGGGTCGAACGGGGGGAGGTGCCCGCCGACCACCCGGCGCTGGAGTACATCCCGGCGCAGATGTTCGGCGTCCTGCGCATCCGGCCCGTCCTGGAGGGCCAGTACGCGGACCCGGACTACCTGGTCCGGTTCGTGGAGGCCGCCGTGCTGCCGGCCCTGGGCCTGAGCTGAAGCCCGGGCCGCCGTCCGCCGGATGACCGGACGGCGGCCCGACCGCGCCGACCCGTGGGGACGGGGGCGGCGCGCACCCCCCGGCCGGGTGGGGTGCCCCTGTGAGCGGCGGGGGCGCCCCACCCGGCCGACCGGTGTACGGGGCGCCGGGCGTCAGACGCCCTGGCCGTTGCCGCTGCCCGTCGACACCTTGATGCCCTTGGTGATGTCGTCGAGCACGGTCTCCTTCTGGTCCGCGTCGACGCCGAACCGTACGACCACCATCTGCTTCGCGTTCGCGGGGGAGGGGAACACGAGCGACTCCACGATGCCGTCGGCGCCCTTGCTCGTGACGGCCTTCCAACGGACCAGGTAGCCCTGCTGCCCGGCCACGGTCACGGCCTTGGAGTCCAGCACGTCGTGGGAGGTGATCCCGCCGTAGGACTTGCCGCCGTACGACTCCTCGGCGTTCTTCGCGATGTCCGCCTTCGCGATCTCCTCGGCGGTGGCGCCCTTGCTGCCGAGCAGCAGGGCCGGTGCCGAGTAGGCGCCGCCCTTCGTGCAGGTCGAGGAGGTGTCGCCGGGGCACTTGTAGGACTCGTCGGAGGTCACCTGGGCGCCGGCCTGGGCCTGCTGGCCGTACCAGCCCTTCGGGATCGGCAGACTGATGCCGCTGACCGCATCGGTCACCGACCCGCTCCTGATCTTCGGCGGCTGGGACTGCTCGGGCCGCGGACTCTGCCCACCGGACCCACCGTCGCCGCCGGACCCGCCCGAGCCACCGGATCCGCCCGGCCCGCCCTGGCCACCGGATCCGCCCGGCCCGCCCTGGCCACCGGGTGCGCCCGGCCCGCCGGGCCCCTGCGAGGTGGGCGAACCGCCCCCGCCGCCGTTGTCCGTCAACGCGTAGACGCCCACGCCGATGCAGGTGAGGACGACTGCGGCAGCGGCGACGGCGGCACCTATCCGCAGCCGCCGCCCTTTGCCGCCCGGAGGCACGGCCGGATAGGAGGGGTAGGCGGGGAACCCGGCAGCCGCCGGGTAGGCGCCGCCGACGGGCTGTCCGCCGGCCCCCGGCTGCCCGGCAGCACCTGGATGTCCGACGGACCCCACGCTCCACGCCCCGGCCGGCTGCCCGGTCGTGGGCTGCGCGGGAACGCCGCCGGGCTGTCCGGTGGTCCCCGGGGCTTGGACGCCTGCCGGATGTTCGGCTGCGGGCTGTGCGGCGTCGCTGGGCGGCCCGGGGGTTCCCGGTGCCTCGGCGGCAGCCGGCGACCCGGCGTCGGCCGGTTCTCCGGCTCCCCGCGGGGCGGCCGGTGCCGTCGACGTGCCTTCGGGGGGCGTCCGGTCCGAGGGTGCGGGTCCGGCGGACGCCGGACCGGTCGGGGGACCCCAGGTCGCGGGCGGCTGCGCCGGACGGATGCGGTCCGTCCAGGCCCGGCCGTCCCACCAGCGCTCGGTGGCGGGCCCGTCACTTGTCTGTCCGGGATCGGCGTACCACCCGGGAGGAGTCTCCTGCGTCATGCCCCCACCGTATGAGGCGTCGGTGAAAGAGGCATGAGAGGAGTCGGAACCGGCTATTCCAGCAGCAGCCGCCTCGGCCGCCGGGCCGCCCGTGGCGGAAGCCGCAGCCCGACCCGGCCGGGGGTCACCGACCCCAGCACACTGGGGTGCCGGGCCCCCGTGCTCGCCGGTTCCGTGCCCGGCAGTCCGTGCAGGGTCAGGAACCCCAGCACGGCGAAGGCGTACGCCTCCTTGGCGTCCGACGGCAGGCCGAGGTCGTCGGAGGTCCGCAGGACCACCCCCCGCAGCAGGTCCCCGAGCATCGACATCAGCACGGGGTTGCGGGTCCCGCCGCCCGACGCGATCACCTCTGTCGCGTGCACCGACCGCACCGCGTCCGCCACGGTCCGGGCCGTGAGCATCGTGAGCGTGGCGACGACGTCCTCGGCGGGCAGCGTCCCGAACCCGGCCAGCGCGTCCCGCAGATGACCGAGGTGGAACAGCTCCCTGCCCGTCGTCTTCGGCGCGGGCAGCGCGTAGTAGGGCTCCTCCAGCAACCGGTTCAGCAACGGCCCGTGCACGCGGCCCCGCGCGGCCAGCAGACCGTCCGTGTCACAGGCGAGCGCTCCGCCGCTGAACCCCCGGGCCGCCTCGTCGACCAGCACACAGCCCGGCCCGGTGTCGAAGGCCGTCCCGTCGGGCGCGGTGAGGTTGGCGATCCCGCCGATGTTGAGCGCGACGGGGCGACCCTGCCGCCCGCGCAGCCACAGCAGGTCGATCAGGCTGACGAGGGGCGCGCCCTGCCCGCCGGCGGCGATGTCACGCGGCCGGAAGTCGGCGACCACGGGCAGCCCGGTCGCCTCGGCGATCCAGGCCGGCTGCCCGAGCTGGAGCGTGCCGTGGACCTGACCTCCGGCGACCCAGTGGTGAACGGTCTGGCCGTGCGAGGCCACCAGCTCGGCCCGCCCTTCGCACAGTTCGCGGTCGGCCCGGACCGCGGTCGCCGCGAAGGCCTGTCCGATCCGGGTGTCCAGCCGGCACACCTCGCCCGGTGTCGTGGTACCCGGCGGCAGCGCGGCGGACAGCGCCTCGCGCAGTGCCCCGTCGTACGGATCGCTCACCAGGCCGAGCGGCTTCAGCACCAGGCTGTCGCCGACGAGGTCCAGCTCGGCCGCCGCCGCGTCGATCGCGTCGTACGACGTGCCGGACATGAGACCGATCACCCGCATCCGATCACCCGCGTCCGTCTCACCGGACCGATCACCCGCATCCGTTCAACCAGCCCTCTCCACCGATGTCTTCGCCACCCCGGCACTCCGCGCGGGCGGCCTCATGAGAAGCGCCGGTACGCTCACCGCGCACGCTGCGGCCGCATAGTACGCGGGCACGTCCACGCTCCCCGTCCGCTCGACCGTCTCCGTGATGATGAGCCCGGCACACCCCGAGAACACCGCATTGGACAGCGCGTAGGCGAGTCCCAGGCCCGTGTACCGCACCCCGGTGGGGAACATCTCCGACAGCATCGCGGGCCCCGGCCCGGCCATCAGGCCCACCACCGCACCCGCACCGCACACGGCGACACCCTTCACCGGGTCCGAAACGCCGGGGTCCTGCAGCAGGTTGAGCAGCGGCACCGCGAGGACCGCCACCAGCACCGCGCCTGTCACCATCACCGCACGCCGCCCGAGCCGGTCGCTGAGCAGCCCCGCCGGCAGGATCGTCGTCGCGAAACCCAGATTGGCCAGTACGGTCGCCACCAGCGCCTGCTGGAACGTCGCGCCCAGTGAGCTCTGCAGATACGACGGCAGCACCACGAGGAACGTGTAACCCGCCGCGGCCCAGCCCATGATCCGGCCCGCACCCAGCACGACGGCCCAGGCCACCTCGCGCGGGGGAGGAGTCTCCTTCGACCGCTCCGCCACGAACACCGGCGTCTCGTCCAGCCGCAGCCTCAGCCACAACGCCCCCACCCCCAGTGGCAGGGTGAGCAGAAACGGCAGCCGCCATCCCCACGCGCCCAGCTGCTCCTCCGACAGCACGGTGGCGAGCAGCGCCGCCGTCCCCGCCCCGGCCAGCAGACCCAGCGCCACGGTGAACGACTGCCACGCCCCGTACAGACCGCGCCGGCCCGGCGGAGCGAACTCCGTCATCATCGACACCGCCCCGCCGAACTCCCCACCCGCCGAGAGGCCTTGGACCATCCGCAGGAAGGTCAGCAGCCAGGGCGCGAGAGCACCTGCCTGTGCATAGGTCGGCAGCACGCCGATCAGCGTCGTCGCCACCGTCATCAGCACGATCACCAGGACCAGCACCGGGCGCCGCCCGGCGCGGTCGCCCAGACGGCCGAAAAGCGCCGCCCCGACGGGACGGAAGAAGAAGGCGAGGGCGAAGGACGCGTACGTCTTGACCAGAGCCTCGGCCGCGCTGCCGCCCTCCGGCGTGAAGAACCGCGCCGCGATGATCGTCGCGAAGTAGCCGTAGACGCCGAACTCGTACCACTCGATGAGATTGCCCACCGACCCCGCGACCAGCGCCCGCCGGCCGCGCCGGGTGTTCCCTCGTTGCTGAATGAACGTCACATCCCTTGCGTTTGCGAGCCGTTGACCCGAGAGTGGCTGGTGACGGGACAAGTGCGTCGCCCGGCCGCACCCGGTGTCACCCGTCACGGCAAGAGGTGCCCCGACCACCCTCCACTCAGGCAATCGGACGGCTACGCTCGATGTCTGTACGTCGTTCGGGCGACTTGGGGAGGTAGCGGGATGACGGAGGTACGGCCCACGGCCGCCGCCTCGGCTTCCCTGTGGGAGCGCGATGAGGAGGTCGCCGCGGTCGAGCGGGCGGTCGACAGCCTGTGCGCGGACCGTTCCTCGTCCGGCGGATTGCTGGTCTTCCGCGGCGAGGCCGGACTCGGCAAGACCGCCCTGCTGGCCGAAACCCGCCGCATCGCCGAGGCCCGCGGCTGCACGGTCTGGTCGGCGCGCGGCGGCGAGACCCTCAGGTCGGTCCCCTTCAACGTGGTACGGCAGCTGTTGCAGCCGGCGCTGGTGTCGATGCTGCCGGAGGAGGCCCGCGAGTACCTCGGCGACTGGTACGACATCGCCGGCCCCGCCCTCGGCATCGCGGAGCCCGGCGACCGGCAGGCCGACCCGCAGGGCGTGTGCGACGGCCTGGTCGCGGCCGTGCGCCGGCTCTCCCGCCGCGACTGGCCGCTGGTGCTGCTGATCGACGACGCCCACTGGGCGGACCAGGAGACCCTGCACTTCCTCGCGGGACTCGCCGAGCGCCTCGACGAGATGTCCGTCCTGGTCGTCGTCACGCGCCGCCCCGAAGAGGTCTCCGGCGCGAGCGCCCGCCACCTCGACACCGTCGCCGCCGCCGCACACGGGCCCGCCACGACCCTGAGTGCCCTCACCCCGGACGCGACGGCCGGACTCACCCGCGCCACCCTCGGGGAACACGCCGACGCCGCGTTCTGCCGCGAGGTCTGGGCCGTCACCGCGGGCAACCCCTACGAGGCCGTGGAACTCCTCGCCCGAGTGCAGGACAGCGAGCTCGAACCGGTCGAGGCCCGGGCCGGTGAACTGCGCGAACTGAACCGCTCGGCCCGCGGCGGCGGCCTCGTCGCCCGCCTGGAGGAACTGGGCATCGACGCCACCAGGTTCGCCTGGGCCGCCGCCATCCTCGGCACCAGCATCTCCATCGACCTGGTCGCCAAGCTCGCCACCCTGCGACCGGACGACGCCCGCCGCTGCGCCGAACTGCTGCGTACCGCCCGGATCCTCACCGAGCCCGACCCCGCGACCGGCCGCAGCGCCGACGGCGACCTCGAATTCGTCCACCCGCTGATCGCCACCGCCGTCTACAACTCCATCCCCGACGCCCTGCGCACCGCCATGCACGGCATCGCCGCGCGGATCGTCTCCGACGAGGGACACGGCGCCGCGGCGGCCGCCCGCCACCTCCTGGAAGTCCACCCGGACGACGACGAGGAACTCGTCACGCAACTGCGCGAGGCCGCCCGCGAGCACCTCGCCGTCGGAGCCCCCGACGCGGCCCGCCGCTGCCTGGAACGGGCCCTGGAGGAACCGCCCCGGCCCGAGTCGCACCCGCAGGTGCTGTACGAACTGGCCGAGGCCACCTTCCTCACCGCGCCCGCCCGAACCATCGGCCATCTGCGCACCGCGCTCGGCATGCCCGGCCTGCACGGCGGCCAGCGGGTCGACGCCGTCTTCCGGCTCTCCCAGGCGCTGCTCCACAACGACCAGCTGGAGGAAGCCGTCCGCACGGTCGAAGCGGAGGCCGCCCGGCTCCAACCGGGCCCCGAGCGGATGCGGCTGCAGGCCGCGCAGTTCATGTGGGAGGGGCTGCACGCCGGTGAGGCGGCCTCACCCGGCCGCTCCCAGCGGCTCGCCGACCTCGCCCGCCCCTGCACCGGCCGGGACAACTCCGAACGCGCCCTGCTCATCCTGCGCGGCTTCGACGCCCTGATGCACGGCGAGAACGCCGAGGAGGTCGCCGAGCTGTGCGACCGCGCCCTCGTCAACGGCCGCCTCGCGCCCGGGCTCGGCTGGACCGACACCGAGTGGGGCATCGAGCTGCTGCTGATGCTGGCCAACGCCTACGGCTTCACCGACCGCCTCGACCGCGCCGAGACCCTCTACAACGAAGCCCTGCGCGCCTACGAGACGGCGGGCTGGAGCGGCGGCCACCTCGCCCTGGCCCACGCCTACGTCGGCATCGGCCACCGCAGGCGAGGCCGTCTGAAGGAGGCCGAGGCGTCCCTGCGCGAGGCACTGCGCCTGGCCGAACGCGTCGGCCGCGGCCTGCCCCTGTACTGGTCCGCGACCTGCAGCCTCGTCGACACCCTGCTCGCCCGCGGCCGGGTCGAGCAGGCCTGGGACGTCGCCGAACGGCACGGCTTCGCCCCGCCCTACCCGTCCACCATCGTCCTGCCCGATCCGCGCTCGGTGCGCGGCCGGCTGCTGCTGGCCGTCGGCCGCACCAAGGACGGCATCAACGAACTGGAGGCCGCGGAGAAGGCGGCTGCGGCCCGCGGGCACCACAACCCCGTGCTCGTCCCCTGGGCGGCCGACCTCGCCCGGGCCCTGCGCACCGAGGACCCCGCCCGTGCCGCGCGGCTCGCCGTCGACGTACGCCGCCAGGCCGAGCGCTTCGGCACGGACACGGCGATAGGGGAAGCCCTGCGCTGCGCCGCCGACCTGGAGACGGGCCAGCGGGCGGTCCGGCTCTACGGCCAGGCCGTCACCTACCTGGAGGCCTCGCCCTGCCAGTACGAACACGCGGCGGCCCGGATCGAGTTCGGCATCGCCGCCCGCTCGGCGGCCGACCTGCGCCGCGGCCTGGACCTGGCGGTCTCGTGCGGGGCCGACGGACTGGCGGACCGGGCACGTGCCGCGCTCAGGGCCGGTGTCGGCCCGGCGTAGGGCGGACGCGGAGCGGCGGGTCTCCACGGCCGGAGCGGCGAGGCGGGCAGGTGTGGCGAGACCCGGCCCGGGCTCATGACCCGCGGGGTCGCCCTCCGGCGCTCACGAGGTGCCCTCCTCTTCCGCCAGCACCCGCTGGGCCGTCGCGAACGCCGAGTTCGCCGCCGGCACCCCGCAGTACACGGCCGTCTGCAGCAGCACCGCGCCGATCTCCTCCGGGGTGAGGCCGTTGCGGCGGGCCGCGCGGACATGCATGGCCAGCTCGTCGTAGTGGCCGTGCGCGACGAGCGCGGTGAGGGTGATCATGCTGCGCTCACGGCGGGACAGCGTCGGGTCGGTCCAGATCTCGCCCCACGCGTAGCGCGAGATGAAGTCCTGGAAGCGGGCCGTGAACGGGGTCTGGCGGGCCTGCGCCCGGTCGACGTGCTGGTCGCCGAGCACCTCGCGCCGTACGGCCATGCCCAGGTGGGCGCCCCGGCCGAAGTGGGCGCGCAGGGCGGTCAGCACCGCCTCCGGGCACTGGGCGGGCGCCAGGTGCGAGGCGCCCGGCAGCTCCACGAGCGTCGCGCCCGGCACGGCGTCGGCGATCTCCCGCAGATGCGCGGGCGGCGTCGCGGGATCCTCGCGGCCGGCGACCAGCAGGGTCGGCACGGCGATCTCCGGCAGCCGGTCGCGCAGGTCGAACGCGGCGAGCGCGTCACAGCAGGCGGCGTACGCCTCCGGGTCGGCTTCCCGGTGGTCCCGGACCAGGCGCGGCACGGTGAAGTCGCCGGCGAACCAGCGCGCGCCGGCGTTGTCCGCAAGCGCGGCCAGCCCCTCCCGCCGTACCAGCGCGGCCCGCTCCTCCCACGGCCCGGACCCGTTGAAGTGGGCCGACGAGCAGATCGCGGCGAGCGACGTCAGGCGCTCGGGATGGTGCACCGCGAGATGCAGCCCCACGGCCCCGCCCAGCGACACACCCGCGTAGGCGAACCGTTCGATGCCGAGCGAGTCGGCGAGCGCCAGCACCTGCCCGGCGAGGTCGCCGACGCTCGCGCCCGCCCGGACGAGACCGGCCGCCGAACCGCCGTGCCCCGGCAGGTCCCAGCGCACCACCCGGTGGGTGATCGACAGCTCGGGCGCCACGCCGTCCCACAGGGCGTACGACGTGCCGAGGGAGGGGCCGAGCAGCAGCGGGGGAGCGGAGGCGGGCCCTTCCGCATGGTGGTTCAGAAGTGTCAACGTCGCTCCAGAGCACGGTCGGTGAGGACTCCGGCGGAGCCGGTGTAATGGGCCGGATCGAGATCCATCCCGGCCAACTCGGGTGCCTCGGCGGGCGGTTGCCCCTCGGAGGCCAATCGTGTGAGGAGCTCCTTGGCGCGGGCGCGGCCCAGCACCGGGGTCAGTCCGGCGGACAGCCGCTCGGAGACGATCAACCCGTGGTTGAGGTCCAGGTGTTCGCGCATGGCCTCGGGCCTGACCCGCAGCCCTTCGGTCAGTTCGGCGGCGTCCCGGGCGGCACCGCCGGTCAGCCGCAGCAGATCCCGCAGCGGCTCCCACTCGGCGTGCCAGGCCCCCGCCGGGCGTTCGTCCTCCGCGGCCATCGCCCCGTACAGCGTCGCCGCGAGCTGGGGTGCCCGGCGCGCGGCGGAGGCGATCAGAGTGGACCGTACGGGGTTGGACTTGTGCGGCATGGCGGACGAACCCCCGCCGCTGCCCTCCGCGACCTCGGCGATCTCGGTGCGCGACAGGGTGAGGACGTCCACGGCGAGCTTGCCGAGCGCGCCCGCCGTGAAGGCGAGACACCCGGCGAGGTCGGCGACCGGTGTCCGCAGGGTGTGCCAGGGCAGGCCGGGTGCCCGCAGGCCGAGTTCCCGGGCGTAGGCCTCCGGCAGCCCGGCCGGATCGCTCGCGCCGTACGCCCCGAAGGCCGCCAGCGTTCCCGCCGCGCCGCCGAGTTGGGCGGGCAGCGACTCCCGCACGGCCCGCACCCGGTCCCGCGCGTCCAGTACCAGTGACCGCCACCCGGCCGCCTTCAGCCCGAAGGTTGTCGGCACCGCGTGCTGGGTGAGGGTCCGCCCCGGCATCGCGGTGTCGCGGTGCCCGGCGGCCAGCCGGGACAGGGCCTGTTCGGTGCGGCCGAGGCCGGCGAGGACCACGTCGAGGGTCCGCGCGGCGACCAGCATCGTCGCCGTGTCCATGATGTCCTGGCTGGTCGCGCCCCGGTGGACGTAAGGCCCGTACGTCTCGCCCACGGCCTCGGTCAGATCCGCGACCAGGGGGATGACGGGGTTGCCGCCCGCGCGGGCGCGCTCGGCGAGGGACCGTACGTCGAAGGCACCGGTACCGGCCGCCTCGGTGACCGCCGTCGCCGCCTCGGCCGGGGCGAACCCCATGGCGGCCTGGGCGCGGGTCAGCGCGGCCTCCGCGTCGAGCAGCGCCCGCAGATACGCCTCGTCGCCGGTGGCGGCGGCCGCCGCCGAGTCGGCCCACCCGGGGGCGAGCAGGCCGGGGTCGCCGGGGTGCGCTGTCACGTGAACTCCAGGAAGACCGTCTCGCCTTCGCCCTGAAGGCGGATGTCGAAACGGTACGTGTCGTTGCCCTCCTCCGCCGCGATCAGCGTGTCGCGGCGAGCGTCCTCCAGCCCGGACAGCAGCGGATCGGCCGCGAGCACCGCCGCGTCGCCCGGCAGGTAGATCCGGGTGTACAGGTGCACGAGCAGCCCGCGCGCGAACACGCACACGCTGAGGTACGGGGCGCTGCGCCCCCGCGCGCCGGGCCGCAGCGTGCGCGCGTACCAGTGGCCGTTCGCGTCGGTCTGGATGCGCCCCCAGCCCGTGAACTCCACGCCGTTGCGCCCGAGGAAGCCTCCGGAGGCCGGGTCGCGCCGCATGGAGCCGTCGGCCTTCGGCAGATTGCCGTCGGGGTCCGGTCCCCACAGCTCGATCAGGGCGTCCGGCAGCGGGTTGCCCGCGCCGTCGGTGACGTGGCCGTGCAGGGTGACGGTGTCCGGATGCCCGAGGGGCGCGATGTCCTCACCGCCGCGGAACGGCAGGGCGTGGCCGTAGAACGGGCCGACGGTGTGCGACGGGGTGGGCAGCACGCTGTCGGGCCGGCTGCTGTCGATCTTCGCCATGTCCGGTCAGCGCCCTTCTTCGATCCAGGTGGCCCGGGGGCCGTCCAGCACGATGTCCCAGTGGTAGCCCATCGAGAACTCCGGGACCGACAGGCTGTGGTCGTATGTCGCGACCAGCCGCTGCCGGGCGGCGTCGTCCGTCACGGACTGGATGATCGGGTCGTAGGGGAACAGGGGGTCGCTCGGGAAGTACATCTGGGTCACGAGCCGCTGGGTGAACGCCGTGCCGAACAGCGAGAAGTGGATGTGCGCCGGCCGCCAGGCGTTGACGTGCTGGCGCCAGGGGTAGGGGCCCGGCTGGACGGTGGTGAAGCGGTAGTGGCCGTCGTCGTCGGTGAGGGTGCGGCCCACACCGGTGAAGTTGGGGTCGAGCGGGGCGTCGTGCTGCTCCCGCTGGTGGGCGTAGCGGCCGGCGGAGTTGGCCTGCCAGATCTCCACGAGCTGACCGCGCACCGGCCGGCCGTCGCGGTCCAGCAGCCGTCCGGAGACGGTGATGCGCTCGCCGATCGGCTCGCCGTCGTGCTGCCGGGTGAGGTCGTTGTCGATCTCGGTGATGTCCCGCTCCCCGAAGGCGGGGGAGAACAGCTCCACCAGCTCGGGGTCCTTGCTCACGTCGATGGTGACCGGCGGCTGCTTGGGGTGCCGGAGCACCGAGGACCGGTACGGCACGTAGTCGCGGCGCGGCTGGTGCTCGACGGGTCCCCCGTCGGCGAGCCGCTTCTCGTACGCGGCGCGCTCGGCCGCGATCTCCTGATCGATGTCGTGCTGAGTGAGAGTCATGGGATTCCCTGAGGTTCGTACCGTTCTCGTCGACGGGGGCGAGGATCGCGCCCCTCAGGGGCGCGGGGAACTGCGCGACCAGCCACAGGCGGCCCGCAGCCGGAAGAAGGGCTACCGTTCCAGAACGAGGGCGAGCCCCTGCCCCACCCCGATGCACAGCGTGGCTACACCCACTCCACTGCCACGCCGGGCCAGCTGATGAGCCACCGTCCCGGCCAGCCGGGCGCCGGACGCACCCAGCGGATGCCCCAGCGCGATCGCGCCCCCCTGCGGGTTGAGGATCGCCGGATCGAACTCGGGCCACTCGGCCACACACCCCAGCACCTGCGCGGCGAACGCCTCGTTCAGCTCCAGCACGGACAGGTCGCCGAACCCCCTGCCGGCCTTGGCCAGCGCCCGGTTCACCGCCTCCACGGGCGCGAGCCCGAAGTACTGCGGGTCGGTCGCGGAGACACCCGTCGCGCGGACCCGGGCCAGCGGTTCGCGGCCCGTCGCCCGCAACCCCTCCTCGTCGACGAGCAGCAGCGCCGCCGCACCGTCGTTCAGCGGGGACGCGTTGCCCGCCGTCACCGTGCCGCCCTCCGTGCGGAACGACGGCTTCAGCCTGGCCATCGCCGCCAGGGAGGCGTCCGCCCGGACACTTTCGTCGGCGGCGAAGACCACCGGCTCACCCTTGCGCTGCGGGATCGTCACGGGCGCCAGTTCACCGTCGAAGAGGCCCTCGGCGTGTGCCCGCGCCGCCTTCTGATGGCTGCGCAGCGCGAACTCGTCCTGCTGTTCCCGGCTGATCCTGTGCTTGTCAGCGATGAGTTCGGCCGACTCGCCCAGCGGGATCGTCCACTGCGGTTGCATCCGCGGGTTGACCATCCGCCAGCCGAGCGTCGTCGAGTACAGCTCGGCGTGCCCGGCCGGGAAGGGCTTGTCGTTCTTCGGCAGCACGTACGGCGCCCGGGTCATGGACTCGACGCCCCCGGCCAGCGCGATGGACGCGTCGCCGAGCGCTATGGCCCGGGCCGCCTGGATCACGGCCTCCAGGCCGGACGCACAGAGCCGGTTGACCGTCACGCCCGGAACGGACGTGGGCAGCCCCGCGAGCAGCGCGGCCATCCGGCCCACGTTGCGGTTCTCCTCGCCGGCCCCGTTCGCGTTCCCGAAGTACACGTCCTCGACCCGGGCCGGGTCCAACCGCGGCGTTCGGTCCAGGAGTTCGCGGACGGCATGCGCGGCCAGGTCGTCCGGGCGCACGCTCGCGAGGCCCCCGTTGTAGCGGCCGACCGGCGTGCGGACGGCGTCGACGATGTAGACGTCCTTCACCTCAGTCCCTCCGGCACGGTCAGTGCGGCGTCCGTCCTGGCGGCGATCTCGTCGGCGGTGACGCCCGGCGCGGTCTCCACCAGCACGAGCCCGTCGTCGGTGACGTCCAGGACGCCGAGGTCGGTGATGATCCGGTTCACGCAGCCCTTGCCGGTCAGCGGCAGGGCGCACTCGGTGAGGAGTTTCGGCGAGCCGTCCTTGGCGGTGTGGGTCATGACGACGACGACCGTACGGGCGCCGTGCACCAGGTCCATCGCCCCGCCGATGCCGGTGATCAGCTTGCCGGGGACGGCCCAGTTGGCCAGGTCGCCCCGCTCGGACACCTGCATGGCGCCGAGCACGGCCACGTCGATGTGCCCGCCCCGGATCATCGAGAAGGACAGCGCCGAGTCGAAGAAGGAGGCCCCGGGCAGGACCGTCACCGTCTCCTTCCCGGCGTTGATCAGGTCCGGGTCGACGGCGTCCTCGGTGGGGTAGGGACCGGTGCCCAGGATGCCGTTCTCCGACTCGAGCACCACTTCGACGCCCGGGGGGAGGTAGTTGGGGATGAGCGTGGGCAGGCCGATGCCGAGGTTGACGTACTGGCCGTCCCGCAGCTCCCGCGCCGCCCGCGCGGCCATCTCCTCACGCGTCCAGGCCATCAGGACCTCACCGTCCGCTGCTCGATCTTCTTGTCCGCCGCCTGTTCCGGGGTGAGCGCGAGCACCCGCTGCACGAAGATGCCCGGCAGATGCACCGCGTCCGGGTCGATCCCGCCGGGCTCCACCAGCTCCTCCACCTCGGCGATCGTGACCTTCCCGGCCATCGCGGCCAGGGGGTTGAAGTTCCGGGAGGACTTGTTGAAGACGAGGTTGCCGTGCCGGTCGCCGCGCGCGGCCCGCACGAGGGCGAAGTCGGTGCGGATGCCCCGCTCCAGCACGTACTCGGTGCCGTCGAACTCCCGGACCTCCTTCGGTGGCGAGGCGAGCGCCACCCCGCCCTGGCCGTCGTAGCGCCAGGGCAGTCCGCCGTCGGCGATCTGGGTGCCGACGCCGGCCGGGGTGTAGAACGCGGGGATCCCGGCGCCGCCGGCCCGCAGCCGCTCGGCCAGCGTGCCCTGCGGGATCAGTTCGACCTCCAGCTCGCCGGCCAGGTACTGCCGGGCGAACTCCTTGTTGGCGCCGATGTAGGAGCCCGTGACCCGGGCGATCCGGCCGGCGGCCAGCAGCACCGCCAGGCCCGACTCCATCGCCCCGCAGTTGTTGGAGACCACCGACAACCCGGCCACGCCGCGCCCGTACAGCGCCTCGATCAGCGCGTTCGGCACACCGCTCAGCCCGAAACCGCCCACCGCGAGCGACGCGCCGTCCGGCACGTCGGCCACCGCCTCCAGGGCCGTGGCGACCACCTTGTCCATCCGAGAAGCCCCATCTCTTCCAAGCGACCCGACCAAATTAATCAGGGCACTGAGTATTTCCGCGAGCTGCCCCTCACGC
The DNA here is from genome assembly GCF_040302345.1 of Streptomyces sp. NPDC126510. Classification (NCBI taxonomy): domain Bacteria; kingdom Bacillati; phylum Actinomycetota; class Actinomycetes; order Kitasatosporales; family Streptomycetaceae; genus Streptomyces; species Streptomyces sp. NPDC126510. Next base: position 171,206 of record NZ_JBEORR010000006.1, on the reverse strand, counting down.
TGCCACCGAGACGGAAGGGCGTCAAGGCCTGGGAGAATAGGCCGGTCAACCTTTGCGGAACCGGCAGACAGCGGACATCGTGTTGAGTATCGTTCAGTGCACCTACGAACGAGCGAGGGGTGCACATGGCGGCCGCGGACCTCACCACCCACCCCGGGCACCTGGCCCGGCGGCTTCAGCAGGCGCACTACCTGCTGTGGAACGCGATGGTCTCCGAGGAGATCACCTCGCCCCAGTACGCGGTCCTCAACACGCTCGTCGCCGAGCCCGGCCTGGACCAGCGCACGGTGGGGGAGCGGGTGGGGCTCGACCGGTCCACCATCGCCGAGGTGATCAGCCGGCTCAGCCGGCGCGGACTGCTGGACAAGGTGCGTGATCCCCAGGACGGCCGCCGCTCCCTGCTGCGTCCCACGGACGAGGGGGCGCGCACCCATCGCAAGCTGACCGTGCGCACCGCCCGGATGAACCAGGTGTTCCTCGCCCCGCTGACCGCCGACGAGCGCAGCGTGTTCTTCGACCTCATCCGGCGGGTCGCGGACGCGGCCGAGGGGCTCCGCAATCCCGATGAGCCCCTGGTGGCGCCGCGCTGAGGGAGGCGTCCGGGGCGGTACGGAGGGCGAGGGCCGGTCAGGGCGCCTTGGTGAACACCACCCACACCTGCCCCTCGGCGAAGTTCACCGGCGTGCCGTCGCCGGTGGTGAACGCGGTGCCGTCCGTGGCCTCCTCCCGCTTCCAGTTCACGTCCCAGGCCCGTCCGTCGCGCAGCACCTGCGCCTTGCCCGAGCCGACCGTCTCGGCGTACGGCGTGTTGTTGCCGAGGAAGTCCCGGAAGGCGGACTCGCGCACCTTCACGTACTGCACGACGACCGTCGCGGCCGCCATCCGCTCGCCGCCGGCCGTCGTCGCGGGCGCGCCGTCCATGCCGATCAGCCAGCGGTCGCGGGAGTCCGACCAGGTGAAGGTGAACCGGGCGGCCGGGTAGCGCACGGTCCGCGAGTCCGTCGCCGTGCCGCCCTCGGGTGCCGCTCCGTAGTGGAAACCGGTGGTCAGGGCGGCCTCGCCAGGGGGCTTGGGCACGATACGCCCGGGCCGCAGGTAGAGGTTGTGCGGGGCGCTGCCGGGGCCGCGGAAGTAGGCGTCGGCCGCGTTGCCCGGTGTCTCCGCCCGCAGCGGCGCCTGGTCGATCAGCGGCAGGAGCTTCTTCTGCGCGCCGGAGAAGGCGAGGGTGGGCCGGTCGAACTGGCGCAGCAGCTCGAGGTCCGACTCGCGTGCGCTGCGCACCGGCCCCACCGACTCCGGCAGCCGGGTCGCGTACACCGCCATCAGCCGGCTCAGCCCACCCTCGACCTGCTCCGCGTAGACCACGTCCGCCGCATCGACGCCCGTGTGCGGACGGGCCGCGGCCGCGTTGTCGATCTTGACGGCGAGCGCGGAGGGGCCGGTCGCAGACGCGGACGCGCCCTGTTTCGAGTCCTTCGGGGCGCCCCGTCCGTCGTCACGCGGTCCGCTCCCGGCGGTGCAGCCCGCCGCCAGGGCGGCCGTCACCGTTGCCATCAGCAGCGCCGCCGCGCTCGTGGCGCGTCGCCCGCGTGCCCCTCGTCTCTTGCTCACCGTCGCCACCGCGCCCCATGTCCTCGACGTGTCTTGATTGTGCGCTTATCTGAACATCGATGGCCATAGTCGATCGTCCCCGTCGAGGAGGTGTCTCCGCCGCGTCCGTCGATCGGCTCAAGGTTCAGCGCGGGGGGTCCGGGTACCCGGACGGCGCCGTACGACCGACGCGCACGCCGACGGAGGGAGCGCGAGGCGATGAGGGCAGTGACCTGGCAGGGCAAGCGGGACGTCCGGGTGGAGAACGTGCCCGATCCGGCGATCCAGGAGCCGACGGACGCGATCATCCGCATCACCTCCACCGGGCTGTGCGGGTCCGACCTGCACCTGTACGAGGTGCTCACCCCGTTCATGACCCCGGGCGACATCCTCGGCCATGAACCCATGGGCATCGTCGAGGAGGTCGGTGCGGGCGTCCCGGACCTCCAGGTGGGGGACAGGGTCGTGGTGCCGTTCCAGATCGCCTGCGGCAACTGCTGGATGTGCCTGACCGGCCTGCCCACCCAGTGCGAGACCACCCAGGTACAGGGCGAGGGCATGGGCGCCGCACTGTTCGGCTACACCCGCCTGTACGGCTCGGTGCCGGGCGCCCAGGCCGAGTACCTGCGCGTCCCGCAGGCGCAGTTCGGCCCGATCAAGGTCCCCGAGGGCCCGGCCGACGACCGTTTCGTCTACCTCTCCGACGTCCTGCCCACCGCCTGGCAGGCGGTCGCCTACGCCGACGTCCCCGAGGGCGGCAGCGTCGCCGTGCTCGGTCTCGGGCCCATCGGCGACATGGCCTGCCGAGTCGCGCAGGTACAGGGGGCCGGGAGCGTGTTCGGCGTGGACCTGGTCCCGGAGCGGCTGCGCCGGGCGAAGGCACGGGGCGTGGAGACCTTCGACCTGAGGTCCTTCGACAGCGAGAAGGAACTCGTCGAAGCGATCCGCGACCGGACCGACGGCCGCGGCCCCGACGCCGTGATCGACGCGGTCGGCACCGAGGCCCACGGCAGTGCGGCCGCGCGCCTGGTGCAGAACGCCGCCGCGATCCTGCCCCGCAAGCTGGGCGGCCCGATCGCCGAGCGGTTCAGCGTCGACCGCCTCGCCGCGCTGCACACCGCCATCGAACTGGTACGCCGCGGCGGAACCATCTCGCTGTCCGGCGTCTACGGCGGCATGGCGGACCCGCTGCCGCTGCTCACCCTGTTCGACAAGCAGATCCAGATGCGGATGGGCCAGGCCAACGTCCGCCGCTGGACCGACGACATCATCCCGTACCTGACCGACGAAGACCCCCTCGGCGTGGACGACTTCGCCACCCACCGGGTGCCGCTGTCGGAGGCGCCGCACGCGTACGAGATGTTCCAGCGCAAGCAGGACGGCGCGGTGAAGGTCATCATGCAGCCGTGAGGGCCGCCGGTGCTGGTCGGCGCTGCTAGGCGCCGAGGATCTCGGCCAGGTCGTAGCGGACCGGCTCCTCCAGCTGTGCGTAGGTGCAGCTCTCGGGAGTCCGGTCCGGGCGCCAGCGGCGGAAACGGGCAGTGTGCCGGAAGCGCTGCCCGTTCTCCATGTGGTCGTACGCCACCTCCGCCACCCGGTCCGGGCGGAGGGGCACCCACGAGAGGTCCTTGCGGCCGGACCAGCGGCTCGGCGCCCCCGGCAGCCTGGCCTTTTCATGGGCGGCCTCCTCGGACCACGCCGCCCACGGATGCCCCGACACGTCGTCCAGGCGCAGCGGTTCCAGCTCCGCCACGAGCTCGGCGCGCCGCTTCATCGTGAAAGCGGCGGACACCCCGACGTGCTGGAGGGTCCCCCCGTCGTCGTACAGGCCGAGCAGCAGCGAACCCACGACCGGGCCGCTCTTGTGCAGCCGGTACCCGGCGACCACGACGTCCGCCGTCCGCTCGTGCTTGATCTTGAACATGGCACGCTCGTCCGGCCGGTAGCGCACGGCCGGCGGCTTGGCGATGACACCGTCGAGCCCGGCTCCCTCGTACTCCTCGAACCACTGCCGCGCCACCTCGATGTCGGTGGTCGCCGGGGCCAGATGCACCGGCGCCCGCACCCCGGACAGTTCGGCGGTCAGCCGCTCCCGCCGCTCGGTCAGCGGCGCGTCCATCAGCGACGCGTCGCCCAGCGCCAGCACGTCGAACACGACGAGCGAGGCCGGCGTCCGCTCCGCCAGCGTCCGCACCCGCGAGTCCGCCGGATGGATCCGCTCCGTCAGCGCGTCGAAGTCCAGATGCCCCTCCCGCGCGATCACGATCTCCCCGTCCACCACGCACCGCTCGGGAAGCCGCTCCCGCACGGCCGTCACCAGCTCCGGGAAGTACCTGGTCAGAGGCTTTCCGGTACGGCTGCCCAGCTCGACCTCGTCCCCGTCGCGGAACACGATGGCCCGGAAGCCGTCCCACTTCGCCTCGTACTGCATGCCCCCGGGGATCGCCGCCACGGACTTGGCGAGCATCGGCAGGACAGGGGGCATCACCGGCAGATCCATGGCTCGATTCTGCTCTGATATCTCTCGAGCCGCCCGATATGCGAGGTGTGCGCGCTGCGCCTACGGTGTCGAGCATGGGTGACGCGGTGGAACTGGAGGTCGACGGCCGGACCGTACGGCTGTCCAGCCCGGACAAGGTCTTCTTCCCGGAGCGCGGATTCACCAAGCTGGATCTCGCCCGCTACTACATCGCCGTCGGCCCCGGCATCCTGCGCGCCCTGCGCGACCGGCCGACCACCCTGGAGCGCTACCCGGAGGGCGTGAACGGCGAGAACTTCTTCCAGAAGCGGGCGCCGAAGAACATGCCCGACTGGATCCCGACCGCGCACATCACCTTCCCCAGCGGCCGCAGCGCCGACGAGATGTGCCCCACCGAGGCCGGAGCGGTGGTGTGGGCGGCCCAGTTCGGCACCCTCACCTTCCACCCCTGGCCGGTGCGCCGCGACGACGTCGACCACCCGGACGAACTGCGCATCGACCTCGACCCGCAGCCCGGCACCGACTACGACGACGCCGCCCGCGCCGCCCACGAACTCCGGCAGGTGCTTGACGAGTTCGGCGGGCTGCGCGGCTTCCCCAAGACCTCGGGCGGCCGGGGCCTGCACGTGTTCGTGCCCATCGAACCGCGCTGGACCTTCACCCAGGTCCGGCGCGCCGCCATCGCCGTCGGCCGGGAGATGGAACGGCGGATGCCGGAGCGGGTCACCATCAAGTGGTGGAAGGAGGAGCGGGGCGAGCGCATCTTCATCGACTACAACCAGACGGCACGCGACCGCACGATCGCCTCCGCCTACTCCGTACGCCCCCGCCCGCACGCCCCCGTCTCCGCGCCCCTGCGCTGGGACGAGGTGGGTGTCGCGCACCCCCAGGACTTCGATCTCGCGACCATGCCCGCGCGCTTCGCCGAACTCGGCGACGTGCACGCGGACATGGACGACAAGCGCTACTCCCTGGAAGCCCTGCTCGACCTCGCCCGCCGTGACGAACACGATCACGGACTGGGCGACCTGCCGTACCCGCCCGAGTATCCGAAGATGCCGGGGGAGCCCAGACGGGTACAGCCGAGCAGGGCCCGCAAGGAGAAGGAGCCTCCTACAGCTCCTTGATCCGGATGTCCCGGTACGAGACGACATCCGTCGTGCCGTGCACCTGGAGCCCGATGTAGCCGGAGGCGAACCGCCGCCCGTCCGTGCCCGGGTCGTCCGAGCGGGGCGGGCTGAACTCCTGGCCGCCGGTGTTGTCGAACTCGTTGATCAGCACACCGTTGCGGAACACTGAATAGTGCTGGCCCTCCACGCGGATCTCGTAGTCGTTCCAGGTGCCCTTCTGCGTCACGCCGGCACCGGCGAGACCGACGCGGTCGAATCCGTAGACCGAGCCGGTCTTGTACATGTCGCCGTCGGGCCGGTCGAGCACCTGCACCTCGTGCCCGTACTTGATGGCGACCCACTCGGGGCGGGATTCCTCCGGGTGGTCGTGGACCCACGGGAAGCGCACGAAGACGCCCGAGTTGGCGTTGCCGGCGCCCGGGGCGTCGTCACGCCACTGGAGCTTCAGCGAGAAGTCGCCGTACTTGCGCTGCGGGAACCACAGCATGCCCATGCCGGGCGTGGTGGTGCTGGAGGTGATGGTTCCGTCCGGGTTCAGTCCGAACGAACCGCCGCCCACCTGCTGCCACCTGGCGAGGGACTCCGCGGTGCCGTCGAAGAGCGAGCGGTAGCCCTCGGTCTGTCCCGGCTTGCCGATGCCCGACTCGCGGGCCGCCGTCCGGATCGCCTTGGACTCCCGATCGTCGACGACACCTTCCTTCAGCAGCCGGTCGAGCACGGCCGTCACGTGCTTGAGGAACAGCGCCTGGGATGTCCACTCCTTCTCGTCCTCGATCAGCTCGCCGATCCGGCAGCGGTTGTCGGTGACCCGGTTGCGCACCCCGGAGTCGACCGTGCCCACGATCACCGTCAACCGCTCGTCGTACTCGGGGCAGTCCGGCGCCGGGACCTGACCGGAGACGACCGTGAAGGTCACCGTGCGGGCCGCCGCGGTGTTCCCGGCCTTGTCCGTCGCCCGGTAGGCCACGGTGTGCGCCCCCGCCCGGTCGACCACCACCGGCGCCGAGTAGGCGAGGTAGGGCCCGCCGTCCAGCGAGTACTCGATCTTCCCGACGCCCGAACCGTGCTCGTCGGTCGCCGTTACCGTCACCCGGGCATGGTTGACGTACGCCCCGCTCGAGTTCCTGGTGCCCTCCACGGCCACGCCCGTCACCGGCGGCGTGGTGTCCTGCGCGGGTGCCGCGACGACCGCGAACCGCACGCTCTTCTCCGCCGCCACGTTGCCCGCCTTGTCGGTGGCCCGGTAGCGGACGGTGTGCTCACCCACCTGGTGGACCATCACGGGCCCGGTGTACGGCTGCCAGGCACCCGACCCGACCGCGTACTCGATCGTGTTGACCCCGGATCCCGTGTCGGAGGCCGAGACGGTGACCGTCGCCATGTCGATGTACGCCCCGTCGGCGTTGCGCTCACCGCTCACCGTCGCCGAGGTCTCCGGCGCGGTGGTGTCGTCCGACTGCGGCGCCACGACCGTGAACGCGGCGCTCTTCTCGGCGGAGACGTTCCCCGCCTTGTCGAAGGCCCGGTAGCGGATCCGATGGCTGCCGACCTGGTCGACGACGACCGGCGCGGTGTACGGCTGCCAGGCACCCGTCTCGCCGGTCGCGTACTCGATCCGGTCGACGCCGGAGCCGCCCTCGTCGGTGGCGTGCAGGGCCACGCTCGCCGAACCGACGTACTGACCCTGCGTGTTCTGCGTGCCGCTGACGTGCGCCGACGCCTCGGGCGCGGTGGTGTCCTCGCCGGTGCCCTCGGTGACGACGAGGATGCCCTGCATCTGGCCGTGGCCGGGGATCGTGCAGTGGTAGAAGTACCGGCCGGGCGTGAGGGTGACCTGGGCGGTGTGCTTGCCGCCCTGCGCGTCGTTGGGGTTGGCCAGGATGTTGAGCTGCACGTCGCTGTTGAACTCGGGATCACTGGTGACGAACGTCAGCGTGTGCGGCATGCCCGAGGTGTTGCCGGTGGCCGCGCTGTTCTCGAAGACGATCGTGGCGGCACCGGCGACCGCCGTCTTCGGCGCCGAGAGGTACTTGTCGATGTCGTTGCCGGCGGTCCAGGTGAGCACCTGGTCGGCGGCCTCCTTCTCGGGTTGCCCGGCGGCGGGCGGCGCCTGCACGCCGAGCATCATCAGCAGGGCGGCCAGCAGGACGGCCCAGATTCTTCGCTGCCCGGTCACTCGGTCCCCCTCGCCAGCTGCCCCGCGGCCGGCGTGGGCCCGCCGCCCTTGTAAGTGACCCGCCACAGCGCCGACTTGGAGTCCGAGGTGAAGAAGCCGCGCCCGTAGTCGAGGACGTACAGCGCACCGTCCGGACCGAACTTCCAGTCCATCAGGTTCCTGATGCCGTCGTTGCCGACCGGCACGATCTTCTTCAGCGACTCCGCGTGCACCGGAAGACCGCCGTCGCCTTGCGTCCTCGGGTCCATGAGCACCGCGTTGCGCGGCTGGTCGGCGTCGTAGAAGTCACCGACGAACCACTTGCCGTCCCAGTACGCCGGCCACTTGACGGCGCTGTCGGCCGCGACCGTGCCGTACCGGTAGACCGGCCCGTTCATCGCGGCCTGCCCGCCGCCCTTCAGCCAGGGGAGCCGGTACGTGGCCTCAGCCGGCTTGTACGACGGCACACCGCTCGCGTCCCGCGGGTAGTCCGGGCCGCCTCCCGAGGGCGAGTACCAAATGTTGTTGCCGGTCACCGGCGGCAGGTTGACCAGGCCGTCGTTGTTCGGCGACTCGTTCTTCGGGTGGTCGCAGTCGTACCAGCCCAGCGGCTTGGACGGATCCGGCAGGTTGCGGTCCCGGTAGGGCTGTTTGTTGCCCATGCAGTACGGCCAGCCGCGGTTGCCCGCCTCGGTGATGGCGGCGAAGGTGTCGTACTTGGCCGGGCCCCAGGTCGTCGAGGGCGCACTGGCGTCCGGGCCGACCCAGCCCGCGTACAGCACGTCGGTGGACGTGTCGACGGAGATGCGCGCCGGGTTGCGGACGCCCATCACATAGATCTCGCCGCGCGTCTTGCCACCGCCCTCGTCGGGCTCCTTGCCGGTGAAGAGGTTGCCTTCGGGGAGCGTGTAGGTGCCGTCCGGCTCGGGGTGGATGCGCAGGATCTTGCCGTTGAGGTTGTTGGTGTTGCCGGCGGTGCGGCGCGCGTCCGCGAAGGAGACGCCCTTGTAGTTCGGCTGCGGGTTGTTGCCCGAGTAACCTCCGCTGAAGCCGCTGGAGTTGTTGTCACCGGTGGCGATGTACAGGTTGCCCCTGGAGTCCCAGGCCATCCCGCCGCCCGCGTGGCAGCAGCTGTGGATCTGCACCGGCCACTTCAGCAGCACCTTCTCGCTGGACAGGTCGAGCTTGTTCGTGGTCCGGTCGAGCGTGAACCGGGAGACCCGCCGCTCCGCCATCCGCGTCTCGCGGTTGATCCGCGCGTGTGGCGTGTAGTGCAGGTACACCCAGCCGTTCTGCGCGAAGGCCGGGTCCAGCTCGATGCCGAGCAGCCCCTCCTCGACCTTGACCAGTTCGTCGCCGCCCCCCTTGTTGCCGAAGACGGTGAGCGCCCCGGCCAGGGTGACCTGCTTGGTCTTGGGGTCGTAGACGTGGATCTCGCCCTTGCCCTTGCCGATGTCGGGGTTGTTCCAGTCCGTGATCACGGGCTGCGAGGAGTCGGCGCCGCCTCGCCCGATGTAGAAGACCCGGCCGTCGGGCGCGGTGACCATCCCGTGCGGCTCGCCGATCTGGTCGTTCCGGCCCGGCTGGTTGGGCTTGGTCAGCCGCTCCGCCGCGTAGTTGGCGTTGATGGTGGCCTTGCAGTCGGCCTGCTCCAGACGGGTCGTCCACATCAGCGCACCGCGCAGATGGTCACGGAAGTCGGTCTCGTCGTACGACGAGACAGTCCCGCCCATGCCCGTGTAGAAGGACCGCCCGCCGTCGTAGTCCCGGCACCAGCTGACCGGGTGGTCCCAGCCGTTGGAGCCCGATCCCGGCTGGTACGTCGACTCGCGGACCCGGGCCACCGTGTGCACGTCGCCCGACGGGTTCTTCGCCCAGTTGAGCCACCGGTCCGGGCGCTTCCACTGCACCGGCAGGTCCTTGGTGGCGGGGTGGGTGCGGTCGCCGACCTCGACGGTCGCCCGCTGCACGGTCGTGGGGCTCGACGCGGCCGGGCGGGCACCCACCAGTCCGGTGAACCAGTCCGAGTACGGCTCCGCGCGGGCCGCGTCGTGGATGCCGACGAATCCGCCGCCGGCCTCCATGTACGTCTCCAGGCCCGCCTCCTGCTCCGCGTCGAGGACATCGCCCCCGCCGGTCAGGAACACGATCGCGTTGAAGCGGCCGAGCCGGGCCTCGTCGGTGAAGACCGAGGCGTCATCGGTGGCCTGGACCTTGAAGCGGCGGTTCGCCGGCCCCGACAGGCCGATGTCCTCGATGGCCTCGATCCCGGCGTTCACGACCGGCGACTCCTCCCCGGCCGCCGCGGAACCGTGGAAGATCAGCACCCGTACATTCGCGCCGCCCGGCGGCGACTTGATCGACATCGTTGTCAGCGGGGGTTCCGGAAAGGGGCGCGCGTTCGCGGCGGGACCCGACAGCAGCCCGGCGGTCACGACCCCGGCGGCGAGGGACGCCGCCCCGACGCGTCTTGACTTGCTCAACCCTCGTAAGTGCATGGGCACCTCCTCGGTCACAGCAACACCGCCAAGGAAGCTAAACCCCTTTGCATGTCCCGCCAATACCTATGACCGGTATGGCGCCAACTTTGTCTTGAGTGTGGATAAACGGGTGCGCGGCCGGTACCGTCTCACAGGTTCATCACAGGTACGCCTCCGTAAAAGCCTTACCAGGGTGGGGAGTTCCGCATGGACAGACGCAGCTTCAACCGGCGGGTCCTGCTGAGCGGTGCGGCCGTCGCGACGTCGCTGACCGTGGCGCCGGAGGCCGTGAGCGCCGCAGGGCCCGCGAGGACGGCTCCCGCCGGGGGTGAGGTGAAGCGCATCAAGCTCTACGCCGAGAAGCTCGCCGACGGGCAGATGGGCTATGGCCTGGAGAAGGGCAAGGCGAGCGTTCCGGGGCCGCTGATCGAACTCAACGAAGGCGACACGCTGCACGTCGACTTCGAGAACACCATGGACGTGGCGGTGAGCCTGCACGTCCACGGCCTGGACTACGAGATCACCAGCGACGGCACGAAACTGAACCGCAGTCACGTCGAGCCGGGCGGCACCCGCACCTACACCTGGCGCACCCACGCCCCGGGCCGCCGCAAGGACGGCACCTGGCGCTCGGGCAGCGCGGGTTACTGGCACTACCACGACCACGTCGTCGGGACGGAACACGGCACCGTGGGGTTGCAGAAGGGCCTCTTCGGCGCGGTCGTCGTCCGCCGCAAAGGCGATGTCCTGCCCGACCGCACGCACACCGTCGTCTTCAACGACATGCGCATCAACAACAGGCCGCCGCACTCGGGGCCGGACTTCGAGGCCACGGTGGGCGATCGCGTCGAGTTCGTCGTGATCACGCACGGCGAGTTCTACCACACGTTCCACATGCACGGTCATCGCTGGGCGGACAACCGCACCGGCATGCTGACCGGTCCCGACGACCCCAGCCAGGTCATCGACAACAAGATCACGGGGCCGGCGGACTCCTTCGGCTTCCATGTGATCGCGGGGGAGGGGGTCGGCGCCGGCGCCTGGATGTACCACTGCCACGTCCAGAGCCACTCCGACATGGGAATGGTCGGACTGTTCCTGGTGAAGAAGCCGGACGGGACCATTCCGGGGTACGAGCCGCACGAGCACGCTCAGGAGCCGCCCGGCGGCGGCCACGAGCACTGACGGCAGCTCGCTCCGCCGAGCACACGAGAGCGCTCTCACCACGCCGCGTCCCGGGGCTATCCTGATCCGCAGCCGCAGGTGAGGAGCCCGAAGTGACCGACACAGCGCCGCGTCCCACCCTGGAGGCCGTGGCCGCCCGGGCCGGTGTCTCGCGGGCGACCGTGTCCCGCGTGGTCAACGGCGGGGACGGCGTGCGGGACGTCCTCGTGGAGAGGGTCCGCAAGGCCGTGGAGGAACTCGGGTACGTGCCCAACCAGGCCGCCCGCGCCCTGGTGACCCGGCGCCACGACGCGGTCGCGGTCGTCGTCGCCGAACCGGAGACCCGGGTCTTCGCCGACCCGTTCTTCGCGCTCCAGCTGCGCGGCATCAGCAAGGAGCTCACCGCCCACGACAACCAGCTCGTGCTGCTGCTCACGGAGGGCAGGGACGACCATGCCCGGGTCGGCCGCTACCTCGCCGGCGGGCATGTCGACGGCGCCCTCGTCTTCTCCCTGCACCTGGACGACCCGCTGCCGGAGCTGATCCAGCGGGCCGGTGTCCCCACCGTCTTCGGCGGACGGCCCGGCTGGAGCGGCGACCGGCGCGACGTGGTCTACGTCGACAGCGACAACCGCGGTGGCGCCCGCGACGCCGTACGGCACCTGGCAGGGCTCGGCCGCACCCGGATCGCGCACATCACCGGCCCCCTCGACCAGACCTCCGCCGCGGACCGCCTCGACGGCTACCGGGACGTGATGGTGGACACCGACCCGCGGCTGATCGCCGAGGCCGACTTCACCCCGGCCGGCGGTGAGCGGGCGATGCGCGAGCTCCTGGAGCGCTGCCCGGACGTGGACGCGGTGTTCGCCGGCAACGACCTCATGGCCTCCGGCGCGCTGCGCGTCCTGCGCGCGTCGGGCCGCCGCGTCCCCGACGACGTGGCCGTGATCGGCTTCGACGACATGCGGCCCGTCGCGGAACAGACCGACCCGCCGCTCACGACGGTCCGTCAGGACATCGAGGAGATGGGCCGCCTGATGGCCCGCCTGCTGCTGCGCGGCCTCGACCGGGGCGCCCCGCGTGAGGGCGTCGGGGCGCCCCCGTCGAGCGTGGTACTGCCGACGACGCTGGTGCGGCGCGGGTCGGCGTAGGGCCGGGGCCCACGCCGCCGGGGCGATCCGGCCGGCCTGCCCCGGTCCGCCTCAGCCCTGCCGTGGTTCGCTGTGGATCACCGCGAAGCGGGCGCCGTAGGGGTCGGCGAGTTTGGCGAGGCGCCCGACGGACGGCAGGTCGGTGGCCGGGAGGCGGACCGTGCCGCCCAGCTCCTCGGCCCTGGCGACGACGGCGTCCGGGTCGGCGACCTCGAAGTACGGCAGCCAGTGCGCTTCGTTCTCCGCCGGGTCGTCGGCCAGGGGCACGACCCCGCCGAACATGGCGTCCTCGCTCTGTCCGGCGGGGTGGAACGTGGTGTACGTGCCGCCTGCGAAGTCGGCGCCGAAGGTCTCCAGACCCAGCACGGAGTGGTAGAAGGCCGCCGCGGCCGGGACGTCCGCCGTGTACAGCTCGACCCAGCAGAGGGAGCCGTGCTCCTGGACGACCTCCAGGCCCTTGTTGCGGCCCGGCTGCCACAGCCCGAAGGGCACCCCGGCCTGGTCGGCGAGAATCGCCATCCGGCCCAGGTCCTGCACGTCCATCGGCTGCACCGGCACCGCGCCGTGCGCCTCCTCGGCCGCCCGGGCCGTGGCGTCCGCGTCCGGCGCCTGGAAGTACACCGTCCAGGACGGCGGGCCCTGCTCCGGAGTGGTCTGCATGCCCCCGGCGGCCGTCCTGCCGCCGAGCTGGAACAGGCCGTACCCTCCGACCTCCGGGCCGCCCGGCTGGAACCGCCAGCCGAACAGTCCGCCGTAGAAGGCGGCGGCGCCGTCGATGTCGGGGGTGCCGAGATCGATCCAGTTCGGAGCGCCGGTGACAAAACGGGTGGTGAGCATCGTCGCCCTCCTCGCACAGGGGCCGTTCTCCGCACACTGCCGAGTCTCGCACCGCCCGGTGACGGCCGCCGCCGGAACGCCGCCGCCGGTGTTCGCGCGCGCCGCCGTGCGTCTTCCGGCCCGGTGGGCGATCATCGAGCGGCCGGGAGGGGCGAACGCGGTGTTGATCCCGCGTTGATCGAACGTTTTTCGCCGCCCGCGACGCTCTCGTCATGCACCTCGACACCATCACCCCGCCCGAACTCGGATGGCAGCAAGAGGCGTTGTGCGCGCAGACGGGGGCGGACTTCTTCTTCCCCGAGCCGGGCAGTTCGGTGCGGGAGGCGAAACGGATCTGCGGTATGTGCCCGATCCGGGCGGCCTGCCTGGCGTACGCGCTGGAGCACGACGAGCGCTTCGGCGTCTGGGGCGGTCTTTCGGAGAAGGAGCGGCTTCAGCTGCGGCGGGTGCCGCGATAGCCGTCACGGGAACGGGGCCTCCCGGTTCCGCGCTGTTCGCCGCCGGTATCGCACAAGGCCCCGGCCGCTCGTGGCGGCCGGGGCCTTGGGGCCGTGCGTGCGGGTCGGCGTCAGGCGCCGGCCCGGGCGGCCATGCGCGCCTTGCGAGCGGCCAGCTTCTCGTCGAACTTCGACGCCTCGGAGTCCAGACCGCCCATGTACAGACCGAGCTCCTCCTGCGCCTTGCGGCCCTCGGGGCCCAGGCCGTCGATCTCCATGATCTTCAGGAAGCGCAGCACCGGCTGCAGCACGTCGTCGTGGTGGATGCGCATGTTGTAGATCTCGCCGATCGCCATCTGCGCGGCGGCCCGCTCGAAGCCGGGCATGCCGTGGCCGGGCATCCGGAAGTTCACGATGACGTCGCGCACCGCCATCATCGTCAGGTCGGGGGCCAGCTCGAAGGCGGCCTTCAGCAGGTTCCGGTAGAAGACCATGTGCAGGTTCTCGTCGGTGGCGATGCGCGCCAGCATGCGGTCGCAGACCGGGTCCCCGGACTGGTGGCCGGTGTTGCGGTGCGAGACACGGGTCGCGAGCTCCTGGAAGGCCACGTAGGCGACCGAGTGCAGCATCGAGTGACGGTTGTCCGACTCGAAGCCCTCGCTCATGTGGGACATCCGGAACTCCTCCAGCTTGTCCGGGTCCACCGCGCGGGAGGTGAGCAGGTAGTCGCGCATCACGATGCCGTGCCGGCCCTCCTCCGCGGTCCAGCGGTGCACCCAGGTGCCCCAGGCGCCGTCGCGGCCGAACAGCGAGGCGATCTCGTGGTGGTAGCTGGGGAGGTTGTCCTCGGTGAGAAGGTTGACGACGAGCGCGATGCGTCCGATCTCGGTGACCTTGGACTGCTCCTTCTCCCAGGCTTCGCCGTCCTCGAAGACACCGGGGAAGTTGCGGCCGTCGGTCCACGGCACGTACTCGTGCGGCATCCAGTCCTTGGCGACCTTCAGATGCCGGTTGAGCTCCTTCTCGACCACTTCCTCCAGGGCGTACAGCAGCTGGGCGTCGGTCCAGGCGCCGGCCGGGCTGCCGAGGTGGGGAGTGGTGATCGTCATGGACTCTCCAGGGGACAAACGTACGAGCGGTGAGCAGTAAACCTACGGCATCGTAGGCTACGTCTCCGTAGGTTACGAAGCCGTAGGTTAAGGGTGCTGTAAAGGCCGCTGATCAGCAGGGTCGCCCCGGTGATGCGTCAGCCCCCCGGACCCGCAGGTCGAGGGGCCGGACGGGGACACGCGGGCCGCTCAGACGTACAGCTCCCGCAGCCGTACCGAGAGGCACGTCACACACCCCTCGAGCTTCTCGAACTCGCTGATGTCCACGACGACCGGTTCGTACCCGAGGTCGGCGAACAGTTCGGCGGTCTTCGGCGCGCTCGCCGCCATCAGCAGCTTGTCGCCGCCGAGCAGGACCACGTGTGAACCCGCCTCCTCCGGGACCGGCAGGAAGCGCGCGAACAGCGACGGCGTGTCCATCTTCGGGATGTGCCCGATGACCGTGCCGTCCGGCAGCGCCGTGACCGCCGACTTCAGGTGCAGCACCTTGCTGACCGGAGCGGAGACGACCCGCGCGCCGAGCGGCTCGAACGCGGCGCGCAGCTGCCGGACGCCGGCGGCGTTGGTGCGGCCGCCCCGGCCCACGTAGACCGTGTCGCCGATCTTCAGGACGTCTCCGCCCTCCAGGGTGCCCGGCTCCCAGATCCAGTTCACCGAGCAGCCCAGACCGGCCACGGCCTCCTCCACCCCGGCGGTCTCCTCCCGCCGGGACTCGGCGCCCGGCCGCGCGATCAGGGCCACGTTCTTGTACATCACGACCGTGTCCTCGACGAACACCGAGTCGGGGCAGTCGTCGGCCGGGTCCACCTCGATGGTCTCCCAGCCGTGCGTGCGCAGGGCCTCCACGTACGCCTCCCACTGCTCGACGGCGAGGCCGGCGTCGACCTTCTCCCGCTCGATGTGGGTCACCAGCCCTTCGGCGAGACGCGGACCGGGGCGGCGGACGAGGGCCTTCTTGCTGGGCACGAGCGTGACTCCGTATCGGATGGGACGGTCGGGACCGCACCGACGGAGCCTCCGGGATCGACCGGAACCCATCGGGCGTCGGCCGACCATCATGCAGGGCGAACGAGGGCGAGGACAGCCCCGGGGAGGGCCGGAGCGGGTGGAGGGGCCGAGCCACCGCCCGCCGGGTACCCGCCGAGCGCCAGGCGCAACTCGACCCGCCGCCCCCCGGCCTGCTCCGCCCCTGCAGTGCGGCGGTCCGTCGCGTTTTCCAGTCCAGTCCAGCCCAGCCCACCCGCTTCGCCCGGCGCCCCGGCCGCGTTCCTCGGCTCAGCCCACCGACCCGGCCCCCTCTCGCCCTCGTCGCTGCGCCGGCGTCGCCGCACCGGCGGTGGTCTTCCGCTGCTCGTCCGGACGCAGGCACTCGATCAGGTATTCACCGGTGTCGGGGTCGCGGGTCACCCCGTGGGTCTCGCTGCCGAAGCCGGGGAAGTGGCGGTCGAAGGACTCCAGGGCGCCGAGGTAGCGCAGGAGGGGACCGTCCGCGTCTCCGGTGCTCTCGCCCGGCATGAGGACCGGGATGCCGGGTGGGGTCACCGTGACCATCGCCGCGGCGACCCGTCCCGGCGCGTCCGCCAGGCGGACCCGCTCCGTGCCACCCCGGATCAGACGCTGGTAGCACAGCTGCGGTGGGGCGACCGGCTCGGGCAGATCCCGGAAGGCGGTGTCGAGCAGTTCGACCAGGCGGGCCGCGCGCAGATGGTCGTGCATCTCCTGGCACAGATCGCGCAGGGTCAGCCCGCTGTAGCGCGGGTGCTCCGCCACCAGCGCGGGCAGCACACGGTCGAGCGGGGCGTCACCGTCGTAGAGGTCCTTGAAGTCCATGAGGGCGTCCAGCAGGGTGCCCCACTTGCCCTTGGTGATGCCCATCGAGAACAGCACCAGCGTGGTGTAGCTGTCGGTCTTCTCGACGACGATGCCGCGCGTCGTCAGATAGGCGGTGAGCACCCGGGCCGGGATGCCCCGGTCGGACATCTGCCCGGTCGCGTCCAGCCCCGGGCAGGTCAGGGTGACCTTGATCGGGTCGAGCATGCAGTAGCCGTCGGTCAGCCCGGGGAAGCCGTGCCAGTCCGCGCCGGGCGCGAGGTGCCAGCAGGACGGCTCGGTGCGCAGCAGGTCGGCCGGTGCCTCGTCGAAGGGCAGGCGTTTCCCGCTCGCGGGGTCCGTCACCTCGTCCGGCTGCCATACCCCGAAGAACCACGGCGGCCGGTCACCCGCCGCCTCGATCCGCCGCCCGATCCGCACCATCTCCTGGCGGAACCGGATCGCCTCGGTCACCGCCTCGTCGACCAGCCACTGTCCCTGCGGACCGTCCATCATGGCCGTCGCGACGTCCAGCGAGGCGATCATCGGGTACAGCGGCGACGTGGTCCCGTGCATCATCAGTGCCTCGTTGAACCGGTCGTGCTCGACCGGTGCCCGCGGTGCCGGCCTGACGTGCACCATGGCTCCCTGCGACAGGGCCGCCAGCAGTTTGTGGGTGGACTGGGTCGCGAACACCGTCGGCCGGTCGGGGCCGGGGAAGGCCTCCTCGTCCACCGACATGCCGTAGCGCCCGGCGTAGAGCGGATGGAAGCGGGCGTAGGCGAACCACGCCTCGTCGAAGTGCAGCCGCGGCGTGGCCGTGGCGAACGCCCGGGCCGCCGCCACAGCGTCGTAACACAAGCCGTCGTACGTGGAGTTGGTGAACACCGCGTACTGGGCGCGCGAGGAGACGGCGTCCGAGGTCAGTGGATTCGCGGCGATCCGCGCGGCCACCGAGTCCGCCGCGGTCTCGGCGGGCGGCAAGGGGCCGGCGAGGCCGTAGCCGTTGCGGGTGGGGACCAGGTACACCGGGCGCGCGCCGGAGACGACCAGGCCGTGCAGGACGGACTTGTGGCAGTTGCGGTCGACCAGGGCGATCTCGTCGCGGGTCACGCTGAAGTGTCCGACCAGGCGGTTGCAGGTGGAGTCGCCGTGCAGGACGAAGTAGGTGTGCGCGGAGCCGAAGACCCGCGCGGCGTTGCGCTCCGCCTCGCCGATCGGCCCGGTGTGCTCGAACAGCGAGCCGAGCTCCTCCACCGAGATCGACAGGTCGCTGCGCAGCAGCCGCTCCCCGAAGTACGCGTGGAACACCCGGCCCACGGGCGACTTGAGGAAGGCGACACCGCCGGAGTGCGCGGGTGTGTGCCACGAGTACTCGTGCGCGTCGTCGAAGCGCCGCAGCGCCTTGAAGAAGGGCGGGAGCAGCGCGTCCTGGTAGGCGCGCGCGGCGGTGGTGATCCGCCCCGCGATGAACGCCGGCGTGTCCTCCAGCGGCCACACGTAGCCCACCACCGACTGGGACACCCACAGCGGCAGCTCGCACAGCCCCTCGTCCGCCATGACCAGGAACACCGGCAGGTCCTGGAACCGGCGCCCGATCCGGCGCAGCACCGTCGCACCGCCCGGTCCGCCCCCGGCTCCCGCTTCGCCCCCGCCCTCGGCTCCGGCACGTGCTCCGCCCCGGCCCCCCGCTCCGGGCGGAAGGTCCCAGGCGACCACCGCGGCGGCCAGCCCGGCCTCGGTCCGCAGCACCGCGTCGGCGTCGGCGACGCTCACCACCCACCGGACCTGTAAGCCGCGCGCCCGGATTCCCTCGGCGATGCACGTCAACTGCTCCGCGGCGGCACCCCCGTCGTCCGGATGCTCCGCCACCGCCACCAGAACCGTGCCGTCGGCCATGCCGTTCCGCCTCCCCGGTGGCCCGCGCCACCCCCCTCCAGTGTTCGCGGGCCCCGCACGCGTGATCGGCCGGTACCGGGCCAAACCACTCCATCGATCCAACGCCCGGGCCGCGCGTTGACGCTCGGTCCGGCACCCGGACCGCTCATCGACGCTCGGCGTGGCTCCGGCTCACCGGCGGTGCCGCACCGCCCGCCGCAGATGCTCGCCGGTGAACGAGCCCTCGGCCTCCAGCAGTTGCCGGGGTGTCCCCTCGAAGACGATCTCACCGCCGTCCCTGCCGCCGCCCGGGCCGAGGTCGATCACCCAGTCCGCCCGGGCGACCACGTCCAGGTTGTGCTCGACCACGACGACCGTGTTGCCTCCGTCGACGAGCCGGTCCAGCAGGGCGACGAGCCCCTCCACGTCCGCCATGTGCAGACCGGTCGTGGGTTCGTCGAGCACGTAGACCGCCCCGGTCCGGTGCAGCCGGGTGGCCAGCTTGATGCGCTGCCGCTCGCCCCCGGAGAGAGTGGAGAGGGGTTGGCCGAGCGTCAGGTACGTGAGGCCCACGTCCCGCAGGGCACGCAGCCGGCGCCGTACGCCCGGGTCGTCGAAGAAGCCCAGCGCCTGCTCGGCCGTCATCTCCAGGACGTCCGCGACGGAACTGCCCCGCACGGTCAGCCGCAGCACCTCCTCCTTGAAGCGCCGCCCCTCGCAGGCGTGGCAGGTCGTCGTCACCGGGTCCATGAAGGCCAGGTCGGTGTAGAGGAGACCCCGGCCCTCGCAGCTGCCGCAGGCCCCGAGGGAGTTGAAGCTGAAGAGACCCGCCTCGGCCCCCGTCTCGCGGGCGAAGATTTTGCGTACGGTGTCCATGACCCCCAGGTACGTCGCGGGGGTGGACCGGCCCGAGATGCCGATCGACGACTGGTCGACGACCACGGCCTCGTCGTGCGCCGCGGTGAACTCCCCGGCCAGGGTGCTCTTCCCGGACCCGGCGACCCCGGTCACCGCCGTGAGCACACCGGCCGGGAAACGTACGGTCACGTCCCGCAGGTTGTGCCGGCGGGCGCCCTTGACCCACAGCTGTCCGACGGGCTCCCGCACTTCGGCCTTGACCGTCGTACGGCGGCGCAGGCACCGCCCGGTGAGTGTGCCGGACGCCGCCAGCTCCTCCGGCGTCCCTTCGAACACCACCGTGCCGCCCCCGGCACCGGCGCCCGGCCCCATGTCGACGACGTGATCGGCCAGCGCGATGACGTCCGGGTCGTGCTCGACGACCAGCACGGTGTTGCCCTTGTCGCGCAACCGCAGCAGCAGGTCGCCGAGACGGCCCACGTCCCGCGGGTGCAGGCCGACGCTCGGCTCGTCGAAGATGTACGTCATGCCGGTCAGGCTGGAACCGAGGTGCCGCACTGTCTTCAGCCGCTGCCCCTCCCCGCCGCTGAGCGTGGCGGTCTCCCGGTCGAGGCTGAGATAGCCGAGGCCGATCGCCTCGATGCGCTCCAGCGCGGCCACGGCGGCGGAGGCGATCGGCCCCGCCACCGGGTCGTCGATCTCCTTCAGGGCGATGATCAGATCCGTGACCTGCATGCGGGTGCAGTCGGCGATCGACCGGCCGTTGACGCGGGTCGCGAGCGCCGCGGCGTTCAGACGGGCCCCGCGGCAGACCGGGCAGGCGCCCTCCACCAGGAACGCGCGGACCAGGTCCCGGGTCTTCTCGCTCATCGCGGACAGGTCCCGCTTCAGGTACAGCCGCTCGAAGCGGACGGCCAGCCCCTCGTACTCGGTGGTCCAGGTGCCGCCGCTGCCGTTGACGGTGACCGTGCTGCCCGGCCGCCCGCGCATCAGGAACTCGCGTTCGGCGGCGGTGAACCGCCCCACCGGTTTGTGCGGGTCGAGGTCGGTGCTGTTGGTGTACGCCTGCCCCTGCCAGGTACCGGCGGCGAACGGCGGGAAGCGGACCGCCCCGTCCGCGAGGGAGCGGCCCGGGTCGAGGATCCGGTCCCAGTCGGGCCGCACCGTCCGGCCGAGGCCGTCGCACTCGGGACACATGCCCGACGGGTCGTTGAACGAGTACGCCGTCGCCGGTCCGGCACTCGGGACGCCGTGCCGGGAGAACAGCACCCGGATCACCGAGTAGACGTCCGTCATGGTGCCGACGGTCGACCGGGAGTGGCCCCCGACCTGCCGCTGGTCGACGACGATCGCGGGGGTGAGGTCCTCCAGGCCGTCCGCGCGCGGCCGCTCGAACTTGGGCAGCCGGTTGCGGACGAACCAGGGGTAGGTCTCGTTCAGCTGGCGCTGCGACTCCACCGCGATCGTGTCGAAGACGACGGACGACTTCCCCGACCCCGAAACGCCGGTGAACACGGTCAGCCGGCCTTTCGGGATGCGGAGGGTGACGTCCTTGAGGTTGTTCTCGCGTGCTCCGGTCAGGGTGATGGCATCGTGTGCGAAGTCGGTCATGCCACCGACGCTAGGAGGAAATCCCGACAGCCTCTGGCGTGATTTCCCTGAGTTCTCCTTCCTCCAGCAGCAGCCAGCGCGTGATGCCGATCGACTCCAGGAACGGCAGGTCGTGACTGGCCACGACCAGCGCTCCCTCGTACGACTCCAGGGCCGTGGTGAGCTGCCGGACGCTCGCCATGTCCAGGTTGTTGGTCGGCTCGTCCAGCATGAGCAGCTGCGGCGCGGGCTCGGCCAGCATCAACGCTGCCAGCGCCGCGCGGAAGCGTTCGCCGCCGGACAGGGTCGCCGCCTTCTGGTCGGCGCGGGCGCCCCGGAACAGGAAGCGCGCCAGCCGCGCCCGGACCCGGTTGTTGGTGGCGCCCGGAGCGAACCGGGCCACGTTCTCGGCGACGGACAGCTCTCCGTCGAGGACGTCGAGCCGCTGCGGCAGGAACCGCAGCGGGACATGTGTCCGCACCTCGCCCGACTCCGGGGCGAGCTCCCCGGTGATCGTGCGCAGCAGCGTCGTCTTGCCCGCGCCGTTGCGCCCGACCAACGCGACCCGCTCGGGCCCGCGCAGCTCGAAACCGCCCTTCACCCGGGCGCCGTACCGCAGCCCGAGATCCTGGAGGGTGAGCACGGTCCGCCCCGGCGGCACGGCCGTGTACGGCAGGTCGACGCGGATCTCGTCGTCGTCCCGTACGGCCTCCACCGCCTCGTCGAGCCGCTCCCGGGCCTCGGCGAGCTTCTCCTCGTGCATGATGCGGTGTTTGCCCGCGGACTCCTGCGCCGCGCGCTTGCGCGCCCCCATGACGATCTTCGGCTCACGCTTCTGGTCCCACATCTTCTGTCCGTACCGCTTGCGGCGGGCCAGCTTGACCTGGGCGTCGACCAGTTCGCGCTTCTGCTTGCGGAAGTCGGACTCGGCGACGCGCACCATACGCTCCGCCGCCTCCTGTTCGATCTCCAGTGCCTCCTCGTAGGCCGAGTAGTTACCGCCGTACCAGGTGATCTCGCCGGAACGAAGATCGGCGATCTGGTCGACGAGGTCCAGCAGTTCGCGGTCGTGGCTGACGACGATCATCACGCCGGGCCAGGACTGGACGGCCGCGTACAGCCGCCTGCGGGCGTACAGGTCGAGGTTGTTGGTCGGCTCGTCCAGCAGCAGCACGTCGGGCCGGCGCAGCAGCAGTGCGGCCAGGCGCAGCAGGACCGACTCGCCGCCGGACACCTCGCCGACGGTGCGGTCCAGCTCGACGTGACCCAGGCCGAGTTCGCCGAGCGTGGCCAGGGCGCGCTCCTCGACGTCCCAGTCGTCGCCCACGGTCTCGAAATGCGACTCGGAGACGTCGCCCGACTCGATGGCGTGCAGGGCGGCGCGCTGTGCGGCGATGCCGAGAGCCTCGTCCACGCGCAGGGCGGTGTCGAGCGTGACGTTCTGCGGGAGGTATCCGATGTCGCCGGCCACGCGGACGGTGCCGTCGACCGGTGCGAGTTCACCGGCGATCAGCTTCAACAGGGTTGATTTCCCGGACCCGTTGACGCCGACCAGGCCGGTCCGGCCGGGGCCGAACGCGACGTCCAGTCCCTCGAAGACGGGACTGCCGTCGGGCCAGGAGAACGCAAGGGACGTAACGGTGATGGAAGTGGACATGGGGCCTCACTCGCGGTTGCTCGAAGCGGTCAGGGGCAAACGCGTGTCGAGACACCTGCGACCAGGGGGAGGAGGATCCATGGGCACGTCACGGACATGAAAAATGCCCTGCACCGGGAGGACGACTCGAACGCCGAGGTCACACGCAGCGCACATCACAGAGGGATGTGACGCGGTGTCTCAGGACCTCAGACGAGCAACGTCCTTCTCCAATCGGCGGCAACAGGACTTGTACACCGTACGAAGGCGCTGTGGACCTGTCAACGCATTAACGCGCAACCTGATCTTCCAGCTTCGAGGAGGCCTCCCGTGCCGCACGGCCCGCTCTCGCTGCCGGCCCGGCTCTGCCTGCTGGCCTGGGACGCCGCACGCCCCGCGGCCGGCCGCACCGCCCTGCGGCCCGGCCTGGTGCGGGCCGGTGCCCTCGTCGAGCTGGCCCAGCGCGGGCTGCTGACCGACGTGGACGGGATCGCCACGCCGGTGGACCTGGACGTGAGCGCGGGCGACCCGGTCCTCGACGGGCTGCTGGACCTCGTCCGCGAGTCGTGTCCGCACCCCTGGCGGACCTGGGTGACGCTGCGGGCGCGGGTCACCTCCGACGCCGTGCGGGAGCAGCTGGTGGCCGAGGGCTACCTCCGGGCGGAGAAGCGCCGGGTGCTCGGAGTCTTCCCGTCCGTGGAGTACGCGCTGGAGCGTGCGGCCGCCGTGGCGGCGCTGCGCGAGGAGACCCGGCGGGTCCTTCGGGGGCCGCTGCCCGCCGCCGGGATCTCGGAGCGCGACGCGGCGGTCGCCCTCCTCGCCGCCGCCGCGGACCTCTTCGGCGAAAGCACTCCCGAACAGCGCACCCGGGAACTCACCGAACGGGCCGGAGCGGCGACGCCCGGACAGGGGAGCATCGTCCGCGAGGTGAGCAGGGCGGTGACCGCGGGGAGGGCGGGGGCGGCCTCGCCCTGACTCCGGCCGCCTGCGCCCTGGTCCGCCGGGCCAGGAGGGAGCCGCTGGACCGGGGAACCCACGGGGGGCGCGGGCGCCGGCCGACGCACTCGGCCACGGCGATGGCGGCGCCCCGTCCGGCCCGCGCCCGTCAGCTCAGCAGGCGTCCCGCATCAGCTCGGCGAGACCGTGGTCCAGATCCAGCTGGAGGTGCTCCAGACCGACCGGCACGAGCTCGCTCGTGGCCTCGAGGAACCGGCGGATCTCGCTGGAGCGGACATGGACCACGGCGGTGCCCTCCGGGGCGTGGAACTCCAGCACCGTGCGGTCGTAGCCGTAGGGGCGCACGCGCACGTCGCCGTGCCCCTCGGAGCCCTTCTGGCCCGCCGCGAGCAGCTCGCGGGAGAAGGTCCAGCAGACCTCGACGCCCTCCAGCGTGGCCGGGGCGGGGAAGGTCATGCGGACCGCGAAAGGATCACGCCGGTCGTAGTGCAGCGTCGCGGGAATGCTCGGCATACGCGGCGCGGCGGCGACGAGGCGGGCCTCCACGGGCTGCTCGATGACGATGGACAACGCCTTGCTCCCTTGTGACGGCTGGACGGACACTTCCGGGCGGATGAGGCCGGGCACTGGAAGAGACGACGGAATCAGCCAATCCGTGCACACGAAAGGCGAGTGACCTCTGTCACCGCGTTCATGCACCAGAGTGACGTGACTCTCCTTGTGTGCCTCCAAGGGCACTTGTGGCGCCCACCGCACCTCCCGCGAGGCCATCTGGACGGCACCCGGACGGCGGGCTAGCTTCCCGCCATGAGGCGCATGGGGAGCACGCGACGGACGGGACGGACACGAGGCAGGGCGACCGCTATGGCGGCCTGCGCGGCGGCACTGGCGGCCCTGACCGCCGTACCGGCGCAGGCACACGGGCCTGAGCACCGGCCGCCGCACTGGGAACTCAAGGACACCGGCACCCCGCAGGCGCGCTTCCGGGGCCTCGCCGCCGTCAGCCGGAACACCGCCTGGGTCGCCGGCACCGGCGGCACCGTGCTGCGCACCACCGACGGCGGGAAGAGCTGGCGGAACGTGTCGCCGCCCGGCGCGGGGGAGTTGCAGTTCCGCGACGTCGAGGCGTTCGACGCCCGCCGGGCCGTGGTGCTGGCCATCGGCGAGGGCGAGGCGTCCCGGGTCTACCGCACCGACGACGGCGGAGCGACGTGGACGGAGTCCTTCCGTAATCCCGACCCGAAGGCGTTCTACGACTGCCTCGCCTTCTTCGACCGCCGCCACGGTCTGGCGATGAGCGACCCGGTGGACGGGAGGTTCCGCATCCTGTCGACCGGCGACGGCGGCCGTACCTGGAAGGTGCTGCCCAACCAGGGCATGCCGACCGCGCAGGAGGGCGAGGCCGGGTTCGCGGCGAGCGGCCAGTGCCTGGTGACGTCCGGGACGAGGGACGTCTGGCTGGCCACCGGCGGGGCGGCACGTGCACGGGTCCTGCACTCCTCCGACCGCGGACGCACCTGGACGGCCACCGACTCGCCTCTCCCGGCGGGCGACCCCGCCCGGGGCGTCTTCGCGCTCGCCTTCCGCGACCGCACCCACGGTCTCGCCGTCGGCGGCGACTTCCGCCCCGACCAGCCGTCACCGCAGGCCGCCGCCCGCACCGCCGACAGCGGCCGTACCTGGCGCCCGGCCGCCGCACCCCCGCCCGCCTACCGCTCAGGCGTCGCCTGGCTCCCGCACAGCCGCACCGCCGCCGTCGCCGTCGGCCTCACCGGCACCGACCTCACCACGGACGCCGGCCGGACCTGGCGGACCGTGGACACGGGCTCCTACGACACCGTCGACTGCACCCCGGACTGGTGTTGGGCCGCCGGTGAGAAGGGCCGGGTTGCCCGCCTGGAGCACTGAGCATGCGGGGTGCCCTGATCGTTGGCAGGGTGGGTACTCGTTCACTGATCAGGAAAGGAAGTGAGCGGCAATGCCACGCGGTTCGAGCTCCAAGCGGGAGCGCCAGTACGAGCACATCAAGGACAGTGCGAAGGACCGGGGCGAAAGCACCGGCCGCGCCGAGGAGATCGCCGCCCGGACGGTGAACAAGGAACGCGCCCGCTCCGGCGAGTCGAAGACGGCCAGCCGCACCTCCACGAAGGACATGTCGTCCGGCAAGCGCGGTGGCCAGCGGTCGGGGCAGGGCTCCCAGGGCCCCACCTACGACCAGCTGTACCAGGAGGCCAAGCGCAAGGGCGTCGAGGGCCGTTCCAGCATGAACAAGAGCGAGTTGCAGCGCGCGCTGGGCAAGTGAGGCGGACGCCTCAGAGGGTCTCCCGGTAGGCCTCCAGCGTGGGTGCCGTCTTCGTCGCCGCGAACTCGGTGACGCGGTACGCGCACACGCCCGCGGTGACGAACGGGTCCTGCGCGGTGATCGCCTCGATTCGCGCGCGATCCTCCGCGACGGCGATGATCACCCCGCCGTCGCGGGGGTTCTTGCGCCCGGACGCGAGGAACACCCCCTGCCGGTACTGCTCGTCGAGCCAGTCCACGTGGTCCTTCAGCACGGCGTCGACGGCTTCCAGCGGGGCGGTGTACGTCAGCTCCAGCACGAACATGCCCGGGAGCCTACTCCCGGGCATCCGTGCGCCGCGGGGGAGCCCGTAGGCTCGGGCCACCATGACGACCGTACGCATCCCCGATGACTGGCCCGCCACCGAGGAACAGGCCCGCGCCGTCCAGGACGAACTGCGCGTCCGCGTGATCCTCGACGAACCGGGACCACCGCCCCGGACAGGCCGGGTGACGGGCGTGGACGTCGCGTACGACGACGAACGGGACGTCGTGGCGGCGGCGGCGGTCGTACTGGACGCGTCGAGTCTCGAGGTCGTCGCCGAGGCCACGGCCGTGGGCCGGGTCTCCTTCCCCTATGTGCCCGGGCTGCTCGCCTTCCGCGAGATCCCGACGGTCCTCGCCGCGCTCGAGGCGCTGCCCTGCCCGCCCGGCCTGGTCGTCTGCGACGGCTACGGCCTCGCTCACCCCCGCCGCTTCGGCCTGGCCAGCCACCTCGGCGTCCTGACCGGACTGCCCACGATCGGCGTCGCCAAGAACCCGTTCACCTTCACGTACGACGACCCGGACAGCCCGCGCGGCAGCACGGCCCCCCTGCTCGCCGGCTCCGAGGAGGTCGGCCGGGCCCTGCGTACCCGCGACGGTGTCAAGCCGGTCTTCGTCTCCGTCGGCCACCGGGTGACGCTGGACGACGCCTGCGCCCACACCCTCGCGCTGACCCCCGCCTACCGCCTCCCGGAGACCACCCGCAGGGCGGACGCGCTGTGCCGCGAGGCGCTCCGGGAGACCTACTCGGCCTGACCGTCCACCCGCCAGCGGCCCACCTCCCGGTACTCCGAGTCGTAAACCGCCGACTCGTCGCCGGGGGCGAGCGCGTAGTGGCGCAGATTGCCGGCCCAGTACCTGAGGATCCGGCCCAGCTCGCCCGCCGGGTCCTTCGCCAACGCCGCTTCGTCCAGGGAAACTTCCAGAAGGAATCTCATGCCTTCAAGGGTTTCATTGAACTCCTTGTTGGCACTTCTCGAACCGTTGCCGCAGGCGGAACGCCGAAAGTCTCAAGCGCGGGGAGAGGTGCGGGCCGGGCGGGCGAGCACATCTGAGTATCGGCCCTGAGTACCCGTACGGATGTCCGGGGGCGGCTGCGCCGACAGGCTGGGGCGCATGACAACGCACCGCGCCCCCAAGCCTGTTGCCGCCCCGACCCAGACCGTCGAGCGGGCCGTCACCATAGGGCTGATCCTCGCCGTTCTGGCCGGGCTCGGCTGGATCGCAGGGATGATCTACACCCTCGCCGAGTGGCCGCTGTAGGCCCCTCGGCGGGCCCTCAGCGGGTCGACGCGACGCGGAAGCGGATGCCCGCCGCGCGCAGCCGGCCGATCAGCGCGTCGCCCATCGCCACCGCCGTGGTGACCTGACCCGCCGTCTTCGGAAGGTCGTCGAAGGCCAGGCACAGCGCCGACTCGGCGAACATCTTGGCCGTCTCGTCGTAGCCGGGATCGCCGCCCGAGACCTCCGTGTACACCCGCGAGCCGCCGCCCTCGCCCACGAAACGCACGGAGAACCAGCTCTTCGCCCGCTTCTCGGGGCTCGGCCCGTCGCCGGGCTTGAGCCGGTCCGACAGCCAGCGCCGCGCGGGTGCCACCTGCGCCGCCGCGACCAGCGCGCCGACCGCCGCGACCCCGCCCACGGCGACGGGCAGGTGCCGCACGGCCGCGTACTGCCGGTAGCGGAAGTCGGGGCCGTACCGTTCGAGAGCCGCCGCCGAACGCCGCACGATCTGCGGGTCGATGGTCGGCATCGGCAGCGCCCACGCGCCGACCTCCTTGGCGAACCGCGGAGCGCCCACCGGTGCCGACGTCCGCCGGCCCACCAGCCGGGGCTCGTGCCGCCGCCGGTCCCGCGCGGCCGCCGCCATCTCCCGCTGTCGTGCGAACTGGCCCAGTGCGGAGGCGAAGGTGCCGCCGGAGAAGGCCGCGTCCGCCGTGACGAAGCCCTCCACGGTCAGCGGCACGTCCTCGGGCAGCTGCTGCACGGTGAAGTACACGCCCAGGTCGTGCGGGATCGAGTCGAAGCCGGCGGCGTGCACCAGCCGCGCCCCGGTCTCCCGCGCGCGTGCGTCGTGCCGGACGTACATCAGGTCCACGAACTCGGGCTCGCCGCAGAGGTCCAGGTAGTCGGTCCCGGCGTCCGCACACGCGGCGACGAGTTCCTCCCCGTACGTCACGTACGGGCCGACGGTCGTGGCCACGACGCGCGCCTGCCCCGCGAGGTCGCGCAGCGAGGCCGGGTCGCAGACGTCCGCCCGCAGCACCCCGATCTCCGCGTCGGCGGGCAGCCGCTCCCGCAGCCGTTCCAGCTTCTGCGCGCTGCGGCCCGCGATGGCCCAGCGCAGCCCCTCAGGCGCGTGGGCGGCCAGGTACTCCGCGGTGAGCGCCCCGGCGAAACTGGTCGCTCCGAAGAGCACGATGTCGTACGAACGGTCCGTTCCGCTTTGCCTGCTCATGACACCCCTCGGTCGTGCAGCCCGTGCCGCTGTCGGTGGCCGAGGCTAGCGTGAGGAGTGCGGAGCCCGACGACGAGCCCGGAGGACCATGATGGCCGTGCCCAGGAATGCCCTGAAGAAGTGGGAGAAAGTGCGCGCGTTCGCACTGGGGCTGCCGGATGCCGTCGAGGAGTTCCCCTGGGGCGAGTCCGTCGCGAAGGTCAACAAGAAGGTGTTCGTCTTCCTCGGGGTCGTGGACGGCGGTTACCCCTTGGGGGTGACGGTGAAGCTCACCGACGAGACGGCGCACGCCCACGCGCTGGCCTGCCCCGGCGCCGAGCCTGCCGGGTACGGCCTTGGCAAGGCGGGCTGGGTGTACATCCCCCTGGAGCAGCGGGGCGCCCCGGCCGCGGAGGTGCTCTGCGACTGGGTGGAGGAGAGCTACCGCGTCATCGCCCCGAAGCGGCTGATAGCCGCGCTGGACGGGACCTGACCTCCTCCGGCAGATTGCTAAGCGCTTGCTCGTTCAGGTCTTGTGCCGAGTGGAACACGTTCTTAGCATCACTGGTGTTACATCAGTTGTGTCACAGCATGGGGGCTGGATGACCACGGCAAGGACGCCAGGACACGGCCCGCTCGGCGGCGTGCGCGTCGTCGAGCTGGCCGGCATCGGGCCCGGCCCGTTCGCCGCCATGCTCCTGGCCGACCTCGGGGCCGACGTCGTGCGCGTGGACCGCCCGGGCGGCCCCGGACTCGGGATCGACCCGGCGTTCGACGTCACCAACCGCAACAAGCGCTCGGTGGTCGTCGACCTGAAGTCACCCGAGGGCCGGGAACAGGTGCTCGACCTCGCGGCCCGTGCCGACGTCCTGGTCGAGGGCTACCGCCCCGGCGTCGCCGAACGCCTCGGCGTGGGCCCCGAGCCCTGCCACGCCCGCAACCCGCGTCTCGTCTACGGCCGGATGACCGGCTGGGGCCAGGACGGCCCGCTCGCCCGGCGCGCCGGGCACGACATCGCGTACATCGCCCCCACGGGCACCCTCGGCATGATCGGCAGGCCGCAGGAGGCGCCAACGGCCCCGGCCAACCTGCTCGGCGACTACGCGGGCGGCTCCCTCTACCTCGTCGTCGGTGTCCTCGCCGCCCTCCACCACGCCCGCGCGACCGGCACCGGCCAGGTCGTCGACGCCGCCATCGTCGACGGGACGGCCCACCTCACCACGATGATCCACGGGATGCTCGCCGCCGGCGGCTGGCAGGACCGCCGCGGCGGCAACCTCCTGGACGGCGGCTGCCCCTACTACGGGACCTACGAGACGGCCGACGGCCGGTACATGGCCGTCGGAGCCCTTGAACCGCAGTTCTACGCCGAGTTCCTCGGCCTCCTCGGCGTCGACGACCGGGCCGAGGCCCGCACGGACGTCACCCGATGGGACGAACTGCGCGAAGAGATCGCCGTCCGCTTCAAAACGCGGACGAGGGACGAGTGGACGGCCGTCTTCGACGGCTCCGACGCCTGTGTGGCGCCCGTGCTGTCGCTGCGCGAGGCCCCGCACCACCCGCACCTGGCCGCCCGCGGCACCTTCACCGACCACGGCGGCATCACCCAGCCCGCCCCGGCCCCCCGCTTCTCCGCGACCCCGACCTCCGTCCGCACGGGCCCGGCCCGGCCGGGCGCCGACACGGCGGACGTCGCCCGGGACTGGGACGTCCCCGGGCTGCTCCCGTCGTCCCGCACCCCTCAGTGAAAGGCCTCCTCGTGAGCACCGAAGCGTATGTGTACGACGCGATCCGCACCCCGCGCGGCCGCGGCAAGGCCAACGGAGCCCTGCACGGCACCAAGCCCATCGATCTGGTCGTAGGACTCATCCACGAGATCCGCGCCCGGTTCCCGGACCTGGACCCGGCCGCGGTCGACGACATCGTCCTCGGCGTCGTCGGCCCGGTCGGCGACCAGGGCTCCGACATCGCCCGGATCGCCGCCATCGCCGCGGGGCTGCCCGACACCGTGGCCGGTGTGCAGGAGAACCGCTTCTGTGCCTCGGGCCTGGAGGCCGTCAACCTGGCCGCCGCCAAGGTGCGTTCGGGCTGGGAGGACCTGGTCCTCGCGGGCGGTGTCGAGTCGATGTCCCGGGTGCCGATGGCCTCCGACGGCGGTGCCTGGTTCAACGACCCCATGACCAACCTCCAGGTCAACTTCGTGCCGCAGGGCATCGGCGCCGACCTCATCGCCACCATCGAGGGCTTCTCCCGGCGCGACGTCGACGAGTACGCGGCCCTCTCCCAGGAGCGGGCCGCCACCGCGATGAAGGACGGCCGCTTCGAGCGGTCCGTCGTCCCGGTGAGGGACCGCAGCGGCCTCGTCGTCCTCGACCACGACGAGTTCCCGCGCCCCGGCACCACCGCAGACTCCCTGGCCAAGCTCAAGCCGTCCTTCGCGGACATCGGCGAGCTCGGCGGCTTCGACGCGGTCGCCCTCCAGCAGTACCACTGGGTGGAGAAGATCGACCACGTTCACCACGCGGGCAACTCCTCCGGCATCGTCGACGGCGCCTCGCTCGTCGCGATCGGCTCCAAGGAGGTCGGCGAGCGCTACGGCCTCACGCCCCGCGCCCGGATCGTCTCCGCCGCGGTCTCCGGCTCCGAGCCGACCATCATGCTCACCGGACCCGCCCCGGCCACCCGCAAGGCCCTCGCAAAGGCGGGCCTCACCATCGACGACATCGACCTCGTCGAGATCAACGAGGCGTTCGCGGCGGTCGTCCTGCGCTTCGTCAAGGACATGGGCCTGTCCCTGGACAAGGTCAACGTCAACGGCGGCGCGATCGCGCTCGGCCACCCCCTCGGCGCCACCGGCGCGATGATCCTCGGCACCCTCGTCGACGAACTCGAGCGCCAGGACAAGCGCTACGGCCTCGCCACGCTGTGCGTCGGCGGCGGCATGGGCGTCGCCACGATCGTCGAGCGCATCTGACCCCCTCCCGACGGATCACACGGAGCACCTCCACATGAGCACTGAGTCCACCACCATCCGCTGGGAACAGGACCGCACCGGCCTCGTCACCCTGGTCATCGACGACCCGAACCAGTCCGCGAACACCATGAACCAGGCGTTCCGCGACTCCCTCGCCGCCGTCACCGACCGCCTGGAGGCCGAGAAGGACTCCATCCGGGGCGTCATCATCACCTCCGCCAAGAAGACCTTCTTCGCCGGCGGCGACCTGCGCGACCTCATCCGCGTCACGCCCGAGACCGCCCAGGAGCTCTTCGACGGCGGCATGGCCATCAAGCGGAACCTGCGCCGCATCGAGACCCTCGGCAAGCCCGTCGTCGCCGCCCTCAACGGCGCGGCCCTCGGCGGCGGTTACGAGATCGCCCTGGCCTGCCACCACCGCGTCGCCCTGGACGCACCCGGCTCGAAGATCGGCTGCCCCGAGGTCACCCTCGGCCTGCTGCCCGGAGGCGGCGGCGTGGTCCGCACCGTCCGCCTGCTGGGCATCGCCGACGCCCTGCTGAAGGTCCTCCTCCAGGGCACCCAGTACAGCCCCCGCCGCGCCCAGGAGAACGGCCTCGTCGACGAGGTGGCCGACAGTCAGGAGGACATGCTGGCCAGGGCCCGTGCCTTCATCGACGCCAACCCCGAGTCCCAGCAGCCCTGGGACAAGCCGGGCTACCGCATCCCCGGCGGCACGCCGGCCAACCCCAAGTTCGCCGCGAACCTGCCCGCCTTCCCGGCCGGCCTGCGCAAGCAGACCAACGGCGCCCCCTACCCGGCCCCGCGCAACATCCTCGCCGCCGCCGTCGAGGGCTCCCAGGTCGACTTCGAGACCGCCCAGGTCATCGAGGCCCGCTACTTCGTGGACCTCGCGGCCGGGCAGACGTCGAAGAACATGATCCAGGCCTTCTTCTTCGACCTCCAGGCCGTCAACTCCGGCGCGAACCGCCCGAAGGGCATCGAGCCCCGCAAGGTCCGCAAGGCCGCCGTCCTCGGCGCCGGCATGATGGGCGCGGGCATCGCCTACTCCTGTGCCCGCGCCGGCATCGACGTCGTTCTGAAGGACGTCTCCCTGGAAGCGGCCCTCAAGGGCAAGGCCTACTCCGAGAAGCTGTGCGCCAAGGCCGTCGCCAAGGGCCGTACGACCCAGGAGAAGGCAGACGCGCTGCTCGCCCGCATCACCCCCACCGCCGAGGTCCAGGACCTGGCCGGCTGCGACGCCGTGATCGAGGCGGTCTTCGAGGACACCTCCCTCAAGCACAAGGTGTTCCAGGAGATCCAGAACGTCGTGGAGCCGGACGCGCTGCTGTGCTCCAACACCTCGACGCTGCCCATCACCGCCCTCGCCGAAGGAGTGGAGCGCCAGGGTGACTTCATCGGCCTGCACTTCTTCTCGCCCGTCGACAAGATGCCGCTCGTCGAGATCATCAAGGGCGAGCGCACCGGCGAGGAGGCCCTGGCCCGCGCCTTCGACCTGGTCCGGCAGATCAACAAGACGCCGATCGTCGTCAACGACTCGCGAGGCTTCTTCACCTCCCGTGTCATCGGCCACTTCATCAACGAGGGTGTCGCCATGGTCGGCGAGGGTATCGAGCCCGCCTCCGTCGAGCAGGCCGCGGCCCAGGCCGGCTACCCGGCCAAGGTGCTGTCCCTGATGGACGAGCTGACGCTGACCCTGCCGCGCAAGATCCGCGCCGAGTCGAAGCGGGCGGTCGAGGAGGCGGGCGGCACCTGGACGCCCCACCCCGCCGAGGCCGTCATCGACCGCATGGTCGACGAGTTCGGCCGCACCGGCCGCAGCGGCGGCGCCGGCTTCTACGACTACGGCGACGACGGCAAGCGCACCGGCCTGTGGCCCGGGCTGCGCGAGCACTACACCAAGCCGGGGTATCGGATCCCGTTCCGGGACATGCAGGAACGCATGCTGTTCTCCGAGGCGCTGGACACCGTCCGGCTGCTGGAGGAGGGCGTGCTGACCTCCGTCGCCGACGCCAACATCGGCTCCATCTTCGGCATCGGCTTCCCGGGCTGGACCGGCGGCGTGCTCCAGTACATCAACGGCTACGAGGGAGGCCTGCCCGGCTTCGTGGCCCGTGCGCGGGAACTCGCCGGCCAGTACGGCGAGCGCTTCACCCCGCCCGCGCTGCTGGTGGACAAGGCGGAGAAGGGGGAGCGGTTCAGCGACTCAGCCCGCGTCTGACCCGCCGGACTCCGACGGCCCGGTGAGCCACTCGCCCAGCTCTTCCTTCAGCGACCGCTGAAAAGCGGTGAGGAGCGCCTGCACCACCAGCGGGTGCATGTGCGCCGACAGGGACCGCACGTCCCGCGCGTCACGCTCCGCCACCTCACCGCGGAAGAGCCGGGACAGCTCCCGGGCCGCGGCGCACGCGTGCTCGACGAGGACGGTGCGCGCCGTGAAGATCGCCTGCTGGGACAGCGGTACGTCCAGCAGCCCCGTGCCCAGCCGGAGCAGACCGAGGTCGGCTTCGTACCCGCCGTCCGCGGGCCGGACCACGCCCATGGCGACGAGCCGCTCGACGTCCTCGTCGCCCAGCGGCCGCCCGGCCCGCCGCTCCAGCTCCGCCCGCGTGACCGTCTCGACGGTCTCCGGTGCCCAGGAGGCCACCACGGCCCGGTGGATGGCCAGGTCGTGCGCGCTGAGATCCGGCGGCAGTTGCCGCAGGTAGCGCTCGATGCCGGCCAGCGTCATGCCCTGCTGCTGCAACTCCTCGATCAGCGCCAGCCGGGCCAGGTGCTCGCGCCCGTAGTGCCCCACCCGCCGCGGACCGAGCACCGGCGGGGGCAGCAGCCCCTTCGTGCCGTAGAAGCGGACCGTGCGCACCGTGACTCCGGCCCGGGCCGCCAGCTCGTCGATCGTGAGGGTCGGCTCCTCGGTGTCGGTCGTCATGTGCAGCAGTATCGCTGTCTCACCAGTGCTGTGAAACCTCCGGAGATCCACGGGACGTCAGGGACGTCCCGTGTGAGAAGTCGCGCTCTGTGACGTATGCCACCGCGTGAGTCGCGAAGGGCGGGGGAAGGTGGCCCCTTGGTCTGTGCCTTTACCGAGGGCGCGGACCTTATGTACGTCCGGAAAGCCGAGCGCGACCCGCTCGGGAGCACCAGAGAGTGGATCCACCGTGAGCAAGGACGCCGTGAACACGGCAGCAGCCGCATCCCGCAGTGACGCGGCCCAGGTGCCCGCGGACGCGGGCGACGCCGGCTACAGCAAGGACCTCAAGCCCCGCCACGTCAACATGATCGCCATCGGAGGCGCGATCGGCACCGGACTCTTCCTCGGTGCGGGCGGCCGCCTCCACAACGCCGGCCCGGCCCTGGCGATCGCGTACCTGGTCTGCGGCATCTTCGCCTTCTTCGTGGTCAAGGCCCTCGGTGAGCTCGTGCTCTACCGCCCTTCCTCGGGCTCCTTCGTGTCGTACGCGCGCGAGTTCCTCGGTGAGAAGGGCGCGTACGTCGCCGGCTGGATGTACTTCCTGAACTGGTCGACCACCGGCATCGCCGACATCACGGCGATCGCGCTCTACACGCACTACTGGAGCCTGTTCACCGACATCCCGCAGTGGGTGCTCGCGCTGGTCGCCCTCGCGGTGGTCCTGGTGGTGAACCTGATCTCGGTGAAGATCTTCGGCGAGATGGAGTTCTGGTTCTCGATCATCAAGGTCGCGACGCTCGTCGGCTTCATGCTCATCGGCATCTTCCTGCTCGCCACGCAGCAGAAGGTCGGCGGTGGGACGCCGGGCCTGAGCGTCATCACCGACAACGGCGGCGTCTTCCCGCACGGCATGATGCCGGTCGTCCTGGTCATGCAGGGCGTGATCTTCGCGTACGCCGCGCTGGAGCTGGTCGGTGTCGCCGCGGGCGAGACCGCCGAGCCGGAGAAGATCGTCCCCCGTGCGGTGAACTCGATCATGTGGCGCGTGGGCCTCTTCTACGTCGGCTCGGTCGTCCTGCTGGCCCTGCTCCTGCCGGGTTCGGTCTATTCGGCCGACCAGAGCCCCTTCGTCACGGTGCTGTCGAAGATCGGCATCCCGGCCGCCGGCGACGTGATGAACCTGGTGGTCCTCACGGCCGCCATGTCCTCCCTCAACTCCGGCCTGTACTCCACGGGCCGCATCCTGCGCTCCATGGCGATGGCCGGCTCCGCGCCGAAGTTCACCGCCCGCATGAACCGCAGCCAGGTGCCCTACGGCGGCATCCTGCTCACCTGCGCGGTGTGTGTGCTCGGCGTCGGCCTGAACTACCTGGTGCCGGCCCAGGCCTTCGAGATCGTGCTCAACGTGGCCTCCCTCGGCATCATCAGCACCTGGGTGATCATCATGATCTGTCACCTGGTCTTCGTCCGCCGCGCCAAGGCGGGCCTGATCAGCCGCCCCTCGTTCCGCCTCAAGGGCACCCCGGTCACGGAGATCGCCACGATCGTCTTCCTGCTGGCCTGCCTCGGCATGATGTGGAACGACCCCGAGGTCGGCCGCAAGACGCTCCTGCTCGTCCCGGTGATCGCGGCCATGCTGGTCGCCGGCTGGTACGGCGTCCGCCGCCGGGTCTCGCAGACGGCGGACCAGGAGCTGTCGCAGCTGACGAAGTAGCGGGACGGGGCCTCTGGCAGCCGCCGGTCAGCCCTGGCTGTCGAAGGCCCCTGTCAGGCAGTCGGTGAGGCGCTGTGCGAGGGTGCCGTCGGGGTCCAGGCGGGGGTTGAAGATCGTGACGGTGAGGCCGACGGCGCCGCCGCCGGACAGGGCCGTGCGCAGGACGGTCTCCAGCTCCTGCCAGGTCAGGCCGTCCGGCTGCCGGTAATCGACGGCGGGCATGAGCGCGTCGTCCAGCACGTCGACGTCGAGATGGACCCAGTACCCGGCGTCCGCGCCGCCGCTCAGCAGCCCGACCGCGCGGCGGGCCGCCTCGGCTGCCCCCAGCGCACGCACGGTGTCCAGTTCCATCGCGTGCAGCGCGGGCGGCAGCGGCTGCATCCCGTGTCCCGCGGACTCCTCCGCGTCCCGGAACCCCAGCGCGACGACGTCCTCGTCCCGCACGAGCGGGCCCCGGCCCTCCAGGTCGGCCAGCACGCGCGGGCCGCGCCCGGTGGCCAGGGCGAGTTCCATGGAGGCCACCTCGCCGGCCGGCTCGGCCGAGGGCTGGTAGAAGTCGGTGTGGCCGTCCAGGAAGAGCAGACCGTGCCGGTCGCGGCGGCGCAGCGCGAGCAGGGGGCCGAGCAGCACGCTGCAGTCGCCGCCGAGCACGACCGGAAACCGGCCGTCGTCGAGGACGTCGCCCACGGCGCCGGCAAGCGCGACGGAGTAGGCGGCGATACCGCCCGGGTTCAGGGCCCCCGTTCCCGGGTCCCGCTCCGAGTCGTACGGGGGCGGCTCGATCCGCCCCGCGTGCACCGCCCCGAGCCCCTCGGCCAGCCCCGCCCCGAGGAGCGCCGACGGCAGATCCTCCACACCGGTGGGGCGCAGCCCGAGCACGGACGGGGCCTCGATGATCGCCAGTTTCCGCAACGCCGGCTCCCTCGTCGGCCGCCGCGGCCTTACTCGTCACGGCGCATGAACTCACCGTAGACGGCCGGCCCCCGTCCGGCAGCCCGGGTTCCTCCCGACGGCGGGGCGCCGCCACCCCGGCACGGCGAGCCGCCTGCGGCCGGTCCCAGCCCCGGCGCGGCCGAGACCCCCGCCCGGACCGCGTCGGACACGCCTGCGCGGCCGGGGCCCTGGCCGGACCGCGCCGGATACCCTGCGCGCCGACGTCCCGGCACGGCGAGCCGTCTGCGACCGGACCGCGCCGGATACCCCTGCGCGCCGTCGCCCCGGCACGGCGAGCCCGTCTGCGGCCGGTCCCAGCCCCGGCGCGGCCGAGACCCCCGCCCGGACCGCGTCGGACACGCCTGCGCGGCCGGGGCCCCGGCCGGACCGCGCCGGACACCTGCGCGCCGACGCCCAGCACGGCGAGCCGCCTGCGACCGGATCGCGCCGGATACCCCCTGCGCTACGACGACGTCAGTGCCCGTGCACCCCGTTCGTCGCCGCGATCCGCTTCCACGACCTGGGCCGCGAGACGCCCTCCGCGGCCTTGGCCACCGCGGCGGCCCGAGCCGCCGGTGCCCCCGGCTTCGACGGCTGGAACAGCCACGTGTCGAACAGCGCGGCCAGCGGCTTGCCCGACACCTCCTCCGCGTACCGCCGGAAGTCCGCCACCGACGCGTTGCCGTGGGCGTACTTCGACGGCCAGCCCTTGAGGATCGTGAAGAACGCCTCGTCGCCGATCCGGTTGCGCAGCGCCTGGACGGCCAGTGCGCCACGGTCGTAGACCGCGATGTCGAACTGGTTCTCCGGGCCGGGATCCCCGGGCTTCACCGTCCAGAACGGGTCGTCGGCGGGATGCGAGGCGTACACGTAGTCGGCGAGTTCCTGCGCCGTGCCCTCGCCCTCGTGCTCGGACCACAGCCACTGCGCGTACCGCGCGAACCCCTCGTTGATCCAGATGTCCTTCCAGCCCTTCAGCGACACGTCGTCGCCGTACCACTGGTGGGCCAGCTCATGGACGACGACCGACACGTTCGACCCGTTCGCGAACTGCCGCGGGCTGTAGAACGGCCGGGTCTGGGTCTCCAGGGCGTACCCGGTGTCCGTGTTCGGCACGTACCCGCCGAGCGCGTTGTAGGGATACGGCCCGAAGTACCCGGCCAGCCAGTCCGCGATCTCCCCGGTCCGTTCGATGCTCGCCCGTGCGGCCCCGGCGTTCGCTCCGAGATCCTTGCTGTAGGCGTTGAGGACCGGGATGCCGCCCTCGGTCGTGCCGGTCGTGATGTCGAACCTCCCGACCGCGAGCGTGGCGAGGTACGTGGCCTGCGGCTTGTCGGACCGCCAGTTCCAACGGGTCCAGCCGAGTTTCGAACTCGTCGACTGGAGCGTGCCGTTGGAGATGGCCTGGGTGCCGTCCGGGACCAGCACGGAAACGTCGTAGGTCGCCTTGTCCAGCGGGTGGTCGTTGCCCGGGAACCACCAGGCCGCCGCCTCCGGCTCGTTCGCCGCGACGCCCCCGTCCGGGGTGCGGTGCCAGCTGGTGAAGCCGTAGGCCTGCTTCGACGACGGCACCCCGCTGTAGCGGACGACGACGGTGACGGGCGCGCCCTTGGCCAGCGGGCTCTTCGGCGTGATCTCCAGCTCGTGCTCGCCCGAGGTCCGGAACGAGGCCTTCGCCCCGTTGACCCGTACCTCGGCGACGTCCAGCAGGAAGTCCAGGTCGAAGCTCGACAGGTCCTGGGTGGTGCGGGCCACGAGGGTGGCCGTGCCCTCCAGCTCGTCCGTGGCCGGCTGGTACTTCAGCCGGAGGTCGTAGTGGGAGACGTCGTATCCGCCGTTGCCGTAGGCCGGGTAGTAGGGGTCGCCGATACCCGGCGCGCCGGGGGAGTGGGAGGCGGCCGATGCCGGGATCGCCAGCAGGAGAACGGTCGCCGCCAGCGCTCCCGGCGCGATGATTCTGCGGTGCACGCAAGGCTCCAAGTCGTAGGTTCCCGAGGTCTTCCGGGGTCTGTCCGGAGCCTATTGACTCCCCGTGCCCCTGATCATGTCCATGGCCCCTGCTGTCACACGATCGCCATTCGGCCGACATGAGACACCCGCCCCGAAGGCCCCCGGGGACACGCCGGTCCGTCAGCTGCCCTCTTCTGCACGGGAGTTCACCGATGTACCGTCCGGCGCATGCCGAAACGCACGCGCTTCACGACCTGGAGACCGCTCGCGACGGCGGCCACGGCCGCCCTCTTGGCCACCCTGATCACCCCGGCCGCCGCACAGGCCGCACCGGCCGCCCCGCGCGGGAGCGAACCCGTCTTCTCCTACGAGAACGCCATCCGCGAGGCCGTCTGGGTGGACACCGGGCTCGACGGCGACCGCGACGGGAGGACCGACCGGGTCGCCGTCGACATCGTCCGCCCCCGCGAGACCGCCCGGCAGGGCCGCAAGGTCCCCGTCATCATGGACGCCAGCCCTTACTACTCCTGCTGCGGGCGCGGCAACGAGAGCCAGAAGAAGACCTACGACGCGCAGGGCCGTGTCGACCGGATGCCGCTCTACTACGACAACTACTTCGTCCCGCGCGGCTACGCCTTCGTCGGCGTGGACCTGGCCGGAACCAATCGCTCCGACGGCTGCGTCGACGTGGGCGGCCGCTCCGACATCCAGTCAGCGAAGGCCGTCGTCGACTGGCTGAACGGCCGCGCCAAGGCCTACACCAGCCGCACCGGCACCGCCCGCGCCCAGGCCGGCTGGACCAACGGCCGCACCGGCATGATCGGCAAGAGCTGGGACGGCACCATCGCCAACGGCGTCGCCGCCACCGGCGTCAAGGGCCTGAAGACCATCGTCCCGATCAGCGCCATCTCCTCCTGGTACGACTACTACTTCCAGCAGGGCGCCCCGCTCTACGACTCCGGCCCCGAGTGGCTGTCGGACTACGTCGACAGTCCCGACGCCCGCGCCAAGTGCGCGGCCGTCCAGCAACAGCTCGCCGACGGCGCCCCACGCACGGGCGACTGGACTCCGCTGTGGACCCAGCGCGACTACGTGAAGGCCGCGCGCAAGGTCGAGGCCAGCGTCTTCCTGGTGCACGGCATGCAGGACCTCAACGTCCGCATGAAGCACGTCGGCCAGTGGTGGAACGCCCTCGCGAAGAACGGCGTCGAGCGCAAGATCTGGCTCTCCCAGACCGGTCACGTCGACCCCTTCGACTTCCGCCGCGGCGCCTGGGTCGACACCCTGCACCGCTGGTTCGACCACGAACTCATGGGCTACGACAACGGCATCGACCGCGAGCCCATGGCCGACATCGAACGCGCACCCGACCGGTGGGACACCTCCAGGACCTGGCCGCCGAGCGGCACCCGGGCCGCCACCCTGCGTCCCGACCGCGGCTCCCAGGCCGGCGTCGGCACCCTCGGCCTGCACCGCGGCCACGGCACCGAGACCTTTACCGACGACCCGAAGCGGGGCGAGACCGACTGGGCCGCCCAGCTGGACGAGCCGGCACCGGACAAGGCCGGGTTCAGCACCGGCCCGCTCACCCGTGACCTGCGCCTGGCCGGCTCCTCCCGGGTCACCGTCACCGCCACGGCCTCCACTTCGACGGCCCACCTCTCCGCCGTCCTCGTGGACGTCGGCCCCGCCCGTATCCGCGACTACGCGGACGCCGGCGAAGGCATCACCACCCTCACGGACCGGACCTGCTGGGGCGCGAGCACCGCCGGCGACAGCTCCTGCTTCAAGGAGACGAAGGCGAAGACCGCCGACGTCGGCTTCACGGTCGTCAGCCGCGGCTGGGCCGACCTCGGCAACCACGCCTCGGACCACAGGGGCTCCCCGCTCACCCCGGGCAAGCGGTACACGATCACCCTCGACCTCGCGGCGACCGACCACGTCGTCCCGAAGGGCCACCGCCTCGCGCTGATCGTCGGCGGCACCGACCAGGGCCTCATCGACCCTCCCGCCGACAAGCCGAAGCTCACGCTCGACCTGTCCCGCACCTCGGCGCGCGTCCCGTTCGCGGGCGGAGCAGCCGCCTTCGCCCGTGCCACCACGGGCGCCGCAACCGCCGTCCCCGACGCCACGTACCTGGACGGCGTTCGCAAGCCGCGCACCACACACCGTGTCCCGGAGGCGAGCCAGTGACCCGTGCAGGCGCCCTGATGGTGACCACCGCGGCCCTCGCGGCCTCCCTGGTCGCCGCACCGGCCCAGGCGGCCACCGGCTCCCCGCCGCGCACCGGCTTCGAGCAGTCGGACGGCGCCCGCTGGACCACCCAGCCCGAGGAGCAGGACTTTCTCCGGACCGTCGACCGGTCGGGCGGCCGCGTCTCCGTGACCCGCTTCGGCACCACGAAGCAGGACCGCCCGCTCCAACTGGTGCGGATCGGCAACCGCCCGACCACGAACAAGGTCCTGCTCGTCTGCAGCCAGCACGGCGACGAACCCTCCGGCCGCGAGGCCTGCCTGACCACCGTCCGCGACCTCGCGTACGCCCGCGACAGCAGGACCCGTCGCTTCCTGGACCGCACCACGGTCCTGGTCGTACCCACCGCCAACCCGGACGGCCGGGCCGCGAACACACGCGGCAACGGCGACGGCGTCGACATCAACCGCGACCACCTCGCCCTGAAGACCGCCGAGGGCCGTGCCCTGGCCGCCCTCATCCGCGACCAGCGCCCCGACATCGTCTACGACCTGCACGAGTACGGCGCCACACCCCGGTTCTACGACAAGGACCTCTTCGACCTGTGGCCGCGCAACCTCAACACCCACGAGGCCGTCCACGACGAGGCGCGGACCCTCTCCGAGGCGTACGTCCGCCCCGCGGCACAGCGCGCCGGGCACTCGACGGGCACCTACGGCATCTGGACCGACCCGGAGACCGGTGAGCCGGTCAAACAGGTCGCCGGCGACGGACAGGAGCGCATTCTGCGCAACATGTCCGGTGTGAAGCACTCCGTCGGACTGCTCATCGAAAGCCGCGTCGACCCGCTCACCGAGGCGGAGAAGGCGGACGGGGCGCTCAACAACCGGCGCCGGGTCACCTCCCAACTGGACGCGCTCAAGGGCATGTTCGGCTACACCGACCAGCGTCGGGCGCGCATCGGGGCGGCCACGGCGGCGGCCCGGCTCGCGGGCTACGCCGACACGGGCCCCGTCTACCTCGGCGGTGCCGACAACGATCCGCCCGAACCGGCAGAAATCATCCCGAACCCGCCCTGCGGCTACCGGCTCACCGCCGCCCAGTACGCCGAGGTGGGTGACGAGCTCGCCCTGCACGGCGTGCAGGTGCGCAAGGACCGCGAGGGTGTGCTCGTCCCGCTGCGCCAGCCCCTGCGGGCTCTCGTGCCGCTGCTGCTCGACGACCGGGCCGAGTACCACCTGACAGGAGCTTCATACGAAACCGCATGTTGAGAGGGGTGAAATTCCGCCACACGTGGTAGCAGCGTTTACGGAGGGCCTACATCCTCCCTCGCTGTCCCGATGAAAGGTTCCGCCTGTGACGCAAGAACGACCAAGCGACAAGGACTCCCCGGAGGGAGCCGCGCTGCCGGGGTCGGAAGCGGGCCTGCCCGGTCAGGACCGGCCGCAGACCGACCGCATCGTCTTCGGCGTCACGGCGGCCCTCACCCTCGCCTTCGTGGTCTGGGGGGCGACGGCGACCGACTCGCTCGAGAGCGTCTCCACCAGCATGCTCGGCGGGCTGATGCACAACGGCGGCTGGGCGTTCATGCTCGCCGCCTCCGGCTTCGTCGTCTTCGCCCTCTGGCTCGCGATCAGCCGCTACGGCCGTATCCACCTCGGCGCGGAGGGCGAGGAGCCCGAGTTCCGCACGGTGTCCTGGGTCGCCATGATGTTCAGCGCCGGCATGGGCATCGGCCTGATGTTCTACGGCGTGAGCGAGCCGCTGTCGCACTACGGCACGCCCCCGCCGGGCAGCAACCCGGCCGACTCCGGCGATCGCATGGAGACGGCCATGGCCACCACCCTGTTCCACTGGACACTCCATCCCTGGGCGATCTACGCCGTGGTGGGTCTCGCCATCGCCTACAGCACCTTCCGCAGGCGCCGCCGGCAGACCATCAGCGCGGTGTTCACCCCGCTCATCGGCAAGAAGAACGCCAACGGCGGCATCGGCCGGGCCATCGACGTCCTCGCGATCATCGCGACCGTCTTCGGCTCCGCCGCCTCCCTGGGCCTGGGCGCGCTCCAGATCGGCTCCGGTGTGCAGGAGCTGAAGTGGATGGACAAGGTGAGCACCGGGCTGCTCGTCACGATCATCGCGGTGCTGACCCTGGCCTTCGTCGCGTCCGCGATCTCCGGTGTGGAGAAGGGCATCCAGTGGCTGTCCAACACCAACATGGTGCTGGCGCTGATCCTCGCCCTGTTCGTGTTCGTGGCGGGCCCGACCATCATCGTCCTGGACCTGCTGCCCACCTCCGTCTTCGCCTACCTCGGCGACCTGCCCCAGCTGGCCGGCCGGACCGAGGCCAGCGGTGGCAAGGGCGTGGCCGACTGGCTGGGCAGCTGGACCGTCTTCTACTGGGCGTGGTGGATCTCCTGGACGCCGTTCGTCGGCATGTTCATCGCCCGCATCAGCCGGGGCCGCACGATCCGCCAGTTCGTCGGCGGTGTCATCCTCGTGCCCAGCACCGTCAGCCTGATCTGGTTCGCGATCTTCGGCGGCTCGGCGATGAAGATGCAGGAGGAGGGGCAGCTCAGCAAGGAGGCCACCCCGGAGGGCCAGCTCTTCGGCGTGCTCCAGCAGTTCCCCATCGCCACCGTCACGAGCCTGCTGGTGATGATCCTCGTCGGCATCTTCTTCGTCTCGGGCGCCGACGCGGCCTCCATCGTCATGGGCACCCTGTCGCAGAAGGGCGCGCTCGAACCCGGCCGCTTCGTGGTCGTGTTCTGGGGCGTGGTCACCGGCGCGGTGGCCGCGATCATGCTCCTGGTCGGCAGCGGTCAGGGCGACGCGCTGACCGGTCTGCAGAATCTCACCATCCTCGCGGCGGCGCCGTTCGTCAT
Source organism: Streptomyces sp. NPDC126510 (assembly GCF_040302345.1). NCBI lineage: Bacteria > Bacillati > Actinomycetota > Actinomycetes > Kitasatosporales > Streptomycetaceae > Streptomyces > Streptomyces sp. NPDC126510. The sequence continues at coordinate 127,345 of NZ_JBEORR010000006.1, read as the reverse complement.
CGTGATGATCTTCATGTGCGTCGCCCTCATGCGCGACCTGCGCCGTGACCCGGTGATCGTGCGCGAGCAGATGGGCTCCGAGGCCGTCGAAATGGCCGTCATGGAAGGCCACAAGAAGTACGACGGAGAGTTCGAGTTCCGCGTCGGCCCGGGCCGCGGCCCGGACGTGGAGGGAGACCCGATCGGCAAGCACTGATCCGCACGGCAGGGGCGGCCCGGGTTGCGAGAACCCGGGCCGCCCGCTGCCGTCCGGACGGCGCACGAGCCATACGGCCGGCTCGTGGGCCCCTCACCCGTCAGGCCCGAACACGCCGTACGGGGTGCCGCGCGTCTCAGCCGGCGACCAGCCGGGCCGCTTCCTCCGCACAGCCCCAGGCCACGGTGATGCCCGCACCGCCGTGGCCGTAGTTGTGCACCAGCAGCCGCCCGTCCGGCAGGGTGTCACGCTCCAGCCGGACCGCCGGCCGGGTGGGTCGCAGCCCCACCCGGTGCCGCAGCACGCGGGCGCCGGCGATCTCCGGCTTGAGGGCCGAACAGCGGCGGACGATCGCCTCGGCCGTGGCGGGGTCCGGCTCCAGCGACCACGCGTCCTCCTCGGAGGTACCGCCGAGGACGAGCCCGCCCGGCTGCGGGAAGAGGTACGCGTGCTCCCCGGCCGCGTCGGTGGAGACCAGCCAGGTGTCGATCCCGGGGTTCTCCACGACGACCAACTGCCCGCGCACGGGCCGCACGGAGGGGTCCGGCACGAGCTCCCGGGCGGCGAGCCCCGTGCAGTTGACCACGACGGGCGCGTCCGCCTCCGCGAGGGCCGACACCGTACGCGTCTCGACCACGCCGCCCGCCGCGACGAACCGCTCCCGAAGCCACGGAAGATGGGCCGGCATGTCGATGAGCGGCAGCCGTGCCCACAAGCCCGTCCCCGCGTATTCGCCGGCCGTGGCCGCCCGCAGCCCCGGCACCCGGCCCGCCAGCCACGCGTCGGCCTCGTCGACGCGGACCTCGCCCTGCACCCCCTCGACCATCCGTACGCCGGCCGGTTCGGCCCCTGCCGCCAGCTCCTCGTACACCTCCAGCGACCGCAGCGCCCACACGCGTGCCGCCGCGACCGGCTCGATCCGGTACGGCCACCACAGCGCACCCGCGACGGCGGAGGTGGTCGCCTCGACGGCGTCCCGCGTCCACACCCGCACCCGCCGGCCCCGCTCCGCGAGAACCAGGGCGGTCGTCAGCCCGATGACCCCGCCGCCCACCACCACGATCTCGCCACTCGGTTCACGCGTCATGCCCCGGACCGTAGCGGAATCCGTCATGCCGTGCTCACATCACGCGCAGTGTGGGGATACTCACCGTATGTGTGCCGAGTACGCGACCTTCGGCCTGGCGCCCGCGATGCGGGCCGGGGGAGTACGCAACGACGGTGGTTACCAGGTCCACCGGGACTTCGTGGACTTCATCGTCGACGGACGCCCCCTGTTGTTCCAGCTCTCCGACCTCGACGCGGTCTCCCCGCTCGCCTCCGACGTCCCGCCCGCGATCTTCACCGCGCAGGTCCGCAGCCTGCTCCTGGAAAGCCCGGCCCCGCTGCCCGGCGGCCGCTACGTCGTCTACGGCTGCCCCGAGTGCGAGGACCTGGCCTGCGGCGCCGTCACCGCGGTGATCCGCGGCGACGGCGAGGACTTCGTCTGGCGGGACTTCGCCTGGCAGACCGACGAACACGCCGATCTGGAGCTCAACGGCTACCACGGCATCGGGCCGTTCCGCTTCCGCGGCGGCGAGTACCGGACGGCGCTGAGCGCCCTGCTGGACGGCGCCGCGTCCGATTCCCGGCGGCGGGTCCTGCTGATCGGCGCCCGCGTCGCCGTCCTCGCCAAGCTGGCCGCCGCCCTGCGCATCATCGGCGTCGGCGCCGACATCGCCCAGGACGCCGACGGTGTCCCCGCCGACGAGCTCCGCGGCTACGGCGCCGTCGTCCTCGGTCATGCGGCCGGGGAGCAGGAACGCGCCGCCGTCCGCCGCGCCTTCCAGCGCGCCGGGGTCCCGGCCGCCCGCGTCGACGGCCTCGCCCCGATCGTGCCGCTCCTCGTCGCCCAGATCGAACACGCACTGGACCGCAGCCCGGCCGAGCGGCGCCGCCTCACCGGCCTGACCGCGACCGACTGCGGCGCGGACGTCGAGGTCACCTCGGCCTGCCGGGTCACCCTGACCGCGTACCGCCTCGACCGGCTCTCCCGCACCCACACCCACGAGATCTTCGACGGCGTCCTCGAAGCGGGCCGTCATCGCCTGCCCCTCGACGCGAAGGCGGCCAGGGGCCGGTCGTTCGTCGTGGCGCGCACCGCCGGAAGCGTCCTGGTGGCGGCCGTACGGCAGTGAGCGGGCGGCGACTAGGATCGACGCCCTGATGACTGCCACCCTCGTCGCCAAGAACCTCGCCGCCGGCCACGGCGACCGCTCCCTGTTCACCGGGCTCGACCTGGTCGTCGCGCCCGGCGACGTGATCGGCCTGGTCGGGGCCAACGGCGCGGGCAAGTCCACCCTGCTCAGGATGTTCGCCGGCCTCGCCGCCCCCGAGCAGGGCGAACTGCGCCTGTCCCCGCCGACCGCCACCGTCGGCCACCTCCCGCAGGAACCGGACCGTCGGCCCGGCGAGACCGTACGGGCGTTTCTCGCCCGCCGCACCGGCGTCGCCGAGGCCCAGCGGACCATGGACGAGGCGACCCAGGCCCTGGTCGACGGAGCGCCCGGCGCGGACGACGCCTACGCCACCAGCCTGGAGCGCTGGCTCGGGCTGGGCGGCGCCGACCTCGACGAACGCGCCGAGGAGGTCGCGGACAGCCTCGGTCTCGCGGTCGGCCTGGACCAGCCGATGACGTCCTTGTCCGGCGGCCAGGCGGCCCGCGCCGGACTCGCCTCCCTGCTCCTGTCCCGCTACGACGTCTTCCTCCTCGACGAGCCGACCAACGACCTCGACCTGGACGGCCTGGAGCGCCTCGAACGCTTCGTCGGCGGACTGCGCGCCGGCACCGTGGTCGTCAGCCACGACCGCGAGTTCCTCACCCGCACCGTCACCAAGGTCCTCGAACTCGACCTCGCCCAGCGGCAGATCAACCTCTTCGGCGGCGGCTACGACGCCTACCTGGAGGAGCGCGAGGTCGCCCGCCGGCACGCCCGCGACGAGTTCGAGGAGTACGCCGACAAGAAGGCGGCCCTCCAGGACCGCGCGCTGATGCAGCGCTCCTGGATGGACAAGGGCGTGAAGAACGCGCGCCGCAAGGCGGGCAACGACAACGACAAGATCGGCCGCAAGTTCCGCAGCGAGGCCAGCGAGAAGCAGGCGGCGAAGGCCCGCCAGACCCAGCGGATGATCGAGCGCCTGGACGTCGTCGAGGAGCCCCGCAAGGAGTGGGAGCTGCGCATGGAGATCGCGTCGGCCCCGCGCTCGGGCGCCGTCGTCGCGACCCTGCGGGACGCCGAGGTGCGCCGCGGCGGCTTCGTCCTCGGCCCCGTCTCCCTACAGATCGACTGGGCGGACCGGGTGGCGGTGACGGGCGCGAACGGCGCCGGCAAGTCCACGCTGCTCGGCGCCCTCCTCGGCCGTGTCCCGCTCGACGCCGGGCACGCGGCGCTGGGCTCGGGCGTCCTGCTCGGCGAGGTCGACCAGGCCCGCAAGCTGTTCCACGGCGAGGAGGCGCTGCTCGACGCCTTCCGTACGGCCGTCCCGGACACCGAACCGGTCGAGATCCGCACCCTCCTGGCCAAGTTCGGGCTCAAGACCGATCACGTCCTGCGCCCCGCGGCAAGCCTCTCCCCGGGCGAGCGCACCCGGGCCGCGCTGGCGCTGCTCCAGGGCCGGGGTGTCAACCTGCTGGTCCTCGACGAGCCGACCAACCACCTCGACCTGCCGGCCATCGAGCAACTGGAAGCCGCCCTCGACGCCTACGAGGGGACCCTGCTGCTGGTCACCCACGACCGCCGAATGCTGGACGCCGTGCACGTCACCCGCCGCCTGGAGGTTGCGGACGGCAAGGTGACCGAACGCTAAGGGGTCGTCAGACGGGTGGCCAGCCGCGGATAGTCGAGGACGTACCCCTCGTCGTCGAACTCCAGGTCGCTGCGGAAGTCGCCGGAGGAGTACCGGGCCCGTCCGGGTCCGAGATGCGTGTAGGTCTGCCGCGACGGCCGCACCGTCAGGTCCGGCACCGACACCCAGGCCATCAGGAACTCCCGCTCGCCGGGCGCCCGATGGAGCCCGTGGCGGAGCACCGGCATGGTGTTGGTGAGCGGGCACAGCCCGAGATCGCAGTCGAGCGCTCCGTCGACGGCGGGCAACGGCTCGCCGTCCGCGGTCCATCGGCCCTGACCGTCGTGGAGCAGATCGAGCGCGCGGGTCCCGGCCTCGGCCTCCGCCGTGACAGTCAACCGCCTGGTCACGAATCCTTCGGCGGTCTCCAGCTCGTACGAGATCCAGTACGGCTCCGGAACGGTACCGACAGCCCGCCCACGCGCCCGCAGCACGCCTTCTCCGAGCTGGACCCAGGCGGTCTCGAACCCCTGGCTCCCGGACACTTCCCAGGTGATGGCACGCATTCGGCAACCCTAGAACGGAAAGGGCGCGAAGCGCCTCTTTCCCAGGGAGGCGGGGAACTGCGCGACCAGCCACAACGGCCCCGCAGCTCCCCACGGCCTCCCCGACGGAACAGTCAGCGCTTACCGCCCTTGGGATCCGCCAGCCCCGCGCGGCGCAGCGCATCGGCCATCGCGCTGTTGGCAGGCGGCGGCGCCTGACGCGAACCGCCACCACCGCCACGGCCCCCACCACGCCCACCCTGCCGCTGCTGCGGCGGACGCCCACCCCGCTGCCGGCGCTCACCGGAGCCCCCGCCCTGGCCCTGCGAAGCAGCCGCCTCGTCCTCCAGACGCAGCGTCAGCGAGATCCGCTTGCGCGGGATGTCGACGTCGAGCACCTTCACCTTGACGATGTCGCCGGGCTTCACCACGTCCCGCGGGTCCTTCACGAACGTCTTCGACATCGCGGAGACGTGCACCAGGCCGTCCTGGTGAACACCGACGTCGACGAACGCCCCGAACGCGGCGACGTTCGTGACGACGCCCTCCAGGATCATCCCGGACGACAGGTCGGAGATCTTCTCCACGCCCTCCTTGAAGGCGGCCGTCTTGAAGGCCGGGCGCGGGTCGCGGCCGGGCTTCTCCAGCTCCTTCAGGATGTCCGTGACGGTGGGCAGACCGAACTTCTCGTCCACGAAGTCCTGCGGCTTCAGCGAGCGCAGCACGCCGGTGTTGCCGACCAGCGAGGCGACCTCCTGCCCCGCGGTCTTCACCATGCGCCGGACCACCGGGTATGCCTCCGGGTGCACGCTCGACGCGTCCAGCGGGTCCTCACCGCCGCGGATCCGCAGGAAGCCCGCGCACTGCTCGTACGCCTTCGGGCCGAGCCGCGCCACCTTCTTCAGCTCGCCGCGTGCCTTGAACGGCCCGTTCTGGTCCCGGTGCGCCACGATGTTCTCGGCGAGCCCGGAGGTGATGCCGGAGACCCGGGCGAGCAGCGGGGCCGACGCCGTGTTGACGTCCACGCCCACGCCGTTCACACAGTCCTCCACCACCGCGTCCAGCGAACGCGACAGCTTCACCTCGGACAGGTCGTGCTGGTACTGGCCGACGCCGATCGACTTCGGGTCGATCTTCACCAGTTCGGCCAGCGGGTCCTGGAGGCGGCGGGCGATCGACACGGCGCCGCGCAGCGACACGTCCATGTCGGGGAGCTCCTGCGAGGCGAAGGCGGACGCCGAGTACACGGACGCGCCGGCCTCGGACACCATCACCTTCGTGAGGTTCAGCTCGGGGTGTTTGGTCATCAGTTCCCCGGCGAGCTTGTCGGTCTCCCGGGACGCCGTGCCGTTGCCGATGGCGACCAGCTCGACCGCGTGCTCCTCGGCGAGACGGGCCAGCTTGGCGATGGCCTCGTCCCACCGGTTGGCCGGGACATGGGGGTGGATGACGTCCGTGGCGACGACCTTGCCGGTCGCGTCGACCACGGCGACCTTCACGCCCGTACGGAAGCCCGGGTCCAGGCCGAGCGTCGCGCGCGTGCCCGCCGGGGCGGCGAGCAGCAGGTCGCGCAGATTCGCCGCGAAGACCCGCACCGCCTCGTCCTCGGCGGCCGTACGCAGCCGCAGCCGCAGGTCGATGCCGAGGTGGACCAGGATGCGGGTGCGCCACGCCCAGCGGACCGTGTCCTTCAGCCACTTGTCCCCGGGGCGGCCCCGGTCGGAGATCCCGAACCTGTGGGCGACGATCCCCTCGTACGAGGAGGGGCCGTCCGTCTGCTCCTCGGGCTCCAGGACGAGGTCCAGGACCTCCTCCTTCTCCCCGCGGAGCATCGCGAGAACGCGGTGCGAGGGCAGCTCGGTGAACGGCTCGGCGAAGTCGAAGTAGTCGGCGAACTTGGCACCCGCCTCCTCCTTGCCGTCCCGCACCTTGGCGGCGAGCCGCCCGCGCACCCACATGCGCTCGCGCAGCTCGCCGATCAGGTCGGCGTCCTCCGAGAACCGCTCGGTGAGGATCGCCCGGGCGCCGTCCAGCGCGGCCTGCGGGTCCGCCACGCCCTTGTCGGCGTCGACGAACGCGGCGGCCGCCGCGAGGGGGTCCACGCCCGGATCGCCGAGCAGCCCCTCCGCCAGCGGCTCGAGCCCCGCCTCGCGGGCGATCTGCGCCTTGGTGCGCCGCTTGGGCTTGTACGGGAGGTAGATGTCCTCCAGGCGCGCCTTCGTCTCGGCGCCCCGGATGCCCGCCTCAAGCTCCTCGGTGAGCTTGCCCTGCTCGCGCACCGACTCCAGGATCGCCGTCCGCCGGTCCTCCAGCTCCCGCAGATAGCGCAGTCGCTCCTCGACGGTGCGCAGTTGCGCGTCGTCGAGCATCTCGGTCGCTTCCTTGCGGTAGCGGGCGATGAAGGGCACCGTGGAACCGCCGTCGAGCAGTTCCACGGCGGCCCTGACCTGCCGCTCTCGTACGCCGAGCTCCTCGGCGATCCTGCCTTCGATGGACACTGCGTTGATGGACCCGTTGGACCCGGGTGTCGTCACGATCCCGTACCGCCTTCTCCGCTGAGGTTGCGCGGCAATTGTGGCAGGTGGCACCGGCACATGGGGATCAGGGCGGCACCCGGCAGGTCGGAATCCGGATCAGGCCCTGCGGGTGGAGGACGAGGCTCCGCCGAACAGCCGGGCCAGGGCCCGGAAGGGCAGGGTCACGACGGTGGCGATGGCACCGCCGATCTGGCGCAGCACGTCTGCGATAGCACGGAACACGAAATTCCCCTTTCTCCACTCCCGGCCGCGCCGGCCGGTGGAGTGCGGGTACCTCGCAGACGCGTCACTATGCGTCACCCTTTGCCGATCAAATCCGCCGGGAAAGCCCCCGCCCCGAGCGCCGCCTGCGCGAACCCCCCGCCCAGCTCGGTCAGCCGGGCCACTCCCTCCGGGCCGAGGTGCTCGTACGGGGCGCGGTCCAGGCGGTCCGTCTCGTCCTCGATCTCCCGGCGCAGGGCCACACCCCGCTCGGTGAGCTCGCCGGAGGCCCCCAGCAGCCCGCGCTCACGCAGCCGGTCCGTCGCCGCGTCCCATTCGTCCCGGCTCCAGCCCCGGGTGGCGCACACCCACTTCGGGGCCATGCCCTTGCCCGTCGCCGTGTGGGTCACCATCGCCTCCAGGCCGTCGAGACCCGCGGACACCAGGACGGCCAGGTGCCCGTCGCCGCGGTGCTCGCGCAGCAGGGTCGCCGCGTGCCAGTAGGCGAGGTGCGCCTCCTCGGGGACGGGCAGGTCGGCGTGTGCCGAGTACAGCGGCCGTGCCGCGCGCGAGCAGGCCTCGGCGGCGCGCAGCGCCAGCCGTGCGGCCTCGGCCATCTCCGCCGACGCCAGGGCCTCCTCGCCGAGCAGGCGGCGCAGTGTCGCGTCGACCGCACGCGTGCGTGCGTCCAGGACCTGTCCCGGGGTGGCGGTCTCCCACACCGCCGGCACGTACCGGGCCACGAGCTCGTGCTTGTAGTTGTAGAAGGCGGCGGTCACGGCCCCGGCCCCGACCGGTCCGAAGGCGGCGGCCCGCACGGCGAAGTTCACGGCACGCGGGTCGGTCACCCCGACGGCCCCCAGCTCGCGCCCGAGGTCGGGGGAGAAGTAGTGCGTCGCGTGCAGCGAGTTGAGCACGGTGTTGCAGCGTCGGCCGGCGCGCGGCTCCAGGGCGGCAGTCGTCATGCCCGGCAGGTTACCAACCGCTTGGTATGTGCTCCAGGGGTGGGCGCCCGTGGCAGGAAAGGTGGGGTACTCGTCCTTGCAGCCGTGCGGACCCCCCGCGAAGAATCGACGGCATGGCCCCCCGCACGGTTCTCGCCGTCCTCTTCGACGGCCTGCAGAGTCTCGACGTCACCGGACCCCCGGAGGTCTTCGCGGGCGCGGACCTGCTCGCTCCGGGCGCGTACCGGATCCGCACGGCCTCGCTCGACGGGGCGCCCGTGCGGACCACCAGCGGCCTGACGCTCGTCCCCGACGAGTCGCTGGCCTCCGCGCCCGACCCGGACGTCCTCCTGGTCCCCGGCGGCACGGGCAGCCTGCGGCCGGACCCGCGCCTGGTCCGCTGGGTGCGCGAGCGCGGACCACGCGTCGAGCGCCTGGTCTCGGTGTGCACCGGTGCCGCCGTGCTCGCCGAGGCGGGCCTGCTGGACGGCCGCCGCGCCACGACCCACTGGGCGTACTGCGACCGGCTCGCCCGCGCCCACCCGGCGGTCGAGATCGACCCCGACCCCGTCTACGTACGTGACGGGCACATCGCCACCTCGGCCGGTGTCACCGCCGGCATCGATCTGGCCCTCGCCCTGGTCGAGGAGGACCTGGGCCGGGACGCCGCCCTCACCATCGCCCGCCACCTGGTGGTGTTCCTGCGCCGCCCCGGCAACCAGGCCCAGTTCAGCGCCCAGCTCGCGGCCCAGACCGCACAGCGCGAACCCCTGCGGGACGTCCAGCGCTGGATCACCGACCACCCGGACGCGGACCTCTGCGTCGACACCCTCGCCGTGCGCGCCCGCCTCTCACCCCGCCACTTCGCCCGCGCGTTCCGCGCCGAGACCGGCATGACGCCGGGCCGCTACGTGGACCGCGTCCGCCTCGAACACGCCCGGCGCCTCCTGGAGGACACCGCCGACGGCATCGAGGAGATCGCCCGCACCAGCGGCTATGGCACGCCCGAGGCCATGCGCCGCGCCTTCGTCAGGACGCTCGGAACGCCCCCGGCCGAATACCGCCGTCGCTTCCGCCCCGCGACCACGCCCTGAACGCCCACGACATCTGCCGAGGAAGGAACTCCATGCAGATCGCCATCGTCCTCTACGACCGCTTCACCGCCCTCGACGCCGTCGGCCCCTACGAGACCCTCGGCCGGCTCCCGGACGCGGAGACCGTCTTCGTCGCCGAGGAGGCCGGCCCCGTGCGGAACGACTCGGGGAACCTCGCGATCACCGCCGACCGCACCCTGGCCGACGTCCCCCGCCCCGACATCATCGTGGTCCCCGGCGGCCCGGGCCCGCTGCCGCTGGCGGCGGACGGCCCCCTGCTCACCTGGCTGCGCACCGCCGACGCCACCAGCACCTGGACGACGTCCGTGTGCACCGGCTCCCTGCTGCTCGCCGCCGCCGGACTCCTCCGGGGCCGCCGCGCCACGTCCCACTGGCTGGCCCTGGAGGAACTGAAGCGCCACGGTGCCGAGCCCACGGGGGAGCGGGTGGTCACCGACGGCAAGTACGTCACGGCGGCCGGCGTCTCCTCCGGCATCGACATGGGACTGACGCTGCTCGGCCGGATCGCGGGCGACGACCACGCACAGCTCGTCCAGCTCGCCGCCGAGTACGACCCGCAGCCGCCCTACGACGCCGGTTCACCCGAGAAGGCTCCCGCACACCTCGTCGAACTGTTCCGCACGCACTCCGGAGTCATCCTGACGTAGGCACGCTCCAGCCGAACCGCGGCTGCCGGCGCTCCAGGAAGGCGGCGACACCCTCCGCGGTGTCGCCGCTCGCGCGCGCCTGCCCGGCCCAGTGCGCGTCCCGGTCCGTACGCCCGTCCGCGAACTCCTTGGCCGCCGCCTGCGTCAGCTGCGAACGGGACGCGAGGATCCGGGTGAACTCGGCGACCCGCTTGCCGAGTTCGCCCCCGGACAGCACCTCGTCCACCAGCCCGGTGCGCAACGCCCGCCGCGCGTCGATCAACTCCCCGGAGAACAGTAGGTACTTGGCGGTGGCCGGCCCCACCAGGGACACCAGCCGCCGGGTCGAGGAGGCCGGATACACGATGCCGAGCTTCGCGGGAGTCACACCGAACAGTGCCCCCTCCTCGGCGAACCGCAGATCACAGGCCGCCGCCAGCTGGGACCCGCCACCCACGCAGTGCCCCCGGATCGCGGCCAGCGTCGGCTTAGGGAACGCGGCCAGCGCCTCCTCGGCCCGCACGGCCAGCCCCTGCGCCTCCTCGGGCGAGCCGCGCAGCGTCGAGATGTCGGCCCCGGCGCAGAACGTGCCGCCCTCGCCGGTCAGCACCAGCGCCCGCACGGCGGGATCGCCCGCGAGCTCCTCCAGCAGCGAGGGGAGGGAGCGCCACATGGCGGCCGTCATGGCGTTGCGCTTCTCGGGATGACGTATGACGACCGTCGCGACCGAGTCGGTCACGCGGTGCTGCAGCTGCGGCTCCATGCGCCGGATGCTATCCGGATGCCAAACCCGTACAACCCGAATAGTTCGCCGAGACGGCACAACAGGGACAGGACCAGTCCCACAACTGACCGTGTCATACGCCAACGGTCAGAAGCGCTCGATACTTGCTGACTTCTGTTCAGTCCCGGGGTGTGAGGCGCATCGTTCCCAACACTCGGTGTGTGGCGACAATCGAGCGCGAGGGTGGCGACCGGACTATGGACGACGACGGGCGCGGGTTCGGTCCGCGCCCAGAGGGCGGCGCGGCGCCCCTCGGCCCGGGGCCCGCGGATCCGCTGCCGTACGAAGGGGTCTGGAGGTTCACCGCACCTGCGGTCGACGCCTCGGTCCCCCAGGCACGGCACGCCGTGCGGGACCTGCTGCTGCGTCAGGGAGTGCCGGTCTCGGACGACCTGGCGCAGGGGCTGCTGCTGATCGTCTCGGAGCTGGTGACGAACGCCGTGAAGCACGCGGCCGTGCTGTCCCCGACGATCGCCGTCGAGCTGGCCGTCGGCGCCGAGTGGCTCCGGGTGTCCGTGGAAGACAACCATCCGTACCGGCCCACCGCGCTGGAGACCGACCACGCCCGCACCGGGGGGCGCGGACTGCTCCTGGTGCGCGAGGTCACCCGGGAGGCCGGCGGTGTGTGCGAGGTCGAATTCACCGCGAGTGGCGGCAAGGTGATCTGGGCCGCCCTGCCGCTCAAACCCGCGCGCTACGCGTGAGGTCCCGTCTCCGGGCCCCGGTCACCAGCCGGCCGACGGGCCCGTCAGCTCCCTGATCGCCGGCCGGGCCGCGTCCAGGACGGTCATGAACCAGGCCGAGAAGGTGTCCTTGGCGTGCCGCTCCGCCAGCTCCGGTGGGGTCACGAACGCCGTCGACGCCACCTCCTCCGGGTTCGGCCGCACCACGGCCTGCACCATGCCGACGAAGAGGTGGTTGTACTCCTGCTCCACCAGGCCGGACTCCGGGTCCGGGTGGTTGTAGCGGACCGTGCCCGCCTCGGCCAGCAGGGACGGGGACGCGCCGAGCTCCTCGAACGTGCGCCGCGCCGCCGCCGCGAAGGGCGCCTCACCGGGGTAGGGGTGGCCGCAGCACGTGTTGGACCACACACCGGGGGAGTGGTACTTGCCCAGCGCGCGCTGCTGGAGCAGCAGCCGGCCGTACTCGTCGAAGAGGAACACCGAGAACGCGCGGTGCAGCTGTCCGGGCGGCTGGTGGGCGGCGAGCTTCTCCGCGGTGCCGATCGTCACGCCGTCCTCGTCGACCAGTTCCAGCAAAATCGCGTCTGCGGTGCCGTTCGACGGGTTGTGCGTCGCGGTGGCAGGTGTGATCGGCATACCCATCCTTCACATCGGTCTTCGCGCCCCAAGTCTGCCGTACGAATCCGGCACTCCCGGCACTTCGCGGCACGCCCGCATGTCCCGCGCTGCGGCGCGGACCGCGGCCGGCACCGGTCGGACGCCGGGACAGGGACCCGGTAGATGATCGTGCCCGGCCCGGCAGGCGGAAAATCGTCGCTGCCGGAGCTGTGGGGCTCAGGGCGCGGGCGTGTGGCGGAGGGTTGCGTTCTCCGGCGCACGTGCAGTGAAGTGCGCCCCACCTGCTCCCGCTCGCCCCGCCTCTCGCACGCACCCGCGGAGCCGCCGGGTCAGTGGCAGAGCCGTGCCTCGTGCTCCGCGTGCCCGCTCGGTTCCAGCTGGAAGGTGCAGTGCTCCACGTCGAAGTGGTCCCCGAGGCAGCCCTGGAGCTCGTGGAGCATCTTCTCGTGGCCCATCGCGTTCAGCACCTCCGAGCTGACGACGACGTGCGCCGACAGCACCGGCATACCGGAGGTGATCGTCCAGGCGTGCAGGTCGTGCACGTCCTCCACACCGTCCGTGGCGAGGATGTGCGACCGCACCTCCGCCATGTCGACGCCCTTGGGGGCGGCCTCCAGGAGCACGGAGAGCGTCTCGCTCAGCAGCTTCCACGTCCGGGGCGCGATCATCAGCGCGATGACGAGCGAGGCGATCGGGTCGGCGGGCTGCCAGCCCGTGAGCATGATCACCACCGACGAGACGATCACCGTCACCGAGCCCAGGGCGTCGGCCGCCACCTCCAGGAACGCGCCGCGCACGTTCAGGCTCTCCTTCTGCCCGCGCATCAGCAGCGACAGCGACACCAGATTCGCCACCAGACCGATCGCACCGAACAGCAGCGCCAGCCGGCCCTCGGTCTCCGCCGGCGTGATGAAGCGCTGGACCGACTCGTACACGACGTAGCCGCCGGCCCCGAGCAGCAGCAGACAGTTGGCCAGGGCGGCGAGGATCTCGGCCCGGGCGTAGCCGAAGGTGGCCCGCTCACTGGGCGGCCGGTTCGCGAAGTGGATCGCGAGCAGCGCCATGCCCAGGCCCAGGGCGTCCGTCGCCATGTGCGCGGAGTCCGCGACGAGCGCCAGGGAGTCTGCCAGGGCGCCGCCGACGATCTGCACGACCACGATGCCGAGCGTGATCGCCAGCGCGACGCGCAGCCTGCCGCGGTACGCCGAGGTCGCCGTACCGCCGGCCCCCGCGCCGTGCGCGTGCCCGTGATCGTGCCCAGCCCCCATGAGAAGTCAGCCTCCTGCGTCTGCCTGATCGTGCTCGGGCACCCCAGTGAACTACGGGGAGGGGGTATGTGCAACGCGGCACTGAACACCGTTGTCATGTGCCCTGACCTGCGGAAACGATGCGCAGGTCAGGGCGCCGCGGGGGGTCACGAGCCGTGGTGCAGCTGCCAGCCCCGCCAGGCCGACTCGGTCATCTCGCGCACCCCGCGCCGGGCGGTCCAGCCGAGCTCGGCGGCCGCCCGGGCGGCCGAGGCCACCGCACGGGGGGCGTCTCCGGGGCGGCGCTCCTCGACGAGCGGAGGCCGGCGGTCGCCGGTGACCTCGCCGATGACCGTCACGAGTTCACGGACCGAGACACCCTCGCCCCGGCCGATGTTGACCGTCAGATCACCCTGGCCGCCGCCCCCGGCCAGTCGCCGGGCCGCCGCCAGATGGGCCTCGGCGAGGTCGGCGACGTGAATGTAGTCACGGATGCAGGTGCCGTCCGGGGTCGGGTAGTCGTCGCCGAAGATCCGGGGCGCCTCGTCGCGCGTCAGCCGGTCGAAGACCATCGGGACGATGTTGAAGACACCGGTGTCCGCCAGCTCCGGCGCGGCGGCACCCGCCACGTTGAAGTAGCGCAGACATACGGTGGAGATCCCGTGCGCCTTTCCCGCGGCCCGCACCAGCCACTCCCCGGCCAGCTTGGTCTCGCCGTACGGGTTTACCGGCGCGCACGGGGTGTCCTCCGTGATGAGGTCCACACCCGGGTCGCCGTACACGGCGGCCGACGACGAGAACACGAAGCGCTCGATCCCGGCCTCGGCGACCGCGTCCAGCAGGGTCGCCAGACCGCCGACGTTCTCCCGGTAGTAGCGCGTCGGCTGCGCGACTGACTCGGCTACCTGCTTGCGCGCCGCGAGATGCACCACGCCCGTCACGCCGTGCTCGGCGAAGACCCGCTTCAGCAGATCCCCGTCCAGCGAGGAGCCCCGCACGAGCGGTACCTCGGCGGGGAGCCGCGCGGGCACCCCGGCCGACAGGTCGTCCAGGGCGAGAACGCGTTCCCCGGCCTCGGTCATGGCCCTGGCCACATGTGCTCCGATATAGCCGGCACCGCCGGTGATCAGCCACGTCATGGTCGCCCACCCTATGCGGCCACGGCCACTGCCTGCGCAATGTCCTCGATGTCCGCTTAAGGGGGCACGGTTTGTGGGGCGGGCCCCGGATCCACGATGATGATCGCGGCAAAGGCTCGTGCGAACCGCGTCGATCCATCCGCCGAACAGGCGGTGAACGTGGCCCTCCCGGCATCCGATAGCCTCTGCCGACACGCCGCCCGGGAGCCACCGGAGAAGGCGCCCCCATCATGTACGTCACCGGCGTCGACGCGCCGGTATCCAGGGAGTGAATTCGGTTGTCGACCGCCATCCTCACCGGCCAGCCGGTCCCCGGATCGTCGATCGAGGCCGACCTGCGGTCCCTCGGGTTCGACCTCCGGACCGCGACCGACGCCGCCGAGGCCGAGACCCTCCTCGCCGAGGTACCCGGCGACGAGCGGGTCGCCCTGGTCGACGCCCGCTTCGTGGGCCACGTGCACGCGCTGCGCCTCGGCCTCACCGACCCCCGCTTCCCGCTCGCCGCGATCCCCGGCGCCGTCACCGCCCAGCCCGCCGGCCGCCAGGCGCTGACCCGGGCGATGGCCCGCGAGAACTCCGCCGGCGGCGGCACCACCGTCGTCGACAGCCTCGCCGACCGCATCCTCGCCGCCCTGGACGCCGACGGCACCGCCGTGCACCGCCCCGAGCTGGGCAGTCTCGTCGCCGCCGTCCCCGCCGACCCCCAGGCCCGCAACGAGGCACGGCAGGCGGTGACCGACGTCGACGACGAGGCCGTACGCCTGAAGTCGGCCGTGAAGGCCCGCGACGGCTTCTTCACCACCTACTGCATCAGCCCCTACTCCCGCTACATCGCCCGCTGGTGCGCCCGCCGCGGCCTGACTCCGAACCAGGTCACCACCGCCTCGCTGATCACCGCCCTCATAGCGGCGGCCTGCGCGGCCACCGGCACCCGCGGCGGCTTCGTCGCGGCCGGCGTCCTGCTGATCGCCTCCTTCGTGCTGGACTGCACCGACGGCCAGCTCGCCCGCTACTCCCTGCAGTACTCCACGCTCGGCGCCTGGCTGGACGCCACCTTCGACCGGGCCAAGGAGTACGCCTACTACGCGGGCCTCGCGCTCGGAGCCGCCCGCGGCGGCGACGACGTGTGGGCCCTGGCCCTCGGCGCCATGGTCCTGCAGACCTGCAGGCACGTCGTGGACTTCTCCTTCAACGAGGCGAACCACGACGCCACGGCCAACACCAGCCCCACCGCCGCACTCTCCGACAAGCTCGACAGCGTCGGCTGGACGGTGTGGATCCGCCGGATGATCGTGCTGCCGATCGGTGAGCGCTGGGCGATGATCGCCGTCCTGACGGCGCTGACCACGCCCCGCATCACCTTCTTCGCGCTGCTCATCGGCTGCGCCTTCGCCGCGACGTACACCACGGCCGGGCGGGTACTGCGGTCCCTGACCCGGAAGGCACAGCGCACGGACCGGGCAGCGAAGGCGCTGGCGGACCTGACGGACTCGGGCCCGCTCGCGGAGCTGGTCTCCAGGCTGCGCAGCCCCCGGGGCAAGATCCTCCCGTACACGCCGGTCCTCGTTGCCGCGGCCGGTGCCGCACTCCTGCTGGTCAACACGATCCTCCACGGAGCCGGGGGAGCGGTCATCACCGCCCCGTTCTACGTGGTGTTCGCCGGATGCGCGCTCATGCAGCCGCTCAAGGGCCCCCTCGACTGGTTGGTCCCCCCGGTCTTCCGCGCCGCCGAGTACTGCACCGTCCTGATCCTCGCGGTCAAGGCGGACGTGACCGGGGCCCTTCCCGCGGCCTTCGGGCTGGTGGCCGCCGTCGCCTACCATCACTACGACACGGTCTACCGCATCCGCGGCGACGCCGGAGCGCCCCCGGCCTGGCTGGTGCGCTCCATCGGGGGGCACGAGGGTCGGACGCTGCTCGTCACCGTCCTCGCCGCGCTGCTCACCGCCTCGCAGTTCAACGTCGCGCTCACGGCACTGGCCGTGGCTGTGGCTCTCGTGGTGCTCGTCGAGAGCATCCGCTTCTGGGTCGGCGCCCATCAGGGTGGCGCACCCGCCGTACACGATGAAGGAGAAACCGCATGATCGGCCTCGTGCTCGCGGCCGGCGCCGGACGGCGTCTGCGCCCCTACACCGACAGCCTCCCCAAGGCACTGGTACCGGTGGGCCCCGCGGGCATAGAAGGCGAGCCCACGGTTCTCGACCTGACTCTCGGCAACTTCGCCGAGATCGGTCTCACCGAGGTCGCGGTCATCGTCGGCTACCGCAAGGAGGCCGTGTACGCGCGCAAGGAGGCCCTTGAGCAGAAGTACGGCCTCAAGCTCACCCTGATCGACAACGACAAGGCCGAGGAGTGGAACAACGCCTACTCCCTGTGGTGCGGGCGTGACGCCCTCAAGGACGGGGTGATCCTCGCCAACGGCGACACCGTCCACCCGGTCTCCGTCGAGAAGACGCTGCTCGCCGCCCGCGGTGAGGGCAAGAAGATCATCCTCGCCCTCGACACGGTCAAGGACCTCGCGGACGAGGAGATGAAGGTCGTCGTCGACCCCGAGAAGGGCATGACGAAGATCACCAAGCTGATGGACCCCGCCGAGGCGACCGGCGAGTACATCGGCGTCACCCTCATCGAGGGCGATGCGGCCCCCGAGCTCGCGGACGCGCTCAAGGCCGTCTGGGAGACCGACCCGCAGCAGTTCTACGAGCACGGCTACCAGGAGCTCGTCAACCGCGGCTTCCGTATCGACGTGGCGCCGATCGGCGACGTCAAGTGGGTGGAGATCGACAACCACGACGACCTCGCCCGCGGACGGGAGATCGCGTGCCAGTACTGACCCGGCTCATCCCCTCGCCGCTGGTCGTGGACATCCGCCCGGGTGCCCTCGAGGACCTGGCGTGCGTCCTCGCCGACGAGCGCATCTCGCACTCCGGCCGCCTCGCCGTGGCCGTCAGCGGCGGCTCCGGCGCCAAGCTGCGCGAGCGCATCTCGCCCAGCATGCCCGGCGCCACCTGGTACGAGGTCGGCGGCGGCACACTCGACGACGCGGTCCGGCTGGCCGGCGACATAAAGGCCGGCCATTTCGACGCGGTCGTCGGCCTCGGCGGCGGCAAGATCATCGACTGCGCCAAGTTCGCCGCGGCACGCGTCGGCCTGCCCCTGGTCGCCGTGCCGACGAACCTCGCGCACGACGGCCTGTGCTCGCCGGTCGCCACCCTCGACAACGACGCGGGCCGCGGCTCCTACGGCGTGCCGAACCCGATCGCCGTGGTCATCGACCTGGACGTCATCCACGAAGCCCCGGTGCGTTTCGTGCGCGCGGGCATCGGTGACGCGATCTCCAACATCAACGCGATCGCCGACTGGGAACTGGCCAACCGTGTCAACGGCGAGAAGATCGACGGACTCGCCGCCGCCATGGCGCGCCAGGCAGGCGAGGCGGTGCTCCGGCACCCTGCCGGGATCGGCGACAACGGCTTCCTCCAGGTACTCGCCGAGGCGCTCGTCCTCACCGGCGTCGCGATGTCGATCTCGGGCGACTCGCGGCCGGCCTCGGGGTCGTGCCACGAGATCAACCACGCCTTCGACCTGCTGTTCCCCAAGCGCGCCGCTTCCCACGGCGAGCAGTGCGGCCTCGGCGCTGCCTTCGCGATGTACCTGCGCGGAGCCCACGAGGAATCGGCGTACATGGCCGAGGTCCTGCGCCGCCACGGCCTGCCCGTGCTGCCGGACGAGATCGGCTTCACGACGGACGAGTTCGTCAAGGCCGTCGAGTTCGCCCCGGAGACCCGGCCCGGCCGCTACACCATCCTCGAACACCTCGACCTGAACACCGAACAGATCAAGGACATCTACGCCGACTATGTCAAGGCCATCGGTAGCTGAACTCCGCCCCGTCGTTCACCCCGCGGGGGTGAAGGACCGGCGCAGCGGTGAGCACTGGATGGGACGCCTCTACATGCGTGAGGTGTCCCTGCGGGTCGACCGCTACCTGGTGAACACCAGGGTCACGCCCAACCAGCTCACCTACCTGATGACCGTGTTCGGTGTGCTCGCGGCCCCGGCACTCCTCGTGCCGGGGATCGCCGGCGCCGTGCTGGGCGTGGTGTGCGTCCAGATGTACCTGCTGCTGGACTGCGTCGACGGCGAGATCGCGCGCTGGAAGAAGCAGTACTCGCTCAACGGTGTCTACCTGGACCGTGTCGGCGCCTACCTGACCGACGCCGCGGTGCTCACCGGCTTCGGCCTGCGCGCCGCCGACCTGTGGGGCAGCGGCCGCATCGACTGGCTGTGGGCCTTCCTCGGCACCCTGGCCGCCCTCGGCGCCATCCTGATCAAGGCCGAGACCGACCTCGTCGGCGTCGCCCGGCACCAGGCCGGGAAGCCGCCGGTCAAGGAGGCCGCCGCAGAGATGCGCTCCTCCGGCATGGCGCTGGCCCGCAAGGCCGCCGCCGCCCTGAAGTTCCACCGGCTGATCCTCGGCATCGAGGCGTCCCTGCTGATCCTCGTGCTGGCGATCGTCGACCAGGCCCGCGGCGACCTGTTCTTCTCCCGGCTCGGTGTGGCCGTCATGGCCGGCATCGCGCTGCTGCAGACCCTGCTGCACCTCGTGTCCATCCTCGCCTCGAGCAGGCTGAAGTGAGCGGCATGAAGGTCGGCGCCGTCATCATCACCATGGGCAACCGGCCCGAGGAGCTGCGCGCCCTCCTCGACTCCGTCGCCAAGCAGGACGGTGACCCGGTCGAGGTGGTCGTCGTCGGCAACGGCTCGCCCGTCCCGGACGTCCCCGAAGGCGTCCGCACCATCGAACTGCCCGAGAACCTCGGCATCCCCGGCGGCCGCAACGTCGGCATCGAGGCCTTCGGGCCCTCCGGCCGGGACGTCGACATCCTGCTCTTCCTCGACGACGACGGACTGCTCGCGAGCCACGACACCGCCGAGCTGTGCCGCGAGGCGTTCGAAGCCGACCCGACGCTCGGCATCGTGAGCTTCCGCATAGCCGACCCGGAGACCGGCGTCACCCAGCGCCGCCACGTCCCCCGGCTGCGCGCCGCCGACCCGATGCGCTCCTCGCGCGTGACCACCTTCCTCGGCGGCGCCAACGCCGTGCGCACCCGCGTCTTCGCCGACGTCGGAGGGCTCCCGGACGAGTTCTTCTACGCCCATGAGGAAACCGACCTGGCATGGCGGGCCCTCGACGCCGGCTGGATGATCGACTACCGGTCCGACATGGTGCTGTACCACCCGACGACCGCCCCCTCGCGGCACGCGGTCTACCACCGCATGGTCGCCCGCAACCGCGTCTGGCTGGCCCGCCGCAACCTCCCCGCGCCGCTCGTCCCGGTCTACCTCGGCGTGTGGCTGCTGCTCACTCTGCTGCGCCGCCCCTCCCGCAGCGCGCTGCGGGCCTGGTTCGGCGGATTCCGCGAAGGCTGGACCACCTCGTGCGGTCCCCGCCGGCCCATGAAGTGGCGTACGGTGTGGCGGCTGACCCGGCTGGGCCGGCCCCCCGTCATCTGACAAGCTCGTATCCGCGAACACCCGGGAGCCCCCGGGCCGTACCCTGGCCCCGGCGCGTGCCGGACCGGCACAGGCCGAGCATCTCGAAGACGAAAGTTTCCACTAGTGAGTGAGACAACGCACGACGCCACGGTCGCGGTGACCCCGCCCGCGGCGCCCGACGAGGGCCTCACGGCGAGGGAACTCGCCGCCAAGCACGGGCTGACCGTGAGCGGCGCCCGTCCGTCCCTCATCGAGTACGTCCGTCAGCTCTGGGACCGGCGGCACTTCATCCTCGCCTTCTCCCGGGCGAAGCTGACCGCCCAGTACAGCCAGGCCAAGCTGGGCCAGCTGTGGCAGGTGGCCACGCCGCTGCTGAACGCGGCCGTGTACTTCTTCATCTTCGGCCTGCTCCTGGAGGCCGACCGGGGCATGTCCCGGGAGGTGTACATCCCGTTCCTGGTCACGGGCGTGTTCGTGTTCACCTTCACGCAGAGCTCGGTGATGGCGGGCGTGCGCGCGATCTCCGGCAACCTCGGCCTGGTCCGCGCCCTGCACTTCCCGCGTGCCTCGCTGCCGATCTCCTTCGCGCTGCAGCAGCTCCAGCAGCTGCTGTTCTCGATGATCGTGCTGTTCGCCGTCGCGGTCGGCTTCGGCAGCTACCCGGATCTGTCCTGGGCGCTGATCGTGCCGGTGCTCGTCCTCCAGTTCTGCTTCAACACCGGTCTCGCGCTGATCATGGCCCGGGCGGGCGCCAAGACCCCGGACCTGGCGCAGCTGATGCCGTTCGTGATGCGCACCTGGATGTACGCGTCCGGTGTGATGTTCTCCATTCCGATCTTCCTCAAGGACAAGCCGGAGTGGATCGCGAACGTCCTCCAGTGGAACCCGGCCGCGATCTACATGGACCTGATGCGCTTCGCCCTCATCGACGGCTACGGCTCGGAGAACCTCCCCGACCACGTGTGGGCGGTCGCGGGCGGCTGGGCCGTGCTGTTCGCCCTCGGCGGGTTCGTGTACTTCTGGAAGGCGGAGGAGAGGTACGGCCGTGGCTGAGCAGCAGGCTGACCAGAGGCAGGACGCACGCATCCCCACCGTCGTCGCGGACGACCTGCACATCGTCTACCGCGTCAACGGCGCCAAGACCGGCAAGGGCAGTGCCACCGCGGCCCTCAGCCGCATCGTCAAGCGCGGCGAGGAGCGGGGCGTGCGCAAGGTGCACGCCGTACGGGGCGTCTCCTTCGTGGCGTACCGCGGCGAGGCCATCGGCCTGATCGGCTCCAACGGCTCCGGCAAGTCGACCCTGCTGCGTGCCATCGCCGGTCTGCTCCCCGCCGAGCAGGGCAAGGTCTACACCGACGGCCAGCCCTCGCTGCTGGGCGTCAACGCGGCCCTGATGAACGACCTCACCGGCGAACGGAACGTCATATTGGGCGGCCTCGCCATGGGCATGTCCCGCGAGGAGATCAAGGAGCGCTACCAGGACATCGTCGACTTCTCCGGCATCAATGAGAAGGGCGACTTCATCACCCTGCCCATGCGCACCTACTCCTCCGGCATGGCGGCCCGGCTCCGCTTCTCCATCGCGGCGGCCAAGGACCACGACGTCCTCATGATCGACGAGGCCCTGGCGACCGGCGACCGCAAGTTCCAGAAGCGCTCCGAGGACCGCATCCGGGAGCTGCGCAAGGAAGCCGGCACGGTGTTTCTGGTCAGCCACAACAACAAGTCCATCCGCGACACCTGCAACCGCGTCCTGTGGCTGGAACGCGGTGAGCTGCGCATGGACGGCCCCACCGACGAGGTCCTCAAGGAGTACGAGAAGTTCACGGGCAAGTAACCCGCTTTCGGACAGGGCCCCGACGGAACTGCTCCGGCGGGGCCCGGCGTCTGCAAAGGAAACGTCAACTCCGGCCCATCTTCGGAATCTTGGGGCCAATCGGTGTGTTCTCGTGATGTGCGGGACACCCTGGCGAATCGTGTCGCGTTGTACAACGTAAGCTGTACCGGTCCCGAAACACGGCAATCAGGGCGATAATGCGCGACACCGCCCGTCGGGCCACCGTGCGGACGGCGGGGCGGCGTGTCCGAAATAGTGTGTATTGGGTCGGCAGTGTAGAACGGGAGATGTGACGGCGATGGCTACGGAAACTCCCCAGCTCCACGCAGCACGTGCCGTCCCCGCGCCGGGCAGCCGGCGGTGACGGGAACCGGCACGGCGCGCTCCCTCGATCCCGAGCGCGGCACGCTCGACAAGGCCGCCGGCGAGAACTTCCCGGTGGCCCCCTTCTTCCTGCCCCGGGCCTGGCGCACCGACCTCATGGCCGTCTACGGCTTCGCCCGCCTGGTCGACGACATCGGCGACGGCGACCTCGCCCCCGGCGGCGCCGACGCCCGGCTGCTCGGCGTCTCCCCGCAGGAGGCCGAGGACCGGCTGGTGCTGCTCGACGCCTTCGAGGCGGATCTGCGCAGGGTCTTCGACTCGACGCCGCGCCACCCCCTGCTGCGCCGCCTCCAGCCGACCGTGCGCCGCTGCTCCCTCACGCCCGGCCCGTTCCTCGGGCTGATCGCCGCCAACCGCCAGGATCAGCAGGTCGGCCGCTACGAGACCCATGACGACCTGCTCGCCTACTGCGAGCTGTCCGCCAACCCCGTCGGCCGTCTCGTCCTCGCCGTCACCGGCACCTCGACGCCCGAGCGGATCCGCCGCTCCGACATGATCTGCACGGCCCTCCAGATCGTCGAGCACCTCCAGGACGTCGCCGAGGATCTCGCCCGCGACCGGGTCTACCTGCCCGCGGCCGACATGAAACGCTTCCACGTCCAGGAAGCCGATCTCGCCACGAAATCCGCCGGAGCGTCGGTCCGTGCGTTGATTGCGTACGAAGCGCAAAGGGCCAGGGATCTCCTGAATGAAGGCGCCCCCCTGGTGGGTAGCGTCCACGGCAGGCTGAAGCTGCTGCTCGCAGGGTTCGTGGCGGGGGGAAGGGCGGCCGTCCACGCGATCGCCGCCGCCGGATACGACGTACTTCCCGGCCCGCCCAAGCCCGGCAAGGTCCGGCTGCTGCGTGAGGTGGGCGTGACTCTGCGAGGAGAGGGGTGATCCGGACCGTGGAGTCGGAACCACACACGTCCCCGCCGGTACTCGCCGCCTACAGCTACTGCGAGGCCGTCACCGGGCGGCAGGCCCGCAACTTCGCCTACGGCATCCGGCTGCTGCCGGCGCCGCAGCGCCGGGCGATGTCGGCGCTGTACGCGTTCTCGCGGCGGGTCGACGACATCGGCGACGGCGCGCTCGACGACGACGTCAAGGTGGCCAGGCTGGAGGAGACCCGGGCCCTGCTCACCCGGATCCGCGAGGACCGGGTCGACGAGGACGACACCGATCCGGTCGCGGTCGCCCTCTCGCACGCCGCCGGGGCCTTCCCGCTCCCGCTCGGCGGCCTGGACGAGCTCATCGACGGTGTCCTGATGGACGTCCGCGGCGAGACGTACGAGACCTGGGACGACTTGAAGGTCTACTGCCGCTGCGTCGCAGGCGCGATCGGGCGTCTCTCGCTCGGCGTGTTCGGCACGGAACCGGGGGCGCGCGGAGTGGACCGCGCGCCGGAGTATGCCGACACGCTCGGGCTCGCGCTTCAGCTCACCAACATCCTCAGAGACGTCCGCGAGGACGCCGTGGGCGGGCGGACCTACCTGCCCGCCGACGATCTCGCCAAGTTCGGCTGCTCGGCCGGCTTCAGCGGGCCGCGACCGCCGGAGGGCTCCGACTTCGCGGGCCTCGTGCACTTCGAAGTGCGGCGGGCCCGCGCCCTGTTCGCCGAGGGCTACCGGCTGCTCCCCATGCTCGACCGGCGCAGCGGCGCCTGCGTCGCCGCCATGGCCGGCATCTACCGCCGCCTCCTCGACCGTATCGAGCGCGACCCGGAGGCCGTGCTGCGCGGCCGGGTCTCCCTGCCCGGCCGGGAGAAGGCGTACGTCGCCGTGCGCGGCCTGTCCGGTCTCGACGCCCGGCACGTGACCCGGCGGACCGTCAGGAGGCGTGCGTGAGGGACACAGACGCCGCCGTCGGCGAGAAGCGGCGGGCAACCCTCCGGCCCGGGGCCGCGTCCCTGACGGAGACGGCCGGGCGTGCACCGTTCGAGCGGCCCGCCCGAGCCGCGGGGGAGGGTGCGCGATGACCCATGACACACGGTCAGGGGGACCGGCCGCACAGGGGCGGCACACCGTCGTGGTGGGCGGCGGGCTCGCCGGTGTCACCTCGGCGCTCGCGCTCGCCGACGCCGGGGTGCGTGTCACGCTGCTGGAGGGCAGGCCGCGGCTCGGCGGACTCGCCTTCTCCTTCCGGCGCGGCGACCTCACCGTCGACAACGGCCAGCACGTCTATCTGCGTTGCTGCACCGCCTACCGCTGGTTCCTCGACCGCATCGGGGGCGCGGCGCTGGCCCCACTGCAGGACCGGCTCGATGTTCCCGTCCTGGACCTCGCCCGCCCCGAGGGGCGGCGGCTCGGCCGGCTCCGGCGGGACGCCCTGCCCGTGCCGCTGCATCTGGGCCGCAGCCTCGCCGCCTATCCGCACCTGTCGCTCGCCGACCGCGCCAAGGTGGGCCGGGCCGCGCTCGCGCTCAAGGGACTCGACCTCACCGACCCGGCGCTGGACACGCAGGACTTCGGTACGTGGCTCGCGGCGCACGGTCAGTCGGCGCGCGCCGTGGAGGCCCTGTGGGACCTGGTCGGGGTCGCCACCCTCAACGCGGTCGCGTCCGACGCCTCGCTGGCGCTGGCCGCGATGGTGTTCAAGACCGGTCTGCTGTCCGACCCGGGAGCGGCCGACATCGGCTGGGCACGGGTCCCGCTGGGCGACCTGCACGACCGGCTGGCCCGCGAGGCGCTCGACTCCGCGGGCGTGCGCACCGAGGTCCGTACCCGCGTCACCGCCGTCTCCTGCGACGGGGACGGGCGGTGGAGGGTCGAGGTCGCCGGCGAGACACTGGAGGCCGACGCCGTGGTCCTCGCCGTACCGCAGCGCGAGGCGCACGACCTGCTGCCCGCGGGCGCCCTGGACGCGCCCGAACGGCTCCTGGAGATCGGCACCGCGCCCATCCTCAACGTCCATGTCGTGTACGACCGCAAGGTCCTCGGCCGGCCCTTCTTCACCGCCCTCGGCAGCCCCGTGCAATGGGTCTTCGACCGGACCGAGGCGTCCGGGCTGCGCCAGGGGCAGTACCTCGCCGTGTCCCAGTCGGCCGCCCAGGACGAGATCGACGCGCCGGTGGCCGTTTTGCGTGAGCGGTACCTGCCAGAGCTGGAGCGGCTGCTGCCGCCGGCCCGCGGCGCCGAAGTGAAGGACTTCTTCGTCACCCGGGAGCGCACCGCGACGTTCGCTCCCACCCCCGGCGTCGGCCGCCTCAGGCCCGGCGCCCGCACCAAGGCATCCGGCCTCTGCCTGGCCGGAGCGTGGACCGCCACCGGGTGGCCCGCGACCATGGAGAGTGCGGTCCGCAGTGGTGTGAGCGCGGCGGACGCCGTGCTGGGCGCCCTGGGCCGGCCACGCCCTCGCCACCTCTTCGACTTCGAGGAGGCGGCGTGATGCCGGCCCAGGCCGGCGCGGCGGGCGTCCCCCGCACCCCCGGTACCGCAACAAGAGGAGAGACTGTGCCCACTGTGCCCCCGGCCTCGAAGACTGCCGAGGCGGTGGACGTGACCGCGCTGCTCGAGCGCGGCCGGACCCTGGCCACACCGGTACTGCGGGCGGCCGTCGACCGCCTGGCACCTCCCATGGACACTGTTGCCGCCTACCACTTCGGCTGGATCGACGCCCAGGGCAGGCCCGCGGAGGGGGACGGCGGCAAGGCCGTGCGCCCCGCCCTCGCGGTGCTGTCCGCCGAGGTCATGTCGGCCGCCCCCGAGACGGGCATCCCCGGCGCCGTCGCCGTGGAACTCGTCCACAACTTCTCCCTCCTCCACGACGACCTCATGGACGGCGACGAGCAGCGCCGTCACCGCGACACGGTGTGGAAGGTACACGGGCCCGCCCAGGCCATCCTGGTCGGCGACGCCCTGTTCGCCCTGGCCAACGAGGTGCTCCTGGAACTCGGCACCGTCGAGGCCGGCCGCGCCACCCGCCGCCTGACCACCGCCAGCCGCGCCCTGATCGACGGCCAGGCCCAGGACATCTCCTACGAGCACCGCGACCGCGTCAGCGTCGAGGAGTGCCTGGAGATGGAGGGCAACAAGACCGGCGCCCTGCTCGCCTGCGCCAGCTCCATCGGCGCGGTCCTCGGCGGCGCCGACGACCACACCGCCGACACCCTCGAGAAGTACGGCTACCACCTGGGCCTCGCCTTCCAGGCCGTCGACGACCTGCTCGGCATCTGGGGCGACCCGGTCTCCACCGGCAAGCAGACCTGGAGCGACCTGCGCCAGCGCAAGAAGTCCCTGCCGGTCGTGGCCGCCCTCGCCGCGGGTGGCTCCGCCTCCGAGCGGCTCGGCGACATCCTCGCCGCCGACGCCAAGGCCCACGACTTCGAGAACTTCTCCGAGGAGGAGTTCGCGGCCCGCGCCGCCCTCATCGAGGAGGCCGGCGGTCGCGAGTGGACCGCCGACGAGGCCCGCCGCCAGCACACCATCGCCGTCGAAGCCCTCGACGCCGTCGACATGCCCGACCGCGTGCGGGCACAGTTCACGGCCCTCGCCGACTTCGTCGTCGTACGAAAGAGATGATCACTATCGGCCGAATAGCCCTCGCGTAGTCGCCGGCCGGTGCCGCGAGTGAGCACGGAGCACCGGCCGACGGCGGACCCACAGCAGCTGCACACCTTGCACCACTGCACGAAGGGGAAGCCATGACAGCGACGACCGACGGAAGCACCGGGGCCCTGCCATCCCGAGCCGCCGCGGCCAGCGACACCGACACGAACACCCCCGGGGCGGCCGGGGTACCGGAAGCCGCCGCACGCGCCGCCCGGCGTGCCACCGACTTCCTGCTCTCCGTCCAGGACCCGGAGGGCTGGTGGAAGGGCGACCTCGAGACCAACGTCACGATGGACGCCGAGGACCTGCTGCTCCGTCAGTTCCTCGGCATCCGCGACGAGAAGACCACGCGGGCCGCCGCCCTCTTCATCCGGGGCGAGCAGGGCGAGGACGGCACCTGGGCCACCTTCTACGGCGGACCGGCCGAACTGTCCGCCACCATCGAGGCGTACGTCGCCCTCCGGCTGGCCGGTGACGCCCCCGACGCCCCGCACATGGCCAGGGCCTCCGCCTGGATCCGCGCGCAGGGCGGCATCGCCGCCGCCCGGGTCTTCACCCGGATCTGGCTGGCCCTGTTCGGCTGGTGGAAATGGGAGGACCTGCCCGAACTCCCGCCGGAGCTCCTCTTCTTCCCCAAGTGGGTGCCGCTCAACATCTACGACTTCGGCTGCTGGGCGCGGCAGACCATCGTCCCGCTGACGATCGTCTCCGCGAAGCGGCCGGTACGCCCCGCACCCTTCCCGCTCGACGAGCTGCACACCGACCCCGACCGTCCCAACCCGCCCAAGTCGCTTGCTTCGTCGTTCAGTTGGGACGGGGCGTTCCAGCGGATGGACAAGGCCCTACACGCCCTGCGGAAGGTCGCCCCGCGCAGACTGCGCAGAGCCGCCATGAACAGCGCCGCCCGCTGGATCATCGAGCGGCAGGAGAACGACGGCTGCTGGGGCGGCATCCAGCCCCCGGCCGTGTACTCGATCATCGCCCTGCACCTGCTCGGCTACGACCTCGAACACCCCGTGATGCGCGAGGGGCTGGCGTCCCTGGACCGGTTCGCCGTGTGGCGCGAGGACGGGGCCCGGATGATCGAGGCCTGCCAGTCACCGGTGTGGGACACCTGCCTGGCCGCCATCGCCCTCGCCGACGCCGGACTGCCCGCCGACCACCCGCAGTTGGTGAAGGCGGCCGACTGGATGCTGGGCGAGGAGATCGTCCGACCCGGCGACTGGTCCGTGAAGCGGCCCGGACTGCGGCCCGGCGGCTGGGCGTTCGAGTTCCACAACGACAACTACCCCGACATCGACGACACCGCCGAGGTGATCCTCGCGCTGCGCCGGATCACCCACCACGACCCGGAGCGGCTGGACCGGGCCGTCGTGCGCGGCCTGCGCTGGACGCTCGGCATGCAGTCGAAGAACGGGGCCTGGGCCGCGTTCGACGTCGACAACACCAGCCCCTTCCCGAACCGGCTGCCGTTCTGTGACTTCGGCGAGGTCATCGACCCGCCCTCCGCCGACGTCACCGCACACGTCGTGGAGATGCTCGCGGTGGAGGGCCTCGCCCACGACCCGCGCACCCGGCGCGGCATCGAGTGGCTGCTCGCCGAGCAGGAACCGGACGGCTCGTGGTTCGGGCGCTGGGGCGTCAACTACGTCTACGGCACCGGGTCCGTCGTGCCCGCGCTGACCGCCGCCGGCATCCCGGCCGCGCACCCGGCGATCCGGCGGGCCGTGGCCTGGCTGGAGTCCGTCCAGAACGACGACGGCGGCTGGGGCGAGGACCTGCGCTCCTACCAGTGCGCAAGGGAGTGGAGCGGCAAGGGCGCCTCGACCGCCTCGCAGACGGCTTGGGCGCTGATGGCCCTGCTCGCGGCGGGGGAGCGCGACTCCAAGGCCGTCGAACGCGGCGTCGAGTGGCTCGCCGCCACGCAGCGCGAGGACGGCTCCTGGGACGAGCCGTACTTCACGGGGACGGGCTTCCCGTGGGACTTCTCGATCAACTACCACCTCTACCGGCAGGTCTTCCCGCTCACCGCGCTCGGTCGCTATCTGCACGGGGAGCCCTTCGCCGCCAGGCTCCCGGGGAGCGGTCGGGCCGAAGAGCACCGAAGCGGCGGGGCCGGCACGCCGCTCGCCGAGGCCGAGGGGAGCTGATGAGCACACAGCCCGCCACGGTCCCGCTGCTGATCGCCTGCGCGCTCGGCATCGAGCAGTTCGCCCTGCGCGCGGGCGGCCGGGGCGGGGCCGGCGGGCCGGTCACGGTGCTGCGGACGGGCATGGGACCGGCGGCCGCCGAGCGGGCCGTCACCCGCATGCTGGCCGACCCGGCCCTGCTCGACGCCGCCGTGCTCGCCACCGGCTTCTGCGCGGGCCTCGCGCCCGGGATGCACCCCGGCGATCTGGTCGTCGCCGAGGAGACCCGCGACGCGCGCGGCACGACGCCCTGCGTCGGGACCGGGCTGCTGGTGAAGGAACTGGCCCGCGCGCTGCCCGGCCGGACCGTGCACACCGGGCCGCTGACCGGCTCCGACCACGTCGTGCGCGGCCCCGAACGGTCCGCTCTGCGCGCGACGGGCGCGATCGCGGTCGACATGGAGTCCGCCGTCACGCTCCTGAGCGCCGTACGCGCGGGCGAGCGCCCGGTTGCGGCCGTCCGGGTGGTCGTGGACGCTCCTGAACATGAACTCGTCCGGATCGGCACGGTGCGCGGTGGAATATCAGCTTTCCGTGTCCTTCGTTCCCTGCTTCCCGCTTTCTTCGAATGGCACCGTTCCTTGCTGCTCCCCAGGAGGTGAGCCAGATGGCCATGCCGCTCCGACAGTCCATCAAGGTCGCTACATATTTGGCTGAACAGAAGATCCGCCGCCGTGACAAGTTTCCGCTGATCGTCGAGCTGGAACCGCTGTTCGCCTGCAATCTCAAGTGCGAGGGCTGCGGCAAGATCCAGCATCCGGCCGGGGTGCTCAAGCAGCGGATGCCCGTCGCCCAGGCCGTGGGGGCGGTCGTGGAGTCCGGCGCTCCGATGGTTTCCATCGCCGGCGGCGAGCCGCTGATGCACCCGCAGATCGACGAGATCGTGCGTCAGCTGGTCGCCAAGCGGAAGTACGTCTTCCTCTGCACCAACGCGATGCTGCTGCGCAAGAAGATGGACACGTTCACGCCGTCGCCCTACTTCGCCTTCGCGGTCCACATCGACGGACTGCGGGAGCGGCACGACGAGTCGGTCGCCAAGGAGGGCGTCTTCGACGAGGCCGTGGAGGCGATCAAGGAGGCCAAGCGGCGCGGCTTCCGGGTCACCACCAACTCGACCTTCTTCAACACCGACACCCCGCAGACCATCATCGAGGTGCTGAACTTCCTCAACGACGACCTCCAGGTCGACGAGATGATGATCTCGCCCGCCTACGCCTACGAGAAGGCCCCCGACCAGGAGCACTTCCTCGGCGTGGAGCAGACCCGCGAGCTGTTCAAGAAGGCCTTCTCGGGCGGCAACCGGCGGCGCTGGCGGCTCAACCACTCACCGCTCTTCCTGGACTTCCTGGAGGGCAAGGTCGACTTCCCGTGCACCGCGTGGGCCATCCCGAACTACTCGCTCTTCGGCTGGCAGCGCCCCTGCTACCTGATGAGCGACGGGTACGTGCCGACGTACCGGGAGCTCGTCGAGGACACCGACTGGGACAAGTACGGCCGCGGCAAGGACCCGCGCTGCGCCAACTGCATGGCGCACTGCGGCTACGAACCCACCGCCGTCCTCGCCACCATGGGGTCGCTGAAGGAGTCCCTGCGCGCCCTGCGCGAGACGGTCTCCGGGAACCGGGAGTGACGTCATGACCGCTGTCCAGCTGGGCGTCCCCGAGGTGCCGGTCCGGCCGGTCGCGCAGCGGCGGGTCTCGCGCCGGATCCAGGTCGGGCCGGTGACGGTCGGGGGCGGGGCCCCGGTGTCGGTGCAGTCGATGACGACGACCCGTACGTCGGACGTCGGCGCCACGCTGCAGCAGATCGCGGAGCTGACCGCGTCCGGCTGCCAGATCGTCCGGGTCGCCTGCCCCACGCAGGACGACGCGGACGCGCTGGCGACCATCGCGCGCAAGTCGCAGATCCCGGTGATCGCGGACATCCACTTCCAGCCGAAGTACGTCTTCGCGGCCATCGAGGCGGGCTGCGCGGCCGTCCGGGTCAACCCCGGCAACATCAAGCAGTTCGACGACCGGGTCAAGGAGATCGCCCGGACGGCGAAGGACCACGGCACGCCCATCCGCATCGGCGTCAACGCCGGGTCGCTGGACCGGCGGCTGCTCCAGAAGTACGGCAGGGCGACCCCGGAGGCACTCGTGGAGAGCGCGCTGTGGGAGGCGTCCCTGTTCGAGGAGCACGGTTTCCGGGACATCAAGATCTCCGTCAAGCACAACGACCCGGTCGTGATGATCGAGGCGTACCGGCAGCTGGCCGAACAGTGCGACTACCCGCTGCACCTGGGCGTCACGGAGGCGGGCCCGGCCTTCCAGGGCACGATCAAGTCGGCGGTGGCGTTCGGGGCGCTCCTCTCCCGGGGCATCGGCGACACGATCCGGGTGTCGCTGTCCGCGCCGCCGGCCGAGGAGGTCAAGGTCGGCATCCAGATTTTGCAGTCCCTCGGGCTCAAGGAGCGCCGGCTGGAGATCGTGTCGTGCCCGTCCTGCGGGCGCGCCCAGGTCGACGTCTACAAGCTCGCCGAGGAGGTCACGGCCGGGCTCGACGGCATGGAGGTGCCGCTGCGCGTCGCCGTCATGGGGTGTGTGGTCAACGGGCCCGGCGAGGCGCGGGAAGCCGACCTCGGCGTCGCCTCCGGCAACGGCAAGGGCCAGATCTTCGTCAAGGGCGAGGTCGTCAAGACCGTCCCCGAGTCCAAGATCGTCGAGACGCTGATCGAAGAGGCGATGAAGATCGCCGAGCAGATGGAGCAGGACGGCGCGGGGCCGGGGGAGCCGGCCGTCACCGTGAGCTGAGCAGCACGGAAACCGAAGGGGGCCGAGCGTGACGATTCTGGAGAACATCCGGGCACCACATGACTTGAAGGCGCTGTCCGAGGCGGAGCTGGGGGAACTGTCCGAAGAGATCCGGGAGTTCCTGGTGCACGCGGTCGCCAGGACCGGCGGCCACCTGGGACCCAACCTGGGCGTGGTGGAGCTGACCATCGCCCTGCACCGGGTCTTCGAGTCACCGGCGGACCGCATCCTGTGGGACACCGGCCACCAGAGCTACGTCCACAAGCTGCTGACCGGACGCCAGGACTTCTCCAAGCTGCGCGGCAAGGGCGGCCTGTCCGGCTACCCCTCGCGCGAGGAGTCCGAGCACGACGTCATCGAGAACAGCCACGCCTCCACCGCCCTCGGCTGGGCCGACGGGCTCGCCAAGGCCCGCCGGGTGCAGGGGGAGAAGGGCCATGTCGTCGCGGTCATCGGCGACGGCGCCCTCACCGGCGGCATGGCCTGGGAGGCACTGAACAACATCGCCGCCGCCAAGGACCGCCCGCTGATCATCGTCGTCAACGACAACGAACGCTCCTACGCCCCCACCATCGGCGGCCTCGCCAACCGCCTCGCCACGCTGCGCACGACCGACGGCTACGAGCGGGTCCTGGCCTGGGGCAAGGACCTGCTCCAGGGCACCCCTCTGGTCGGCAACACCCTCTACGAGGCCCTGCACGGCGCGAAGAAGGGCTTCAAGGACGCGTTCGCCCCGCAGGGCCTGTTCGAGGACCTGGGCCTGAAGTACCTGGGGCCGATCGACGGGCACGACACCGGGGCCGTGGAGTCCGCGCTGCGGCGCGCGAAACGCTTCCACGGCCCGGTCCTGGTCCACTGCCTGACGGAGAAAGGCCGCGGCTACGAACCCGCCCTCGCCCACGAGGAGGACCACTTCCACACCGTCGGCGTGATGGACCCGCTGACCTGCGCACCGCTCTCCCCGGCGGGCGGCCCCTCCTGGACCTCCGTGTTCGGCGAGGAGATCGTCCGGATCGGCGAGGAGCGCCAGGACGTGGTGGCGATCACCGCAGCCATGCTGCACCCGGTCGGTCTCGGCGCCTTCGCCGAGCGGTTCCCGGACCGGGTCTGGGACGTCGGCATCGCCGAGCAGCACGCGGCGGTGTCCGCTGCGGGCCTGGCGACGGGCGGTCTGCACCCGGTCGTCGCCGTCTACGCCACCTTCCTCAACCGTGCCTTCGACCAGTTGCTCATGGACGTGGCCCTGCACCGCTGCGGGGTGACCTTCGTGCTGGACCGGGCCGGGGTCACCGGCGTCGACGGGGCCTCCCACAACGGCATGTGGGACATGTCCGTCCTCCAGGTCGTGCCCGGGCTCAGGATCGCCGCGCCGCGCGACGCCGACCAGTTGCGCGCCCAGCTGCGCGAGGCCGTCGCCGTGGACGACGCGCCGACGCTCGTGCGCTTCCCGAAGGAGTCCGTCGGCCCGGCGGTCCCGGCGGTCGACCGGGTGGGCGGACTGGACGTGCTGCACCGCTCGCCCGAACCGCGGGTTCTCCTGGTGGCCGTCGGCGTGATGGCACCGGTCTGCCTGCAGGCCGCCGAGCTGCTCGAAGCGCGCGGCATCGGCTGCACCGTCGTCGACCCCCGCTGGGTCAAACCCGTCGACCCGGCGCTCCCGGGTCTCGCCGCCGAACACCGCCTGGTCGCCGTCGTCGAGGACAACAGCCGCGCCGCCGGGGTCGGTTCGGCTGTGGCGCTGGCCCTGGGCGACGCCGACGTCGACGTGCCGGTACGGCGGTTCGGCATCCCCGAGCAGTTCCTCGCGCACGCCAAGCGCGGTGAGGTGCTCGCCGACATCGGCCTGACACCCGTAGAGGTCGCCGGACGGATCGGCGCGAGCCTGGCCGTCAAGGAAGAGCTGTCCAAGGAGCCACAGGAATGACCACCGCCGAATCCGCGTCGGAGTCGTCACAGGCCGGGGAGTTCGACCTCGGCAGGCTGCTGGCCGAGCGCGGAGCCGAGCGCTACGAGCTGCACACCCGGTACCTCAACCACCAGCTCCCGCGCATGCTGCGCACCATCGGCTTCGACAAGGTCTACGAGCGCGCCGAGGGCGCCTACTTCTACGACGCGGACGGCAACGACTACCTGGACATGCTCGCCGGGTTCGGGGTGATGGGCCTCGGCCGCCACCACCCCGTCGTACGCAAGGCGCTGCACGACGTCCTGGACGCGCAGCTCGCCGATCTCACCCGGTTCGACTGTCAGCCGCTGCCGGGCCTGCTCGCCGAGAAGCTGCTCGCGCACAGTCCGCACCTGGACCGGGTGTTCTTCGGCAACAGCGGCACCGAGGCCGTCGAGGGCGCGTTGAAGTTCGCCCGGTTCGTCACCGGCAGGCCGAGGATCCTGTACTGCGCGCACGCCTTCCACGGACTGACCACCGGCTCCCTGTCCGTCAACGGAGAATCCGGTTTCCGCGACGGCTTCGCCCCGTTGCTGCCCGACACGGCCGTCCCGCTCGGCGACCTCGACGCACTGGAGAGGGAGCTGCGGAAGGGCGACGTCGCCGCACTGATCGTCGAGCCGGTCCAGGGCAAGGGCGTCCTCACAGGTCCGCCCGGGTGGCTGCGGGCCGCGCAGGAGCTGCTGCACCGGCACAAGGCGCTGCTCATCGCCGACGAGGTGCAGACGGGCCTCGGCCGCACCGGCGACTTCTACGCCTACCAGCACGAGGACGGCGTGGAGCCCGACCTGGTGTGCGTGGCCAAGGCACTCTCCGGTGGCTATGTGCCGGTCGGCGCCACGATCGGCAAGGACTGGATCTTCAAGAAGGTCTACTCGTCGATGGACCGGGTGCTGGTCCACTCGGCGAGCTTCGGGTCCAACGCGCAGGCCATGGCGGCGGGTCTCGCGGTGCTGTCGGTGATGGAGAACGAGCAGATCGTCGCGGGCGTCCGGGCCACCGGGGACCGGCTGCGGTCCCGGCTGGCCGCGCTCACCGACCAGTACGAGATGCTCGCCGAGGTCCGCGGCAGGGGGCTGATGATCGGCATCGAGTTCGGCCGGCCGCAGTCGCTGAAGCTGCGCAGCCGCTGGACCATGCTCCAGGCGGCGCGCAAGGGACTGTTCGCGCAGATGGTCGTCGTACCGCTGCTGCAGAAACACCGGATCCTCACGCAGGTCTCCGGCGACCACATGGAGGTGATCAAGCTGATCCCGCCGCTGATCATCGGCGAGCGTGAGGTGGACCGCTTCGTCGACGCCTTCACGGCCGTGATGGACGACGCGCACAACGGCGGGCTGGTGTGGGACTTCGGCAAGACACTCGTCAAGCAGGCGGTGGCCAACCGGTGAATCCGCTGCTTTTGCCTGTGAGGCAAGAAATTTGCCGCTGAGGCAAGACTCCGGCTGAATGGAGGCATGAGCTCCTCCGAGACCGAGCGGCCCCCCGGGGCCGACTCGCCGGCCGACCAGGCCGCAGGTGCGCTGCCCGCCGTGGTGGCGCCCCAGCTGCGGGCCCTGCGGCGCCAGGCCTCCCTGACGCTGGAGGCCGCGGCCCGCGCCGCCGGGCTGTCGCCCGCCCACCTCTCCCGGCTGGAGACCGGACAGCGCCAGCCTTCACTGCCGATGCTGCTCGCACTGGCCCGCATCTACGGTACGACCGTCTCCGAGCTGCTCGGTGAGACGGTCGCCGACCGGGACGCCGTCATCCGCGCGGCCGACATGGAACCCACCGCGGCGGGCGGCTGGACCTACTGGCAGGCCGGTGCCCCCGGCCGCGGGATGCAGGCCCTGCGCGTCCACGTCCCCCACGGCTCCCAGGGCGACATCGTGCGCGTCCACCCCGGCGAGGAATGGCTCCACGTGCTGCGCGGCCGACTGCGTCTGCGGCTCGGGGACACCACGCACCGGCTGGCGGCCGGCGACAGCGCCCACTTCGACTCGCTCACCCCGCACCGGATCGCCGCCGAGGACCACGACGGCGTCGACCTGCTCTTCGTCCACACCCTGCTGCAGAGCCCCACGGCCGCCCTGTGCCTGGGCCCCACCCCCGGAGACGCGTCATGAGCAACATGGAGGAGAAGTTCCCCCGGGCCCTGTGGGTGAGGTTGTTCATCTACCTCATCGCCGGCCACTTCTTCGCCGCCTTCGTGTACCTGCTGTTCGAGGTGGGGGCGAAGTAGCCCCCGCTCCCGTTCCTCAGTCGAGAAGCCGCTCGCGTAGCCGCTCCCGGGTCTCCGCGTACAGCCCCAGCCCCTTCTCCAGGTAGGTGTCGACGCCGCCCCACGTCTCCTCGATGGTGTCGAAGGCCGCCGTCAGGTACTCGGCGCGCGCGTCGAAGAGGGGGCTGAGCAGCTCCATGACCTCGGGGGAGTAGGCCGAGGCGGCGGAGCTGGAGCGGTGCACCTTGTAGCGGCGGTGCTTGGCGTTCGACTTCAGGTAGTCCTCGACGATCGCCTCACGCTCGACGCCCACGGCGAGCAGCGTCACCGCGACGGACAGCCCGGCGCGGTCCTTGCCCGCCGCGCAGTGCATCAGCGCGGGGACGCTGTCCTCGGCGAGCGCGTGCAGCACCCGGGAGTGCTCGTCGGTGCGGTGCTTGATGATCGTGCGGTACGAGGCGATCATGCGGCCCGCGCCCTTGCCGTCCGAGAGGATCTCGCGCAGCTGGTCCAGGTCGCCGTCGCGGACCATCTTCCAGAACTCGGCGCCGTCGGCGGGGTCGCTCAGCGGCAGGTTCACATTGCGCACACCGGGCAGCTCGACGTCCGGCCCCTCGAGCTTCTGGTCGGCCGCGTTGCGGAAGTCGAAGACCGTGTGCAGGCCCAGACCGGTCAGGAAGGCGGCGTCCTCCCCGGTCGCGTGGGCGAGGTGGCCACTGCGGAACAGCACGCCCTGGCGCACCCGCCGCCCGTCCACGGTCGGCAGCCCGCCCACGTCACGGAAGTTGCGCACTCCGGCCAGCTCGGGCTCGGTCGACGGGACCTGCTGTGTCACGAGGGCTCCTCCCCTTCGGCGCCGCCGGCGCGGCTCGTCGACGGGCGTCTTCCGACGATACGACATGCCTGCCTGGGGCAATGAGTTGTCCACAGGCGTTGCCCGGAACCCCCACCTCGCCCGATGATGTTGCCGCCTGGTCGCACCTGGTCGGGCTTGTTCGAATATGTGAGGGCACGATGCTGGACATCTCCGAAGACGGTCGTACCTGGGTGCTCTCCGGCCCGGCCAGCAGCTATGCCGTCCATGTCACCGACCGGGACGAGCTGCTGCACCTGCACTGGGGCCCTCGTATCGGCCTGGCCGACGCCGAGGCGCTCGCCGTCCGGCCGCTGCCGGACTACTGGCCCTTCGAGTCCCCGCTCGACGGGCGCGAGGAGTACCCGGTCGAAGGCGGCCCCCGCTTCGTCCGCCCCGCCCTGTCCGTCCGCACCGCCGGGCGGCGCGGCACCGAGTGGGCCTACGAGGGGCACGACGCCGAGGACGGCGAGTTGCGGCTCCGGTTCCGCGACGGCGATCTGGCCGTCACCCTGCACTACCGGATGCGCCCCACGGCGGATGTCGTCGAACGCTGGGTGACCCTGGACAACCAGGGGCCGGCCGTCGAGCTGCTGCGCGCCGACTCCGCCACCTGGACCCTGCCCGACCGTGACACCTGGCGCCTGTCGCAGCTGCACGGGCGCTGGGGCGCGGAGTCGCGGCTGACCCGCACCGGCCTCACCCACGGCGAGAAGGTCATCGGCAGCCGTCGCGGCCACACCTCCCACCAGCACCTGCCGTGGGTCGCCCTCGACACCGACGCCACCGAGGAGCGCGGCGAGGTCTACAGCTGCGCCCTGGGCTGGTCCGGGTCCTGGCGCATCGCCGTGGCCCAGCTCCCGGACGCGCGCGTGCAGATCACCGGCGGCGCCGGCCACGACGACTCCGGCCTGCTGATGCTCGGCACGGGGGAGTCGTACACGACGCCCGTCTTCGCCGGGCTCTTCAGCGACGGCGGCTTCGGCGGGGCGAGCCGCGCCTGGCATGCCTACCAGCGGGCGTACGTGATCCCGGACGCCGATCGGGACCGGCCCGTGCTGTTCAACTCCTGGGAGGCCACCGAGTTCGACATCTCCGAGGAGCAGCAGCGGGAGCTCGCCGAGCGGGCCGCCGCCATGGGCGTCGAGCTGTTCGTGGTCGACGACGGCTGGTTCGGGGCGCGCACCAGCGACCGGGCCGGGCTCGGCGACTGGACCCCGAACCCCGACCGCTTCCCGGGCGGGCTCAAGCCGCTCGCGGACCATGTGCACGGCCTCGGGATGCAGTTCGGGATCTGGGTCGAGCCCGAAATGGTCAACCCGGACAGCGACCTGTACCGCGCGCACCCCGACTGGGCGCAGTACCAACCAGGACGAAAGCGGACGGAATTCCGTAATCAGCTCGTCCTCAACCTCGCCCGCGAGGACGTCCGGGAGTACCTGTGGGAGCAGCTCGACGGGCTCCTCTCCGGCGCGCCGATCGACTACGTGAAATGGGACTTCAACCGCTGCTTCACCGACGCCGGCTGGCCCGACGACGCCTACCCGCAGCGGCTGTGGATCGACCACGTGCACGGCCTGTACGCCCTGCTGGACCGGCTGCGGGCCGCCCACCCGGGGGTGGCCTTCGAGTCCTGCTCGGGCGGCGGCGGACGGATCGACCTCGGTGTGCTGAGCCGCACGGACCAGGTGTGGACCTCCGACAACACCGACCCCCTCGACCGGCTCGCCATCCAGCACGGCTTCAGTCAGATCCACCCGGCGCGGGTCATGGCCGCCTGGGTCACCGACAGCCCCAACGCCATGCTCAACCACCGGGCCAGCTCGCTGCGGTTCCGGTTCGTCAGCGCCATGGCCGGGGTGCTCGGGGTCGGCGGCGACCTCACGAAGTGGACGCCGGAGGAGCTCGCCGAGGCGGCGGAGTGGGTGAGGCTCTACAAGGAGATCCGGCCCGTGGTGCAGCGCGGCGACCAATACCGGCTGCGGGCTCCGGAGGGTGGGCTGAGCGCCGTGCAGTACGTCCTCGGCGAGGAGACCGTCGTCTTCGCCTGGCTCCAGGCGCAGCGCTACGGAGAGCCCGTTCCAGCGCTCCGGCTGCGCGGCCTCGATCCGG
This sequence comes from Streptomyces sp. NPDC126510, assembly GCF_040302345.1. Lineage (NCBI taxonomy): Bacteria > Bacillati > Actinomycetota > Actinomycetes > Kitasatosporales > Streptomycetaceae > Streptomyces > Streptomyces sp. NPDC126510. The sequence continues at coordinate 88,545 of NZ_JBEORR010000006.1, read as the reverse complement.
CAGAATCGTATGAATGCCGTGAAACGGGCGAAGTTCACCGAGGGGCCGTCCTGCTTCATCACGGACTGCGGGTCGGCTTGCGCGGGGATCTGGACGCCGTGATCGTCCACCTTAAGCGGAAGTAGCCATTCTGTCCGAATGGAGAGAATTGGCGGCTTAGGGATAACGTGCCCCGATCGTAAAGGAGATGAGGTCGGGGTGCGTGACCATCGTCATATTCGTGACGATGTGCTGTCGCCATGTTCACGTAATCCCCGCAAAAACCAGGGCTGTCGAGCAATGCGGGAGATCGGTAATCCACGCTCCGTGACGGCGAATGTGGCGACGCGTCAAGAAAAACACCGTCACGGGCAACCGCAAGCTTGTCCTATTGCGTCGTGGTCGCTTACGTTCCACACCAATCCGGACGGACGCCTAATCCTGCCGCCGCCCGGAGCCCGCACACACTGACCCGAAGCACGGCAGGAGCGGGGGACCCACAGGTAAGACGCCTGTTCCGGTTCCCGGAACGGCTTGGGGTTCAGCCGCGCCCCGGCGCGGCCGGGCATCTCCAGCCCGCACCCGACAGCTCACCTCGCAGGCGACGGAGAGGAATTCGCCATGCCCGCGAAGGGTAAGCACCGCCGTCCCAAGACCCAGCGTTTCACCCGCTCCATCGCCGTCGCCGGAACCGGCGGGGCCGCCCTCGCCCTGCCGCTCATGGGGGCCACCGGCGCTCACGCCGCCACCCCGCAGTCGGCTCCGGAAAAGGCCGTCCAGTCCGCTCCGGCCGCCGGGGAAAAGGCCGCCGAAAAGACCAATGGCGCCCACACGTACACCGTGAAGGCAGGCGACTACCTCGCGAAGATCGCCGGCGAGCAGCACGTCAGCGGCGGCTGGAAGAAGCTCTACGCGGACAACCGTGACGCCGTCGGCTCCGACCCGTCGCTGATCCACCCGGGCCTGAAGCTGTCGATCGGCAAGAAGGCGGCGAGCGCTCCGAAGGCCTCGGCTCCCTCCGCGCCGAAGGCCTCGGCCCCGAAGCCGTCCGCCGCCGATGCGGCCCCGAAGGCGGAGACCGCCGCGAAGCCGGCCGCCGCCGAGAGCAACTCCAGCGGTTTCACCCTCCCGGTGACCGGTGCCACCATCGGCACCCCGTACCACATGTCCGGCAGCATGTGGTCGAGCGGCTACCACACCGGTGTCGACTTCGTCGTCCCGACCGGCACCTCCCTCAAGGCCGTCGGCGCGGGCACGGTCGTCTCCGCCGGGTGGGGCGGCGCGTACGGCAACCAGGTCGTCATCAAGCTCGCCGACGGCTACTACGCCCAGTACGCCCACCTGTCCCAGCTCTCCGTCTCGGCCGGCCAGACCGTGACCGCCGGGCAGCAGGTCGGTCTGTCGGGCGCGACCGGCAACGTGACCGGACCGCACCTGCACTTCGAGATCCGCACCACGCCGGACTACGGCTCGGACGTGGACCCGGTCGCCTTCCTGCGCTCGCACGGCGTCTCCGTCGGCTGACCCGCCGCACGACCACCTGCCTGACAGGCGGCCGAAGGCCGGACCCCGATCCCCGGGTCCGGCCTTCGGTGTGTGCGGATACCGGCGCTCGTCCCAAGGGATCGACAGGCGGCGGCAGTTGGGACAGAGTGATCACGGCCGGAGTGCAAGCGCTTTCCAGAGCCTTCCCGGCGGATCCCGAGGAGTGGTGTCACCGTGCCGACCACCCGCAGAGCGTTCGGAGCCCTGGCCGCCGGAGCCGCCCTGACGGCCCTCGCCCCCACAGCCGCCGCGCACGCCGCGTCCCCGCACCGCCGTCTCATCGCACACGACGACTTCTGCCACGGCCTCGGGCAGTGGGCGACCGAACTCCAGGGCGGCGGCACCGTCACCGCCGCACACGGCACACTGGAGATCGACGTACCCAGCGGTGCGACCGTGTGGTTCAGGAAGCGGCTCGAAGGGCCCTACGTACTCGAGTACACCGCCACCCCCGTCTCCGAGGGCGGGGCCAACGACCGGGTCTCGGACCTCAACAACTTCTGGAACGCGACCGACGTCCGCTCCCCGCGCGACCTCTTCGCGACACCACGCGGCGGAGCCCTCGACGAGTACGACCACCTCACGACCTACTACGCCGGCTACGGGGCCAACTACAACACCACGACCCGGCTGCGCCGCTACGTCGGCGAACCCGGCGTCCGGCCCCTGGTCTTCGACTACACCCAGCCGCTGCTGGTGCCGGGCGAGCCGAACCGGGTGCGGATCGTCTCCGACGGCTCCACGGTCCGATGGTGGAACAACGGCCGGCTCGTCTTCGACTACAGCGATCCGCAGCCCTACACGGGCGGCCATTTCGCCTTCCGGACCGTCTGGAGCCACTTCCGGATCACTGGGTTCCGGGTCTGGCGACTCACCCCGAAACATCCCTGACAAGCGGGGTATTCCGGAGTTGGCGAACACTTTAGGAGTGGGTTATCTCACCGCCCGTCAACCCTTCCCTACGGTCGCGTAGGTCACATTCGAAGGTGAATCATGGGCTGCTGTGGCAGACGATTCGAAGAGTGACAGCAAAGCAGAGATCGGGTCGTACGTGGCGGTGGGGGACAGCTTCACCGAGGGCGTCGGCGACCCCGGCCCCGGCGGGGCGTTCGTCGGCTGGGCCGATCGGTTCGCCGTTCTGCTCGCCGACCGCAGGCCCGAGGGCGACTTCCAGTACACCAATCTCGCCGTACGCGGAAAGCTCCTCGACCAGATCGTGGCGGACCAGGTTCCGCGGGCCGTCGGCATGGCCCCGGACCTCGTCTCGTTCTGCGCCGGGGGCAACGACATCATCCGGCCCGGCACCGACCCGGACGAGGTGGCCGAGCGCTTCGAGCGGGCGCTGGCCCAACTCACCGCCGTGTCCGGCACGGTGATGGTGACGACCGGTTTCGACACCCGTGGCGTGCCCGTGCTCAAGCATCTGCGCGGCAAGATCGCCACGTACAACGGACACGTCCGGGCCATCGCCGACCGGTACGGCTGCCCGGTGCTCGACCTGTGGTCCCTGCGCAGTGTGCAGGACCGCCGGGCGTGGGACGCCGACCGGCTGCACCTGTCGCCCGAGGGGCACACCCGCGTGGCGCTCCGCGCGGGGCAGGTGCTCGGCCTCGACGTGCCGGCCGACCCCGAGCAGGCGTGGCCTCCGTTGCCCCCGCGCGGCGTGCTCGACGTGCGGCGTGACAACGTCGCCTGGGCGCGTGAGTTCCTGGTGCCGTGGATCGGGCGCCGGCTGCGCGGGGAGTCCTCGGGCGACCATGTGACGGCCAAGGGGGCGCTGTCGCCGGACGACATCAGGATGCGGATCGCCTCGGTGGCGTGAAGGCGGCTCCTGCACGTGCGGGTCGCGCCGGTCGCGACACCGACGCGGCCCGCACGCACAGGAGTTGCGGCTTCGAGAGCGGGTCCTCCCGCTCGGCCCGGCGCGACGCGGCGTGACGGTGCTGGGTGGGGTCGGTGAGCCCCCTGGCCCCGGCGTGATCCGAAGGACACCGTCTAAGAGGCCGTCTCGATTGGTTCGTATGGACGGGGTGATGGCGCTGTGGCCCTGGTTCGCCGACCTGCCATGATCACCTCATCGTGTTCCATGACGGGTCCGGAAGGCGTGAAGGGGCCACGCCTTGGGGCGGTGGTCGCTGTCGTCCCCGATCACATCTGCACGCCTGCGAATCTCGCCGATGAGCTGCTGGTTGTCCGAGACCGGGAGGTCATCGACCGCCGGCCGGTAACGGCCCGAGGTGCCGACACCTGAGCACGGTTTCCGGCCGGGAGCCGGCGGTAGCAGATTCGGAATCGCGGTTATCCCGGCGCAGGCGAGGAAGTGTTCGGCTTTGCGCTCACGGCGACGGTGAAGGCGGCGGCACCCGGCCGGCCAGGCCACCGTCCGCTCCACGGTCCCAATGGCGGCCCCCCCAGTCGCTGCGAGGACTCGACTCCTGGCCAGCCACCCCGGGGCCGCGGCGGAGCGGTCGGCACCACCGGCTGAAACAGCTCCCACGACCCGTCCGGCACCAGGCGCTCCACCATCGCCATCACGGCCGCCGGCCCAGAGATCACGCCGGTCGAGATGAGGTCCCGACCAGCGGCTCTGGCCTGCTCGCCGTCGCGGCCGTGGACCCGCAACCCTGGGCGGACCACTTGTGCTCGCGTCGCCAGGTTCGGCTGAGAGAGGTGCGTTGGCGTGGATCATCGGGTCTCGGCCGTCTCATTCTCAGCCGCGGTGACTTCGGCCGGGCGGCGCAGCCAGCGGAGCGCGACGAGTCCGAGGACGAGATGCAGGACGCCGGCTGCCGCCGCGGCGACGTGCAGTCCAGTGAGGAAGGCGGACTTGGCGTCGGTCACGATCACTGCTGTCAGCTCAGGCAGCTGGAGTGTCTCGTCGAGGGTGGGGGCGAGGTCGGGGCCTTGGAGGCGGAACAGCAGAGCTGCCAGCGAACCGAGCAACGCGATACCGAGAGCATTGCCGATCTCGTTGCTGGTCTCCGCGATCGCGCCTGCGGATCCGGCGCGCTCGGGAGGGACTGCGGCAACGGCGGTGTCGGCGACGACAGCGAAGGAAATGCCATAGCCGAGGCCCGCGACCGCGGTGGATGCGACGTACCAGCCGATTCCGCCTGTGATGGTGGTGGGCAGCAGCAGGAGCAAGCCGGCGGCGATGGAGAAGTGGCACACGAGCAGCGCGGCGCGCTTGCCGACGCGGTCGACGACCAGCGGGGTCACGATGCAGGTGGTGGTGAGTACGACGGCTCCAGGCAGCGCCCAGAGCGCGGCCTGCAAGACGGGGACGTCGAGGACGGACTGCAGGTAGATCCCGGACAGGTACGCGGCAGCCGACCATGCTGCGAGCGGCAGCAGACCGGTGATGACGGCGACGGTGAAGACCCGGTCGCGGAAGAGCGAGAAGTCGATGAGCGGGTGCTCCAGTCGCCGCTGCCGTAGACCGAACCACGCCAGCACGGCAATGCCCGCGAGCACGGTGGCCACGGCGGTGACTGTCAGGCCTTGGGCGGCCGCGTGCTTGACGCCGTAGATCGCCAGCAGGAGCCCGACGGCGGAGGTCACGACGCTGGCGGTGTCGATCCTCCCCGGCCGGGTCGCCCGGACCTCGCCGAGCAGCACCGGTGCGAAGCAGAGGAAACCGACGATGACGGGGAGGTTGATCAAGAACACCGATCCCCACCAGAAGCGCTCCAGCAGCACGCCGCCGATGACCGGTCCGATCGCGAAGCCGGCAGCGAATGCCGCGGCGAAGACGCCGACGGCCTGTGCGCGTTGCTTGGGGTCGGTGAACAGTTCACTCAGAATCGCCAGCGCGGAGGGAAGCAGGGTCGCGCCGGCGACCCCCATGACCGCGCGGGCGGCGATGAGCAGTTCCGGTGTGGGGGCCAAGGCAGCGGCAGCAGAGCCGAGGCCGAAGAACATCGCGCCGATCATGAGGAGCCTGAGGCGTCCGTAGCGGTCGCCGATGTTCCCGAACGCGATGAGCAGTGACCCTACGGCGAAGCCGTAGATGTCCAGGGTCCACAGTGCTTGGTCGGCACTGGGGCTCAGCGCCTGACTGACCCGGGGCATCGCGAGGAACAGGATGGATCCGTCCATCGATACCAGCAGCACGGGGCCGAGGACGACGAGCAGACCGAGCCAGGCCCGGAGGGTACCGGCGTTGGTCGCGGGTGAGGCGTGGTGAGTCATGGATGCAACGCTCCAGGCGCCCGGCCGTTGCATCCAGACACCTTGTGTGGCTACACCCAGCAGGTGCACCCACACCACCGCGAACCATGTCTAGGCTCGATGGTGTGGAGAACTTCGGAGCGTTCTTGAAGAGCCGCCGCGACCAGGTCACACCGGACGCGATCGGGTTACGCACCTACGGCAGCAGCCGGCGCGTACCCGGGCTGCGCCGAGAAGAACTGGCTCACCTCGCAGGCGTCAGCGCCGGCTATTACACGCGGTTGGAGCAGGGACAAGCGGGCACAGCCTCGGCGCAGGTTCTCGACGCACTGGCCCGGGTGCTGGAACTCGACGAGGTCGAGACAGTCCACCTTCACAACCTCGCCCGCCAGACCGACCGGCCCGGCCTCACCGAACCGCCCGCCGAACATCCCCAGCCTCGTGTGCTCGCGCTGCTCGACTCGCTGGGCGAGGCCACTCCCGCGATCGTGCTCGGCAGGCGCGGGGACGTGCACGCCTGGAACCGCACGGGTCACGCGCTGCTCGCCGAACACATGGAATTCGACGCCCCGGCAGACCCGGCTCGTCGTCCCTCCATCCCGCGAATGTTCTTCCTCGACCCCCTCACCCGGGACCTGCACCGCAACTGGGACGAACTCGCGCGCATCCACGTCGCGTACCTGAGGCTCACCGCCGGCCGGTTCCCGACCGACGCGCGACTGGCGAACCTCATCGGCGAGCTCACCATGCGCAGCGACCAGTTCGCCCGGATGTGGGCAACCGGAGAGGTCGCCGACTGCACCACCGGCGACATGCACCTGCAACACCCCACCGTCGGTACCGTGAACATCGCCTACCAGGTGTGGCTCCAGCCCGACAGCCGGGACCACCGCCTCGAGCTCTACACCCCCAACGACGCATCCTCAGCAGACGCACTCCACCTCCTCACCCGTCACATCGCGGACGAGGACGACTCCAACATCAAAGGGACCGAGCGGCCCACCGCCGGTCGAGGTCACGATCGATCCGTCAGCAACCTCGCGCCCCGCAACCTCTAAGGCGTCAGCCGGTCCGCCGTCAGGTCCAGTTCGCGGGTCAAGGCCTCCTCCACCCACTCCTGGGCCCGCGCACGCGGCACCGCGCCGGCATAGGACGTCAGCTGGACGGCGATGCCGTCGAGGAGGGCGGTCAGACGCAGGGCCGTGCCGGCCGGGTCGGGGCAGCGGAACTCGCCGGCGGCCACGCCCTCCGCGATGACCTCGGCGAGGGCCGCCTTCCACTGCCGGTCGAGATCCTGGGCGACCTCCCGCAGCACCGGGTCGCGCAGCGCCGCCGCCCAGCCCTCGATCCACAGCCGCCAGCCCTTGGCCTGCCCGGTCGGGGCGTACCACCGCACGGCCGACCGCAGTCGGCGCAACGCCGGCGAACGGCGGCCGAGCAGTTTGCGCAGATGCGCCAGGTCGCCCTCCGCCGCGTGCCGGAACGCGGCGGCGACCAGCTGCTCCTTCGATGAGAAGTGGTAGAGGACCAGCGCGTTGCTCACGCCGAGCGCCGAGGCCACGTCGGCGATCCTGACCGCCGCCACGCCCCTCGCCTCGATCTGCTCGATGGCGGCCCGCAGCAGATCTCCGCGCCGCTGAGCCACACTCAACCGGACTCTGGTCACGCCGTCACCCTACCCACGGCCGGGCAGCCCCTCGACGGGGCGTTTCGGCCTGCCCGGCAGGGCCCGCGACGACGGCCGCCAGAGAGGCGTCGGGTGCCTCACCGGAAGCCAGCCGGGTCGGGGAGGCGGCGGGTGCCTCACCGGAACCAGCCGAAGCGCTCCGCGATCAGTGGCAGCCGGTCCGCCGCGATCGCGTGTGCGGCGGACCGCGGAGTCGTCCCGTCGGCCTGCGCGCGGGCCAGCATCCGCTCGACCAGCGCCCGCATCGAGCGGCGGACGTACGCGAAGGCCTCCTCGGCGTCGGCGCCGATGTCCCCGAACAGCGTCCACCACCACCAGGCGTTCGTACCCGAGTTCACCACCACGTCCGGCAGCACGGTCACCCCGCGCGCGGTCAGCAGCAGCTCCGCGTCCGGACGTACGGGCATGTTGGCCGCCTCCACGACCCAGCGGGCGGTGATCCGCTCCTGGTTCCCGGTGTCGATCGCATACGACACGGCGGCCGGAACCAGTACGTCCGCGTCGGCAGCCAGCCAGGCGTCGCCCGGCCGTTCACGGTCGCCGCCACGCAGCGCGGAACGGTCCACCGTGCCGTGGGCGTCCCGGGCCGCGAGCAGCGCCTCGACGTCCAGGCCCGCCGGGTTGGCGATCGTGCCCTTGAGGTCGGCGACGGCCACGACCGTGAGCCCCGCGCGCGCGAGGAAACGCGCGGTGGCCCCGCCCATGGTGCCGAAGCCCTGGAGGGCGACCCGGGTCCCGGTGGCGGGCACACCGGCCCGGTCCAGGGCGGCCAGGGTCGCCTCGGCCACACCGCAGCCCCCGGCCAGCTCGTCCAGACCGATGCCGTCGACCTCGACCGCGAACGCGTCCCGGAGCCGCCGCCGGGCCGCGGCCTCGTCGTCGAGCAGGGGATACACGGCCTGGATCGAGGAGACCAGCCCCGCCTCGGCCGCCGCCCGGTCGACCAGGTCCTGGGTGAGTCCCAGGTCCTCTCCCGTCGTCCAGCAGCTCTCTATGTACGGCCGCATCGCGCGCAGGTACCGCACCAGCAGCGGGTACGCCCCGGGGTCCCGGGGGTCGCAGTCGATGCCGCCCTTGGCGCCGCCGAGCGGGACGTAGCGGCTCGCCGGGTCGTAGTGCAGGGCCTCCTTGAGGGTCATACCGCGGGCGAGACCGGCGACCTCGTCCAGGGTGCAGCCCGCGCGCATCCGCAGACCGCCGCTGGCGACCCCGCGTACCAGTCGGTCGACGACCAGGAAGCCCTGCCGTCCCGTGAGGTGATCAGTCCATGTCAGGGACAACAGGGGGGTGGCGGGGGTGACCATCCGGGCTCCTTCGCGACGCTGTTTACTGAATCATCGGTCAGTATCGCCCCGGGCACGCTTCCGGTGGGGCCCCTGTGATCCGGTGTTGTCGGAGGGGCCGACCATAATGGAAAGCCTGACCGACTCCACCTGGAGGTACCGTGGCCGGTTTCCGTACCCTCAGCTCCGGGCTCCGCGCGCTGCGGCCCGGGGCGTTCGGCGCCGACCCGAGCGGTGAGCGCATGGCGCGCATCCGCAGATCACCCCACTTCGAGGACGGGGTCTTCCAGAACCCCGGCGGCCCCGCGCGGACCCGGCCCTCCGGCTCGGCCCTGGACTTCGCGAAGGTCTTCTTCGACAGGGACACCCGGCCCCGCCGCGCCCCGAACGGCACCGTCCCCGTGCACTCCACCACCCTCGCCGATATAGCCCGGCCCCCGGCCACCGGGCTCCGGCTGACCTGGATGGGACACTCCAGCGTGCTCGCGGAGATGGACGGCCGGCGCGTCCTGTTCGACCCGGTGTGGGGCGAGCGCTGCTCCCCCTTCCCCTTCGCGGGCCCCAAGCGGCTGCACCCCGCGCCCCTGCCCCTCGCCGCCCTCGGCCCGGTCGACGTCGTGGTCATCTCGCACGACCACTACGACCACCTGGACATGCCCACCATCAAGGCACTCGCGGGCAGGGACACGCTGTTCGCCGTGCCCCTCGGTGTCGGCGCGCACCTGGAGCACTGGGGCGTGTCCGCCGGCCGGCTGCGCGAGTTGGACTGGCACGAGTCCACCGAGATCGGCGGTCTCACCCTGACCGCCACCCCGGCCCGGCACTTCTGCGGCCGGGGGCTGCGCAACACCCAGCACACCCTCTGGGCCTCCTGGGTCGTCACCGGCGAGCAGCACCGGATCTATCACAGCGGCGACACCGGCTACTTCGACGGTTTCAAGGAGATCGGCGCCGAGCACGGGCCGTTCGACGCCACGATGATCCAGATCGGCGCGTACTCCGACTTCTGGCCCGACATTCACATGACGCCTGCCCAGGGAGTGCAAACCCACCTTGACCTGCAGGGAGGTGACGCGAGCGGGGTGCTGCTGCCGATCCACTGGGGGACGTTCAACCTGGCGACGCACGCGTGGGCCGAGCCGGGGGAGTGGACCAGGGATGCTGCCGAGGAGGCCGGCCAGGCGGTGGCGCTTCCGCGGCCGGGTGAGCCGTTCGAGCCGGCGGGGCAGCTTCCGGTGGAGGCGTGGTGGCGTGGGGTGTCCCATCCGATCGCTCACCCATGGCGTCGGCCCCAGCCGACGCAGGCTGCTGCCGAGATCCCCAGGCAAGATCTGGACCTCGCGGGGGAGCGGTGACCGGCGGTGTTGGTCCATGCCTGGGTCAGGCGCGGGAAGAGTCGTAAGTGAAGCACTGCGGGTCGTGTGTGGTGTTGTTCTGAAGGTCGTCGACGGCGGTGATCTCGCCGGCGTGGTCAGCACTGTGGTTGACGACATCCAGCGCGGTGGCCGAGGGGTGCACCATGCTGCTGGGCACGGGCCCGGGCGGTGCGGTACCTGCCACGTTGGCTGCGGGCGTGCGACCGGTATGGGCGGTGGCTGCTGGACGCGGATGACGACCAGCCGCTCGAGGGCCTCGATCTGCGTGGTGTGCCGGAGGTGGTGGCCCCGCGGCGGTGGACGGGTGTGGCGCGGTGTGCGGTGTGGGCCCGGGACCCTTGTCTGCCCCTGCGGCCACGTGCCGCTACGGCTTTCGCGTCGGGGTTGAGTCACCGGATGGAGATGCTGCGGCGGTTGGCGACTTAACTCCTGCCTCTTTCGCGGGAGTTGAAAGAAGAGAGATCATGCGGTGCAGCAGACTGGCGGAGACCGGTATGGCCGAAGGGGGAAACGGTGGTCTATCTCGTGGAAGTGCCGGTCGCCGGGGCGGACGGGCAGTCAGAGATCGTGAAGGTGCAGATCGAGGCGCAGGGAGACGGCCTGGTCAGGGTCGCCAGGCCGGGACAGGTCGTTGCGCGGGCCACCCGCTCGTTGGGCGAGATGGTGGCGGCGGTCAGACCGGTCGCCCAGAACTTCGTCGACGGCTTCCAGAACATGACCCGCAGACCGGACGAGATCAGCGTCGAGTTCGGCCTTGCTCTGTCGGCCGAAGCCGATGTGGTGATCTCCAGCACTTCGGCGCAGGCCAACTTCAAGGTCGCGCTCGTCTGGCGCCAACCCTCGGCTGATCCCTCAGGCGCTTCGACGGGAGACGAGCCCACGCCATGACGGCGTTCGAGCGGCCGGACGGGGTGACGCCTGACCCGGCCGGTTCCGACGCCTCGACGGTTGATCCTCCCGGGCAGGAGTCTTCGGTCCACGTTCATGCCGCCGACGGGGGCACCAGGGCCCTGGAATCGGCAGTGCTCCAGATCCGGGGCCGACAGGGCGAACCGGTGGGTGTGGGCTTCCTTGTCACCGACGATGTGGCGCTGACCTGCGCGCATGTCGTCAGCGCGGCGCTTGGTACCCCAGCGGATACCGAGCCCGCCGCCGACGCCCGCATCGCAGTGACGCTGCCCTTGCTGCGGGCCCCGGCCGGAAGCGCGCCGGACGGTGCCGCGATCGGGGTGCCGCACGTCATGGCGGGCGTCGAGCGTTGGGTTCCCCCGCGGTCGTCCGGTGCCGGAGACGTGGCCGTACTGCGCTTGGAAGCCCGACTGCGGGGTGGCCGGCCCATCCGCCTGGTGGACGAACCGGAGGTGTGGAGGCACCCCGCGCGGGTCTTCGGTTTCCCCGCGAACCGCCCCGGGGGCGTATGGCACTCGGCCCTGCTCCGCGCGCGGCAGGCCGACGGATGGGTTCAGGCCGATTTGGCGGAGGGCGGCTACCCGGTCTCCCGCGGCTTCAGCGGCAGCCCGGTGTGGGACGAGGAACTCAACGGCGTCGTCGGCATGATGGCGCTGGCCGAGGCAGACAAGCCCCCGGCGAGCTACCTGATCCCGACGACCGGCTTGCTGGACGCCTGGCCCGAACTGCGAAACCTCGCACTGCCACCGTCGCCGTTCCGACGGCTGCTGGCATTCGAGGAGGCCGACGCCGCTGTCTTTCACGGTCGCCTGGCCGAGTCCGAGGCGGTCGCCCGTATGGTCGCTGGTGAGCGCTGGACCGCGATCGTGGGCCCCTCCGGCTCCGGTAAGTCCTCCCTGGCCCTGGCCGGAGTCGTACCGAGGCTGCGGCCGGACGGCACCTCGGTGATCGTGCTGCGGCCCTCGGCGGGCAGCACCCCGACGGCCGGCCTGGCCCTGGAACTGCTGGCGCTGCTGGAGCCCAGCCTGTCCGAGACGGACCGGCTCGAGCAAGTTCCGACGTTCACCCAGGTCCTGGTCAGGGACGGCGGCATGGCCGATGCCGTCCCGCGATTACTGAAACGGCAGGGCCGCCGTCGACTGCTGGTCGTGCTCGACCAGTTCGAGGAACTGCTCGCCCGCGATGCGGCGGCCGTCGACGAGCTGGCCGGGGTGTTGTTCGGCGGAACCCTGCCGGACACGGTCCGCGTGCTGACCACACTGCGGGCCGACTTCCTGGGCGCCGTCCTCGACCACCCGCGGCTCGGGCCCGCATTCGGCGGGCAGCAGACGTACGCCCTCGGCCCCATGCACCCCGACCAGCTCCGTGACATCGTCACCCTGCCGGTGGACGCCGTCCCCGGCGTGCGGTACGAGCCCCACCTGGTCGACCGCATCATCGAAGACACCGGTGCCGAGCCCGGTGCGCTGCCCCTCCTCGGCTTCGCCCTCGACCAGCTCTGGCGGGAGCAGCAGCAGACACAGGGACGTCTCACCCATGAGGCGTACGAGAAGATCGGCGGAGTCGCCGGCGCGCTGCACGACCACCTCGTCAAGGTCTGGAACGCCCATGTCCCGGATTCCTACGAGGAGGCTGCTCGGCGGTTGTTCACCCAGCTCATCCGCGTGCCCCTGGAATCGGCCGGCGTCACCCGGCGGATGGTGACGCGCGCCGAACTGGACGAGGCGGAATGGTGGGTCGCTCAACAGCTCGCCACCACCCGCCTCCTGGTGACGGGCCGGGACGCCGAGGGGACCGAAACCGTCGAACTGGCCCACGAGGCCCTCATCTCCAGCTGGGACAGGCTGGCGGAGTGGGCCGCGGAGGATCGTTCCTTCCTGGTCTGGCGGGAGTCGCTCCGCCACGACAGGAGCCGCTGGGACGAGGGCGGACGTCCACCCGAACTGCTGCCGACGGCAGTCGCGTTGGCAAGCGCCGGGCCGTGGCTGGACGAACGCGGCACCCAACTCACCGACGCCGAGCGCGAGTACCTGGAACTCGGCCGCGCGTATCACCGGTCACGCACCCGCCGACGCCGGGCGCTTTGGTCAGGCTTCGGCATTCTCGTCGTCCTCGCGTTGCTGCTCGGCACGCTGTTCGCGTACGCGCGACAGGAAAGTCAGGAACGGCAGGCACTTGCCGACTCGCGTTCCCTGGCCCAGTTGTCGCAGGACCAAGCGGAGTTCGACCCGGTGCTGTCGGTGAAACTGGCGCTCGCGGCGTATGAGACCGCGCCCACGACGGAGGCGCGCGGCCAGTTGCTGCGACACTATCTGGCCCACTCGGGCTCCACCCGCATGGTCTCCGGACTGCTGGGAACAGTGCAGCAGTTCCAGACCAGCAGGGACGGCAACGTCGTCTTCGCGAGGTCGGCCTTAGGCCGCGCGACCCTCTTCGTGGGGGCCCTCACCGGCACCGTGCGCAGCGAACAGTTTTCCCGCGAACAGCTGATCATGGCCATGGTGTCGGCCGACGGCAGCAGGGTCGCGTTCGTCTGCGCGGACGGTTCGGCCGGCTGGTTCGACGTGCACCCGAACGCCGAACACCTCATCGGCGCCGTCCACGCACTGCCCAAGGTGAAGAAGCTGATCAACTACTCGGACAGCAGCAGCGGGTTCGCCATGTCCGAGGACGGACGGACCGTCGCCGTGCGCGACGGGGACGACCTGATGTGGTGGGACCTGGACAGCGGCACCGTCGGCGGCAGGGTCCCAGCGCCGCCGAACATGGGCGGCAACCTGTGGATCGACCCCGGTAAGCGGCGCCTGTTGGTGGAGGTCTCCCCACCGGAAGAGGACGAGTTCCGCGTCGCCCTGCTCGCCGTCGACATGGCCACCGGCAGGAGCCGGACCGTCGTGCGCGAAGCCGACCGGCTCCTGGTCTCTGGCGACCGGTCGACCGTCGTCGTCTGCCGCCCCGACGGGCACTCGGCCAAGTCAGTCACCCTGCGGCGAATCTCCGACGGCGCCCAGCGGGGGCGCCGCTACGTCTTCGACGACGGGGACTGCGGACTCGAGGGCGTCGACGTGACCGGGCGGTACGTCGTCACGGGCACGCCGGGCAGACTGGTGCTGACGGACCTCTTCCAGGGCAAGTCGATCAGTGAGTCCGCCCGGCCCAGAGGAACGGTGGTGATCGCCTGGGATCTGGTGTCCAGCGGCGGCAGACTGTTCGCCGCGGCACACGACCGATCGTTGATCAATTACGTCGAACTGTTCACCGAGCCCAACGTCGTCGATGTGAACGATCAGAAACTCAGCGCGGACGGCGGGAGGACCGTCAGCCTCGTGGACGACGGTGCGAGCCTGCAGGTCCGGTCGGTGGAAAGCAAGGCGGGCGACCCGCCGACTGCCGAGGCGAGCCGCCCGCGACCGTACTGGCACCCCAAGGACGCGTACCTGCTGGCGCTCGACTCGGACCGGACGCTCCTGGCCGACTGGGTGGCGGAGGACACCGTCCTCGTCCGGGAGGTGTCCACACTGCGGCAGACGGCCCGGATCACCGTCCCCAAACCGCCGTCCACGTCAGAGTTCCAGTACTTCTTCGACCGGGACGCACACCTCGTGACCGTCTCCGGGACACGGGTGCAGCAGTGGGACACGCGCACGGGCAGGCAACGTGCCCACTTCGACATCAAGACCATCATCGCCGACAGCCGCAGCGCGAGCACTCCGCCGACGGTGAAGGTCGGTCACTACCCGGGGGACAACCAGGTGGCCGTGCTCCTCTGGGGAGATCCCACGGTCCGTGTCGTCGACCTCGCCACGGGACGTACGAAAACCACCGTGAAGGTGCCCGTCGACACCGTCGCCACGCAATTCGATCCCAGCGGTCGCTACTTCGCCGCCATGCGCAGCGGCGGCATCGTGGAACTGTGGCGGCGTGACCCGCTGCGCAGGGAACTGGGGCCGCTGCGCAGCGTGGCCGAGGACGCCGGGACGCCATACGCGGCAAGGTTCATCGACGGGGAGGGCGGCTTCGCCGTGGCAGCCAACAGTTCCGTACGGATCTACGAGGTCGGCAGGCGCGGCTATCGCGAGTCGTACGACTTCGGGCGGGTGCCCTCCAGCCAATACCTGGCGGACGGCTCGTACGTCTTCCGGGACATCACTCCGGACGGCGGGTCCGTGATCTACCAAAACTCGATCAACACCGGCGGACCCTTGCGCCTCGATCCCGAGAGCTGGCGGCGGGAGCTGTGCGAAGTGATCGGTGACCAGCCGTTCAGCGCTGACGAGAAAGGCGGCCTTCCGGCGCGCGTGCCGGCTCGCCCGGTCTGTTCCTGACCGGAGCGCTCCGGCGCCGGCTCCGCGCTTGCGGATGCCGGAACGCGTGGCCACTGGGGCTCAGACCGTGGCTTGTGAAGTACCCGATGAACGGGGGAAGTCGGCGAGAGCCCGGAAGTCTTCCTCGCGCAGGCCGATCCGCGGGGTGACGTGGCGCGGAAGGCCACATGCACGGTGGTGGCCTTCCGCCTGTTGCCGGGGGCGAACTTGTATTCGCCGTTCGAGCCCGCCGCCGAGAACGTCCCGTCCGAGCCGTGGTGGCGTGGGGTGGCGCTCGCCCCGGCGGGTGGCTTCCAGGCCGCGGAAGCCCTCGCCGACGCCACGATCAAGACCGCGTCGGACACGGCAGCCATGGCCCAGGCCGACACGGTGAGTGACGGTGGTCGTTGGGGTGGGCAGGGGCAGCGAGGACCCCGAGACGCTCCGGCGGGCTGACCCGGGGCCGACGGCGCACCGACGGCGAGGGCCGGGGAGCGTCTCGCTCCCCGGCCCTCGCCGTTGCTCCGCGACTGCTTCTGACCAGGCCAGATCGATCTCTTGCCGTTCATGTTCGGATGTGGCGGGGTGCTATCGGTCTGTCGTACGAGACCTCATACCAGAGCGGGACGCTCACCGTATGAGTTTGTCAACTGCCCACCGCACATGATGCGCTGGCGACTACTGTCAGTGGCCGTCGGAGAACAGGGCGGATCAGGAAGCGGGGGGCCGGTACGTGCAGGCGCAGGGCGGACGAGGGAGTCGACGCGACGGGGATCCCCGCTGCCCGCGCGCCACCGACGCCGGCCCGGGCGCGGCCGGAGACACGGGTGCCCGGGACGGTGACGCCACCGCCGCCGCGGGGGTTGCCGAGGCCGGCTCTCGTGGTGCCGGGGCCCATGGCCCGGGCCGGCACGCGAGCCCCGGCGGCGCCGGGGCCGGACGGAAACGAGGGGAGCCCGGGCGCGCGTCCCGGGGCGTGCGCAAGCGGCCGCGCGAACCCGGTCGCACCCCCGCGAGCTCCCCCGGCACCCAGGCCCGACGTACCAGTACGAGGACACCGATGTCTCACCTCCGCGCACCGGCCGCGCGCGCAGACCGCCGTGAGGGCGGACGGCACGGGCGGCCCGTCGTCCGTACAGCACCCGCGCTGCCCGAGACCCCCATACGGCCCCAGCTGCTGCGGCTCGCGGTGCTGCCCCCCGTCGCCGTCGCACTCAGCGGGTGCGCCGCCGTTCTCTTCACCGTCCGGTCCACCGGAACGCGCCCGGGCCCCACCCTGTGGGCGGTGCTCGGCGGCGCGGTCTTCGTGGCACTCGTCGGCATCGTCGTGGCCGCCGTCGCCGCCGACCGGGCCGCCCGCTCCGTGCACGACCGCATCGGCGTGCTGCGCCGCGGCACCGCCCGGCGCGAAGCCGATCTGCGCACCCTGGTCGAGACGCTGCGCCGCGGCGACGGCCCGCCTCAGCCAGCACCGCCGAGCCGGACCGGGGCTCCCCCGGAGGACGCCGACGACTTCGACCTCCTCGCCGCCGACCTGTCCCGTGCACACGACGGCGCCGTCACCGCCGTCGTGCAGGCCTCCCAGCTCTCCAGCCAGGCCGGAAGCGAACAGAAGCTCGAGGTGTTCGTCAACCTCGCCCGGCGCCTGCAGTCCCTGGTGCACCGCGAGATCTCCATCCTCGACGAGCTGGAGAACGAGATGGAGGACCCCGACCTGCTCAAGGGGCTCTTCCACGTCGACCACCTCGCCACCCGCATCCGCCGCCACGCCGAGAACCTCGCCGTGCTCGGCGGGGCCGTCTCGCGCCGTCAGTGGAGCAACCCGGTCTCCATGACCGAGGTGCTGCGCTCGGCCATCGCCGAGGTCGAGCAGTACTCGCGGGTCAAGCTCGTGCCTCCGATCGACGGGCAGCTGCGTGGCCACGCCGTCGCCGACGTCATCCATCTCCTGGCCGAACTCGTCGAGAACGCCACGGTGTTCTCCGCTCCGCACACCCACGTCCTGCTCCGCGCCAACCTCGTCACCTCCGGGCTCGCCGTCGAGGTCGAGGACCGCGGACTCGGCATGCCATTGGAGGAGCAGACGCGGATGAACGCGCTGCTCGCCGACCCCGACCAGGTGAACGTCGCCCGGCTCCTGGCGGACGGCCGCATCGGCCTGTTCGTCGTCTCCCAGCTCGCCCGGCGCCATGGCATCACCGTCCGGCTCCAGACCAACATCTACGGCGGAGTGCAGGCGGTGCTCGTCGTGCCGCAGGCGCTGCTGGGAGCGCGGGCAGGAGCGGAGGCCGGGGCGGGAGCGCCCGGGGGAGCGGGGCAGCCGCAGGGCGGAACCGGAACGGCCGGAGCGGAGCGACCGGCGGTGGCAGAGCCAACGGCCGGGCAAGCCGGGCAGGGAGGCCAGGCCGGGCAGCGTGGGCAAGCCGGGGAGGGAGGCCAGGCCGGGCTGCAGGGCCGGACCGGGCCGGCGGCGGCCGGTGCCGGTACCGGGCCGACCGCCGTCGGTGGTGCCACGTCCCCGGGGCGGCCCTCGGCCGAGGGCACCGGATTCGGGGCCTCCTCCCTCCAGTTGCCCGCGTCCGGATCCGGGGCGTCGATGCCGCTCGCGGGACCCGGGACCTCGCGCGGGCACGAACAGGAAGCCGAACCAGCCCCGGGTGGGAACGCTCCGGTCGGCAGGCCGGCGCCCCTGCCCCTGCGCGGTGCCCGCCGGGAGCGTCCTACCCCGGCCGAGGCACGGCCCGGCATCAGTCCCGACGACCGCCGCGTGCTGGCCGAGAACGTCGCCGAGCTCCCCACCCCCCGCGAGGGCACCGTGCGGGGCACCATGGGCAAGCCCCAACTGCCCCGTCGGCGCGCCCAGGAGCACATCGCACCCCAGCTGCGCGACGGCCCGGCGCCGCGCCAGGACCCCGACCACCTCGTGGGCCACGATCCCGGTCTGATGGCAGCCTTCCAGCGCGGCATCAGCCTCGCGGAAGCCCAGCAGAACATGGAGGCCGGACACACGGACTGGGACGGCATGGAGTCCCCCCATACAGGCCCGGCCCACGCCGATCCCTCTCCCTCGGGTTCGCCCCACACGGACTCATCGCACGTGGGTTCGGCCCACACAGGCCCTCCCCCCATGGACCCTTCCCACATGGGCTCCGCGCACATGGACTCCGCCTACACAGGCCAGACCCAGACGGATCCCGCACCCGGCGGGTCCGCCCACAGGGAGCCGATGCCCGTCCGGCCGGTTCACTTCGAGGCGCTCCCGTCGGAGCTGTCACCCTCGAGCGGGCCGGCGCCCGGGTCCCGTTCCGACCACCGCACGACCACCACCCGGCAGGACGGGAGCGCACCCGCCGGATGACCACCCCCCTTTCCACCCCCACCCCCAGCGCTCCCACAGACCTTCGTACCCCAAGGAGTCGATCCACCATGGCGAGCGATGCGCCGACCGCCCATGTTTCCGACCTCGACTGGCTGATGAGCGGCCTCGTGCAGCGCGTACCGCACACGACCGCCGCGGTGCTCCTGTCCTGCGACGGGCTCGTGAAGTCCGTGCACGGCCTCGACCCGGACAGTGCCGACCACATGGCAGCGCTGGCCTCCGGCCTGTACTCCCTCGGCCGTAGCGCCGGCGTCCGTTTCGGCGACGGCGGCGACGTGCGGCAGGTCGTCGTCGAGCTCGCCTCGACCCTGCTGTTCGTCACCACGGCGGGCTCCGGCACCTGCCTGGCCGTGCTCGCCGGCCGCGAGGCCGACGCGGCCGTGCTGGGCTACGAGATGGCGATGCTGGTCAAGAGCGTCCGCCCCTACCTGGTGACCGCCCCCCGGCAGTCCGTGGATTCCCCGGCGATGAGGTCTTGAGCGTGACGGCGGCCGGTGACGGGCCCTGGCTCGACGACGCGGCCGGGCGGCTGGTGCGGCCGTTCACGGTCAGCGACGGCCGCACCCGTCCGACCGTCGCGCTCGACCTGGTATCGCAGGTGATGGCCACCGGGGTGACCCCCCTCGGCTATCTCGGCCCGGAGCACGCGCAGGCGATCGAGCGGTGCCGGGTGCCCGTCGCCGTCGCCGAGGTCGCCGCCCATCTCAAACTGCCGGTGGCCGTCACCAAGGTACTGCTGGCGGACCTCGTCGACTGCGGGGCCCTGACGACAAAGCCCCCCGCGTTCCACCACAACCCGACGGACCGGGCCCTTCTGGAGGCAGTGCTCGATGGACTACGACGACAGCTCTGACTACACCGACGGACCGGCCCACGCCGCCGACCCGTTCCCCACCGCGCTGAAGATCCTGGTGGCGGGCGGGTTCGGCGTGGGCAAGACGACCTTCGTCGGCGCGGTCAGCGAGATCGCGCCGCTCAGCACGGAGGAGCTGCTCACCACCGTCAGCGCCGCGACCGACAACCTCGACGGCATCGAGAACAAGCTCGAGACGACCGTCGCCATGGACTTCGGCCGCATCACCCTCGACCCGCGACACGTGCTGTACCTGTTCGGCACACCCGGACAGGAGCGGTTCTGGTTCATGTGGGACGAGTTGTGCGAGGGCGCGCTCGGCGCGGTCATCCTCGCCGACACCCGCCGGCTTCAGGAGTGCTTCGCGGCCGTCGACTTCTTCGAGCAGCGCGGCCTCGGCTTCATCGTCGCCGTCAACGAGTTCGACGGCGCCTACCGCTACGACCCCGACGAGGTGCGCGGTGCCCTGGATCTGTCCGCGGACGTCCCCGTCGTGTGCTGCGACGCGCGGATCTCCAGCTCCGGGGTCCAGACCCTGCTGACGCTGGTGCGTCATCTCATCGCCCACACGCCGGCGCCTGCTACGGGGTATGGCGCCCACACGTGACCCCTCCACACCCGCCAGGGAGCCCGTATATGACGCGAGTCCACAGCCTAGGAGCATGCCCATGACCTACGACCCGCCGCGCCCGGCCGGTCGTCTGCTGCTCACACCCGAGGACAAGGAGGCCCCCGCCCGCACCGGCCGACTGCGCCGACTGGGCCTGGGGGAGCACCCCGAACCCGCACTCGACGCCTTCGCGCACCGCCTCGCGGAGCTCACCGGGGCGCCGTACGCCATGGTCAACCTCCCCGGTGAACAGGGGCAGTTCTACGCGGGCCTGTACGTGCCTGCCGTCGCCCCGGTCGTGCGCAGCGACGGCACCAGTCCGCGCCTCGGCCGTGCCCTGCCCCGCGATCACGGCTTCTGCCCCCATGTGGTGGCGCGCCGCAAGGCCCTCGCGCTGGAGGACGTCGGCGACTATCCGAGGTTCGCGGGCAACCCGGTGGTCGACGAGTTCGGCATCCGCTCCTACCTCGGTGCACCGCTCATCGACGGCACGGGCCTGGTGCTGGGCACGGTCAGCGTGGTGGACGTCGCGCCGCGGCAGTGGGGGAAGCCCGGCCTGACGGCGATCAAGGAACACGCCGCACGGCTCGTGATGGAGCTGGAGAGCCGCGAGGGGCTGCCGCCCTACTGAGGCCCGGGTTTCCACGGGACCCCTGGGGGCGTGAAGGAAAGCTGAGGCGGCGCTTAAGAAATCCTCGATGGACCGGCAGGCCGCCGTACGGCAGATTGCAGTGCGATCCCACTCCTCTCCCGGTCCAGGGGTTCCTTCGGCATGCCCGGAGCCGGGACTCACCCACAGGAGCCGTAGCGGTGAAGGCGCTGGTCAAGCAGAAGGCGGAACCCGGGCTGTGGCTCGCGGACGTCCCCGAGCCCACCGTCGGGCCCACAGACGTGCTCATCAAGGTGCTGCGCACCGGCATCTGCGGCACCGACCTGCACATCAGGGCCTGGGACGGCTGGGCCCAGCAGGCGATCAGCGCCCCGCTCGTGGTCGGGCACGAGTTCGTCGGCGAGGTGGTCGAGACCGGGCGGGACGTCACCGACATCGCGATCGGCGACCGCGTCAGCGGCGAGGGCCACCTGGTGTGCGGCAAGTGCCGCAACTGCCTGGCCGGCCGCCGCCACCTGTGCCGGTCCACCGTCGGCCTGGGAGTCGGCCGGGACGGCGCGTTCGCCGAGTACGTGGCCCTGCCCGCCGGCAACGTCTGGGTGCACCGGGTGCCCGTCGACCTCGACGTGGCCGCCATCTTCGACCCCTTCGGCAACGCCGTCCACACCGCGCTGTCCTTCCCGCTCGTCGGCGAGGACGTCCTGGTCACCGGCGCGGGCCCCATCGGCCTGATGGCCGCCGCCGTGGCCAAGCACGCGGGTGCCCGCAACGTCGTGATCACCGACGTCAGCGAGGAGCGGCTGGAACTCGCCCGCAAGATCGGCGTCAGCCTCGCGCTGAACGTCTCCGGAGCCGCCATCGCCGACGGGCAGCGCACGCTCGGACTGCGCGAGGGCTTCGACATCGGCCTGGAGATGTCCGGCCGCCCCGAGGCGATGCGCGACATGATCGCCAACATGACGCACGGCGGCCGCATCGCCATGCTCGGCCTGCCCGCCCAGGAGTTCCCCGTCGACTGGGCCCGCGTCGTCACCTCGATGATCACCATCAAGGGCATCTACGGCCGCGAGATGTTCGAGACCTGGTACGCCATGTCGGTCCTGCTGGAAGCCGGCCTGGATCTCGCGCCCGTCATCACCGGCCGCTACGGCCACCGCGACTTCGAGGCGGCGTTCGAGGACGCGGCGAGCGGCCGCGGCGGCAAGGTCATCCTCGACTGGACTGCGTAACTCTGGGACTGCGTAACTCCGGGACTGCGTAACTCCCCTCCACCGCGAACACCTCAGGAGCTTCCCCCATGTTCGACTCCGTGCGCGACGACCTGCGCGCCACCCTCGACGAGATCCGCGCCGCCGGCCTGCACAAGCCCGAGCGCGTGATCGGCACCCCGCAGTCCGCCACGGTGAACGTCACCGCGGGCGGCCGCCCCGGCGAGGTCCTCAACTTCTGCGCCAACAACTACCTCGGCCTCGCCGACCACCCCGAGGTCGTCGCCGCGGCCCACGAGGCCCTGGACCGCTGGGGCTACGGCATGGCCTCCGTCCGCTTCATCTGCGGCACCCAGGAGGTGCACAAGGAGCTGGAGGCGCGCCTGTCCGCCTTCCTCGGTCAGGAGGACACGATTCTCTACTCCTCCTGCTTCGACGCCAACGGCGGTGTGTTCGAGACGCTGCTCGGCCCGGAGGACGCGGTCATCTCCGACGCGCTCAACCACGCCTCCATCATCGACGGCATCCGCCTGTCCAAGGCCCGCCGCCTGCGCTACGCCAACCGCGACATGGCCGAACTGGAAGCCCGCCTGAAGGAGGCGTCCGACGCGCGCCGCCGCCTGATCGTCACCGACGGCGTCTTCTCCATGGACGGCTACGTGGCCCCGCTGCGCGAGATCTGCGACCTCGCCGACCGCTACGACGCGATGGTCATGGTCGACGACTCCCACGCGGTCGGCTTCGTCGGACCCGGCGGCCGGGGCACGCCCGAGCTGCACGGTGTCATGGACCGGGTCGACATCATCACCGGCACCCTCGGCAAGGCCCTCGGCGGCGCCTCCGGCGGCTACGTCGCCGCCCGCGCCGAGATCGTCGCCCTGCTGCGCCAGCGTTCCCGGCCGTACCTCTTCTCCAACACGCTCGCGCCGGTCATCGCCGCGGCGTCTCTCAAGGTCCTCGACCTGCTGGAGGCGGCGGACGACCTGCGGGTGCGGCTGGCCGAGAACACCGCCCTGTTCCGCAGCCGCATGACCGAGGAGGGCTTCGACGTGCTCCCCGGCGACCACGCCATCGCCCCGGTGATGATCGGGGACGCGGCGGTCGCCGGTCGCATGGCGGAGCTGCTGCTGGAGCGCGGCGTCTATGTCATCGGCTTCTCGTACCCGGTGGTGCCGCAGGGCCAGGCCAGGATCCGTGTCCAGCTGTCGGCCGCGCACTCCACAGACGACGTCAACCGCGCGGTCGACGCCTTCGTCGCGGCCCGGGCCGAGCTGGAGGGCTGACCGGCAGCACCCGGTGCATTTGAGACAATCGATCGCATGATCGAAGCGCGGCGGCTCCACATCCTCCGGGCGGTGGCCGACCACCGTACGGTGACGGCGGCTGCCGCCGCGCTGTATCTCACCCCGTCGGCCGTATCCCAGCAGCTCGCCGCCTTGGAGCAGGAGACCGGCCACCGGCTCGTCGAGCGCGGCGCCAAGGGCGTACGGCTCACTCCCGCCGGGGAGATCCTGCTCAACCACACCAACGCGGTCCTCGCCCAGCTGGAGCGGGCCGAGGCCGAGCTCGCCGCGTACAGCTCGGGCGCGGCCGGCACCGTCACGGTCGCCTCCTTCGCCACCGGCATCGCCCTGGTCGTCGCGCCCGCCGTGGCCGGTCTCGCCCGGTCGGCGCCCGGGATCCGCATCCGCGTCCAGGACGCCGAGGGCGACGCCAGCCTGCCGATGGTGCTGGACCGGCAGGTCGATGTGGCGGTCGCCGTCGAGTACCGCGGGGCCCCGGCCGCCGACGACCCGCGACTCGCCCACGTACCGCTGTACGCCGAGCCCTTCGACGCGGTCCTGCCGGTCACCCACCGCCTGGCCGGCACGGCCGAGGTGCCGCTCGCCGAACTGGCCAAGGACGCGTGGATCGGCCCCTACCCCGGCAATCCATGCCATGACGTGGTGGTCCTGGCCTGCGAGAACGCCGGGTTCCAGCCGCGTATGGAGCACTCCTCGGACGACTTCCGCGCGGTCGTCGCCATAGCCTCGGCCGACGCGGGCGTCGCCCTGGTACCGCGCTCGGCGCTGCGCGGCATGGACCTCACCGGGGTGGTCGTCCGCCCCGTCGACGGGACGCCCCCCACCCGCCGGGTGTTCGCCGCCGTACGCAGGGGAGCCGAGGAGCACCCCCTTATCCGCCCCGTACTGGACGCGCTCGGCGCCGCGGCCCGGGTGTGAGCACGTCGTAACACCGCCGTCTCACATCAGGGATAGCGTCCCGGATGTGAGACGTGACGAGACGGACCCCGTCGACGTCCGGCTGGGCGCACGCCTGGCCGAACTGAGGGGCGAACACGGCTGGTCCCTGGGTGAGCTGGCGGACCGCAGCGGGGTGAGCCGGTCCACCCTGTCCCGGGCCGAGCGGGCGGAGACCAGCCCGACGGCCGCACTCCTGAACCGCCTCTGCGCCGTCTACGGACGCACCATGTCCCAGCTGCTCAGCGAGATCGAGGCGGAACCGGAGAGCGTGGTCCGCTCCGACGGGCAGCCCGTGTGGCACGACCGGGCCTCCGGCTTCGTACGGCGGTCCGTGTCGCCCCCGCACACCGCCCTGCGTGGCGAACTGATCGAGGCCCGCCTCTCGCCCGGCGCCGACATCGCCTACGACCGTCCACCCCTGGCCGGGCTGGAGCAGCACATCTGGATCCTGGAGGGGGCCCTGGACGTGACCGAGCGGGACACCGAACACCACCTCGCCACCGGCGACTGCCTGAGAATGCGTGTGTGGGGCCCGACCCGGTTCCGGTGCGCCGCTCCCGAGGGCGTGCGGTATCTGCTGGCGGTGGTGCGGCCGTGATCCGGCTGGACGAGACCGGGCTCCTGGAGCGGGCGGGGACGTTGGCGGATCTGCTGGCCGACACCGTGGACGGTGGTGCGTCGGTCGGATTCCTCGCCCCGCTCACCCGGGCGGAAGCCCTGGCCTGGTGGGAGGAGCGGGCAGCGGTCGTCGCCGCGGGCCGGCTCGCCGTCTGGGTCGCGTGCGAGGGGGAGCGGGTGCTCGGCACCGTGAGCCTGGCCTTCCCCGGCAAGACCAACAGCCGGCACCGCGCCGAGCTCGTGAAGCTGATGGTGCACCGGGAAGCCCGTGGTCGTGGTGTCGGCCGCGGACTCCTGGCGACGGCGGAGGACGCGGCAGCGGCGGCCGGTGTCAGCCTCCTGCACCTGGACACCGAGACCGGAAGTCCCGCCGAGCGCCTGTACCGGTCCGCCGGCTGGACCCCGATCGGTTCGATCCCCGACTACGCGGCCGATCCCGGCGGGGTGCTGCGGCCGACGACGATCTACTACAAGCGCCTGCCGGAAGCCGCTCCCACCAGGTGAGTGTCAGTGCGAGCCGATACGGTGCCTGCCATGCCGGATGCCGAAGACGTACGACGGATCGCCCTGTCCCTGCCGGGCACGACGGAGAAGATCGCCTGGAGCATGCCCACGTTTCGGGTCGCGGGGAAGATGTTCGCCACGGTGCCGGAGGACGAGACCTCCATCGCCGTGCGCTGCCCCAAGGAAGAACGGAACGAGCTGGTGCTCGCCGAGCCGGGGAAGTTCTGGATCGCCGACCACGAGTCCCAGTTCGCCTGGGTGCGGGCCCGGCTCGACGCCATCGAGGACGACGCCGAACTGCGCGACATCCTCGCCGACTCCTGGCGACAGGCGGCCCCGCCCCGGCTCCTGGAAGCCCATCCCCGGCTGGGTCTCCCCGCGGACTGAGGCTCCGGCCGTCACACCGCAGGGAAGCCCTCAGCTCTGGAAACGGGTGCGCGATCACCGGTACGAGTGCGGTATTGTTTCCCTGCGCGTTCGGCCGGGGGAATCCCCAGGTCAGACGGGCAACGGGACGTGGCGCAGCTTGGTAGCGCACTTGACTGGGGGTCAAGGGGTCGCAGGTTCAAATCCTGTCGTCCCGACGTGTGAAGCAGCAGGTCGGCGGCCGTATCGGAGTATTCCGATACGGCCGCTCGATCGTTTCAGGAACTGCGAGCTGCCTGCACGCTTGCGTGATCTCCCGCTCGGTCTCGGCGCGTTCGCCGACGGCCGCTCCGAGCAGCAGCGCGGTCAGCGGGCGGAACCGTTGAACGCCTGCGGGGTGAGCATGTCGGTGAACAGGTCATGACCGGCGAACGGCCCCGTTTGCTGCCCGGCCGCGACGATCGCGAAGATCGACACGGCGGGCAGCTCCACCTCACGGCTGATGGCCACCACGGCGTCCAGCAGCCCCTGCATCCGGTCCATCGCGTCCAGCAGGGCACGCAGCTGCTCGTCGATCCGGCTCAGCTCGCTGCGCAGGCGCACGTGCAGTTGGGGCAGGTGCGGCTGCCCCGGGAAGGGGTCCTGGTGCCCTGCCGCCATCACATGCGCCTCCCTGCCGGAGGTCGGTCACGTGTTAGAGCTTGGGCATCAGAGCCCGCAGCCCGCATGCGCCAGTGCCTGCTTCAGGAGTACGCCGTGCCCGCCCGGCATCTCGCTCTGCACTGCCTCCGAGACGGCGTCCTGCGGGCTGAACCACACCAGGTCGAGTGCGTCCTGCCGAGGCCGGCAGTCGCCCGTCACCGGCACGATGTAGGCCAGGGACACCGCGTGCTGGCGCGGGTCGTGGTACGGAGTGACGCCCTGCGTCGGGAAATACTCCGCGACCGTGAACGGCTGGAGCGACGCCGGGACGCGGGGCAGCGCGACCGGGCCGAGGTCCTTCTCCAGGTGGCGCAGGAGGGCGTCGCGGACGCGCTCGTGGTGCAGCACGCGGCCGGAGACCAGCGTCCGGCTGACCGTGCCGTCGGGCCCGATGCGCAGCAGCAGGCCGACACTGGTCACTTCGCCGCTGTCGTCGACGCGTACCGGGACGGCCTCGACGTACAGGATCGGCATGCGGGCACGTGTCATCTCCAGTTCGTCGGAGGACAGCCAGCCGGGCGTGGTTTCGGTCATGTCAGACATTGCTTGATCATACTTTCAGCCGTTCGGACTTCCTGGGTAGCCGCTTCAGGGGAACTGTGACCGGCTCCACGCCTGTTCAATCGTCCCGAGGCGGATCGTCCTGCAGCCGGTAGACCCGGAGGGCGTTGTCCCGCCCGGCCCACCGGGCGATCCGCAGCGCGTCGGGCAGGGCCAGCTCGTCGGCGTCCACCCGCTCCTGGAGCAGCCCCGCGAGCCCCTGCCGGAACGCGAGCGCGCCGAGGTGGTGGAACTCGGGCACACCGTAGGCGTCGGAGCTGTACAGCAGTTTGCGGAACGGGGTGATCTCCAGGGCCTCCGCGAGGACCGCACCGGCCCGGGCGGGGCCGACGTGGTGGAGGGTGAGGCCGACGTCGAGGTACACCCGCTCGAAGACCGCCGCCAGGTAGGCGGCCTGCCGCTGGTAGGGCCAGCAGTGCAGGAGGAGGACGGGGATCGTCCCGGCGGTGAGGTGCAGCCAGTCCGTGAGGTGGGCGGGGTCGACGCGGTGCAGGCGGATGTCGCTGTCGCCGAACCCGGTGTGCAGCTGGAGCGGCAGACCGAGGTCCACGGCGGTCCACAGCAGGTGCCGGACGAGGACCGGATGGCCGAGACGTCCGCCGCCGCGGAGCCAGGACCGGGCCGCTCCCGCGACCTCGGCATCCGACGGGCGGGCCGGGTCCAGGTCGAAGCCGGTGCGGTAGGCCGCCACCGACTTCACGGCCACCACGCCGGGCCGCCGCACGGCGTCCAGCGCGGCCGTGCGGAAGGCGTCCGCGTACGCCTCGGGTTCCACCCCCGCGGCCCCCACCGACTCCGCGACGCCCTCCAGGCGCACGACCTCGTACGACCTCCCGCCCGCGGCCTCGGCGATGTCCCGGGGCGTGGTGATGCGTTCGGGGGCGTAGCCGGTGTCGACGCAGAAGACGTCCGTGCCCGTCGCGCGCAGGAAGCGGCGCTGCACCTCGCGCCAGCCCAGTTCCGAGCGGCGGGCGAGGTACTCCCCGGGGGAAGCGTGCCGGGGCAGGTCGAGCAGGGGAGCGCAGTGCCGGCGCACGGCCACCCCCGCGGGGCTGTCGAAGGGCGAGATGCCGGGCCACGCCTCGCCCTCCGTGAGAAGCGACTCGAACGCGTCCCGGCCGAGGTCGGCCGTGACCGTGCCGTGGCAGTGGTGGTCGACCAGCCGTACGGAGTCGAGCGCCTCGCGGACCGCGGCCATGTCAGTACTTCCAGCGGTACGCCGCCGCCACCCGGTCGTCGTCCAGACCGGCCACGGACGCCAGTTCTCCGAGACGTACCGCGATCACCGCGTCGGCCAGGACCGGGCCGAGGGCCGCGCGCAGCACGTCGTCCCCGCGGAACTCCTCGACGGCCCGCTCCAGCGACACCGGCAGCCGCCGCACGCCCCGGCCCGCCGCCTCGGCCTCGCCCAGGTGGGCCGGGTCGCCGGTGGTCTCCTCGGGGAGGGCGGCGGACGAGGCCAGGCCGTCCAGCCCGGCGGCGATCAGGGAGCCGATCGCCAGGTAGGGGTTGGCGGCCAGGTCGACGGGCTTGATCTCCAGGTTGGCGGCCTGGTGGCGCAGACCCGCGGTGCCGGTGACGACGCGGAGCGCGGTCTCCCGGGTCTCACGTCCCCAGGCGGTGAACACCCCGGCCCACTGGGAGGGCCTGAGCCGCAGGTAGCTGGCGGGGCTCGGGGCGGTGACGGCCGTGAGGGCCGGCAGGTGGGCGAGAAGCCCGGCCGTGAACGACTCCGCCTCGGCCGTCATGCCGTACCGTCCCTGGCCGCCGGAGTGCAGGTTGGCCCCGTCGCGCCAGGCGGAGAGGTGCACGTGCCCGCCGTTGCCGACGCCCCGGCCCACGACGGCCGGGGCGAAGGACACCCTCAGCCCGTGCCGCCCCGCCACCGACCTGACGGTCTGCCGGACCAGCACGCTGCGGTCGGCCGCCGCCACCGGATCGAGGGCACCCACCGAGATCTCGAACTGCCCGGCCGCGTACTCGGGATGGAGCTGTTCGACCTCGATGCCCTGGGCCGCGCACGCCGCCAGCACGTCGGCGGTGTAGTCACCGAGCTCGACCTGCCGGGTCGCCCCGTACGCCGGTCCGGTCGTCGCGGGCACGAACCCGTCGTCGGGTGCGTCGCCCCGGGCCACCGTCCACTCGACCTCGATGGCCGCCTTGAAGGTGAGGCCGTGCCGCTCGGCCGCCTCGGCGACGATCCGGCGCAGGAGCGTACGCGTGCAGCCGGGATGCCGCTCGCCGTCCTGGGTGATCCGGTCCACCGGCGCCCAGGCCCAGCCGGGCTGCCCGGCCAGGACGACGAGCCGGTCCAGATCCGGGTACAGGCGCAGATCGCCGTCGGGGGAGCCCAGGACGTCGGTGGTGACGATGGAGTCGTTCGCCAGGAAGGTGTCGAACACCGGTGACATGCCGACGCCCCAGGCCGCCGCGGAGGAGAGCCGGGCCGTCGGGACGGTCTTCACCCGGGCGATGCCCGCGGTGTCGACGTACGCCAGCACCACACCGTGCACACCCCGGCCGGCGAGCTCGCCGCTCAGCGCGGTGGCCCGCTCGACGTCGCCGGGACGGCCGCCGGGCACGGGATCGGCCAGGGTGGTCATGCGTCCTCCCGCGGTTCTCCGGACGTGTGCGACGGGGGCGGCGCCGTCAGGGCTTCACGGCCACCGCACCGTACTGCGGTACCAGTACGGCCGATCCGGGCTCGGCGCGCCACTCCCCGCACGACACCATGCCCGGTTCGAGCACCTGGAGGCCCTCGAAGAACGCGGCGATGTCCGCGCCGCCGCGGGCCGTGATCGGGGGAGTGGCGTTCTCGTTCCAGAACTTCATGGCGGGGATCTGGCCCGCGCCGCCCAGTTCGTCGTCGAAGGTCGGGTGGGTGAGGACCAGGAAGCTGCCGGAGGGCACCGCGGCCATCACCCTGCGCACGATGTCCCGGGCCTTGTCGACGTCCAGTACGAAGTTGAGGATGCCCAGCATCATCACCGCGACGGGCTCGGTGAAGTCGAGGGTGTGCCTGGCCCGTTCGACGATGGCGTCCGGGTCGTGCACATCGGCGTCGATGTAGGCGGTGACGCCGTCGTGGGTGCCGGTGAGCAGGGTGCGGGCGTGCACCAGGACGATCGGGTCGTTGTCGACGTAGACGATGCGCGAGTCCGGCGCGAGCCGCTGGGCGATCTCGTGGGTGTTGTCCGCCGTCGGCAGTCCCGTGCCGATGTCGAGGAACTGCCGCACTCCCCGCTCACCGGCGAGGAACGACACGGCCCGGCCGAGGAAGTCGCGGTCCGCCCGGGCGATGTCCCGGATGATCGGGAACATGCCGGCGACGTGCTCGCCGACCCGCTGGTCGACCTCGTAGTTGTCCTTGCCGCCGATCCAGTAGTTCCACACGCGCGCGTTGTGCGCCACACCGGTGTTCAGCCTCGCCGACCCTCCCGAAGGGGTGTGGACATCACTCACGACTCGTCCTCTCCTCGCACGCACGACCCAAGCCGGTCATCGCCGTCATTGTGCCGTTCCGATGATCAGCTGTCCCGGGATTCGGCGGAGCGGGAACGGCGGTCGGCGCCGGAGAGGGGCTTCTCGGCGTGTCGAACGGCCTGAGGGGTGTCTCCGTCCGCCAAGCACGACGACATCGGCGGGACGGCCGCGGGGGCATGGGGGGCTGGGGTTCTTCAGTCGGCGGCCGTACCGGGTATGTGCTTCGCGACATGGTTGACCGGTCCGATGAGAAGCCAGAGTATGCACGCACCGGCGAGTGCACTTGTCCAGGGGGCGCGCAGACCGGACAGCCACGGCACGGCAAGCAGGAACGGCACCGCGTACACCAGCATCACCGCGCTCACCAGCGCAAGCACCAGCCCGGCCAGCGGGACGCACAACAACACCAGGTGCGCCGGCCGCAGTCTGTCCCACAGCCAGCCGGGCTCCCCCTGGTCGTCGGGCGCCAGCCCGGCCACGACCTGCGGCTTGCCACCCTTGTCGGCGATCAAGCCGCGTCTCAGCCAGCAGGCCGCGCGCCACACCACCATCACCCACAGCACCCCGCAGCCCAGCGCCGCACCGCCAAGGGCCAACGCCTGCTCCTGCCCCGTCCGGTCGGGCCGCCACCACAACAGCGCCCCGGCCATCAGCCCCAGCAGCACCGCGGCGGCCGCAAGGAGCCGGGCGGCCGCGATGACCCACACCCCCGTCCGCCGCGCACGACCCCTGTCTGCGTGCAGCCCGTTCACCCGGTAGAGGCTCACCAGTTCGCCCCGCTCCCGCCGACGCCGCCCGCGCGGCCCAGACTATGGCTCCAACCTGCCGGTCCGTCGTACAGGCCCGATGCGCCGATCGGGCGTACCGCCCGTGCCCTGGACCCGCAGGGCTCGTTTGCAGCGCATGAAGAAGATCATTTCGGCCGCCGCGCTCACCGCCGCCGCCCTCACTCTGGTCACCCCGGCCGCCCACGCCGCGCCCATCTCCACCCAGCAAAAGCCGGTGGGCTCGGCCATGCGCGCCGACGGCCCCGTCGGACCCGGCCTCAGCGATCTCGTGGCGATCGCGGGAGGCATCCTGAGGACGTACGGAATCACGCGCTGATATCCCGGGAGCCGTCCGAGCAGGTCGCCTGGCTCCGTCGACGCCCCGCTGCCGGCATGTGGCACCGGGGCGTCGTGTCGCGTGTTGCTGTATCAGGTCTTGGCCGGCGCAGAGCCCCTACGTGGGGCTCGCGGCGGGCGACTTCCCGGCCAGGACGTCCTCCAGCCGCTGGGTGCCCTGTCGCGCCGCCTGCTTCATGGAGTCGTCCTCGCCCCCGTCGAGCCCGCCCGCCGTGACGGTGATCGCGTCGTCGCCGACCCGTACGGCGGCGACGTCCAGCGTCAGCGTGGTGTCGTCGCCGCCGGCCGAGCCCCGCACAGTCACGCGCAGGCCCTGCCGGGCGTCACCCACCTTGGGCACCGAGGTCTCGATGACCTGGACGGTGCGCTTGTCCGTGCCGTCGGTCACGGTGAACTGGTCGCACTCGTCCGGCAGCGTCGCCATCCAGTTCAGGGAGTCCTGCGGATCGGTCCGGTCGTAGGAGGCGACCTGGTACAGCAGGCGGGAGTCGCCCTGCTCGAAGCCGCGCAGTTCGGACGCGCCCGACGGCCGGCCCAGCAGATCGTCGTCGTACAGGGAGTCGAGGAGCCGCTGGCAGTCGGACGCCTGGGCCTTGCCGGACACGAAGTCGGACACGTCGACCGTGCCGATGAGCAGGCTGTCGCGCCAGTTCTCGGCCTCCGTGTCCTTGACCTGCGTCCAGTCGTCCTCGATGTCCGCCTCGGTGATCAGCGCGGTGCGCGCGCCGTCCGTGGAGAGGGTGGCGGTGGGGGAGGGGGTCTGCCGCATCTCGGCGACCTGGGACGCGGTGACGCCGGAGACCCGTGAGCCGTCCGTGCCGCCGTCGTCCGAGCAGGCGGCGGTGGAGAGCAGCGTGCCCGCCGCCAGCGAGGAGGAGAGAACACGGACGAGCCTGGACGGACGACGGGTCATCGGCAGTGCCTCCTGAGAACGTGACGCGTGCCCCCAGCGCACCACCGGCACCGGCGGCCCACCACCGGCGTCGGACCGTTCGGGTGAGCGCCGCCGGGGGGCGCTCGGGGTTCACCTGCCGGGCCCTGGCGTCACGGCTCACACGCGCTGTTCAATGTAGCTGCACAGTGTGCACCGTCTTCCCGAGCAGAGGAGCCGCCTGTGTCCCCCGCCGTCGTGCCGCCCGTCGGAGCGCGCATCCGGCAGGCGCGCCTGGATCGCGGGACGAGCCTGCGCGCGCTGGCCCGGGAGATCGGTGTGTCGGCGAGCCTCGTGTCGCAGATCGAGACCGGCAAGAGCCAGCCGTCCGTCAGCACGCTGTACGCGATCACCGAGGCGCTCGGAATCTCCGTGGAGTCGCTCTTCGACGCCCGGGAGAGTCCACGGAAGATGGTCCGGCAGAGCGTCCGGGAGGGCGCCGGGGCGGTTCCGCCCGCCGTGCCCCCCGCCACCGTGCCACTCGCCCTCGCGGCCTTCGCCGCCGAGCCGGGGCGGCGGATCGGGCCGCTGGTCGCCGCGGGCGGTCGCGAGACGCTGGAGCTGGACTCGGGGGTGGTGTGGGAGCGGCTCGGGCGGGTCCCGGGCGCGCAGACCGACTTCCTGCTGGTGACGTACCGGCCCGGCGGCTCGTCCTCCGGCTCGGGAGCGCTGATGCGGCACCCCGGCACCGAGTACGGCTATCTGACCTCC
Source organism: Streptomyces sp. NPDC126510 (assembly GCF_040302345.1). NCBI lineage: Bacteria > Bacillati > Actinomycetota > Actinomycetes > Kitasatosporales > Streptomycetaceae > Streptomyces > Streptomyces sp. NPDC126510. Next base: position 55,389 of record NZ_JBEORR010000006.1, on the reverse strand, counting down.
GGCGAGCTGATCCTCACCCTCGCCTTCGAGCAGTACACGTTGCGGCCGGGCGATTCCGTCTGCTTCGAGTCGACGACCCCCCACCGTTACCGCAACGATGGAGAGGTACCGGCGGTGGGCGTCTGGTTCGTTTCCGGCGATGTTCAGTGACGCTTGACACCCATCGCACACGGGCGTTCACTCCGAAGTGGGGGTGGTCGCCATGGCGATCCGCACATACGGCCCCAACGCCGTCGACTGGGAAGAGCGCATCGACCTGGACCGGCTGCGGGGACAGCGGCTGGCCCGGCTGCGCGAATCCCTGAACCGCTCCGAGCTCGGCGCGGTGCTCAGCTTCGACTTCGCCAACATCAGGTACATGACGGCCACCCACATCGGCACCTGGGCGATGGACAAACTGATCCGCTTCGCCCTGCTGGTGCGCGACGGCGAACCGGTCGTCTGGGACTTCGGCTCCGCCGCCCGCCACCATCAGCTCTACAACCCCTGGCTGGACTACAGCGACGGCGAGGGCGGACCGCCCACCGGCGCCCGGGCCGGCATCTCCACCCTGCGCGGCGCCTTCCACCCGGACGCCGGGATCGCCGAGGACGTGGCGGCCAAGATCGCCGCCGAGCTGCGCGGCCACGGGCTCGCGGGCGAGCCCCTGGGCGTCGATGTCGCCGAGATGCCGGTCCTCGCCGCGCTGCGCGCCGAGGGCATCGACGTCGTCGACGGGCAGCAGGTGTTCCTGGAGGCCCGCCGTATCAAGACCGGCGACGAGATCGCCCTGCTCACCCAGGCCTGCGCCATGGTCGACGCGGCCTACGAGGAGCTGTACGGGTACCTGCGCCCGGGGGTGCGCGAGAACGAGTGCGTCGGCGTGGTCAGCAAGGTGCTGTACGACCTGGGCAGCGAGTACGTCGAAGGGGTCAACGCCATCTCGGGCGAACGCTGTTCACCGCATCCGCACGTCTACAGCGACCGTCTGGTCCGCCCCGGCGACCCCGCCTTCTTCGACATCCTGCACAGCCACCTCGGCTACCGCACCTGCTACTACCGCACGTTCGCCGTGGGCAGCGCGTCGCGGGCGCAGCGGGACGCGTACGTGCGCTGCCGGGCGTACATGGACGAGGCGATCGCCCTGGTCCGGCCGGGCGCCACCACCGCCGACATCGTGCGGCTCTGGCCGCGCGCCGAGGAGTTCGGCTTCGCCGACGAGACCGCCGCCTTCGCCCTCCAGTACGGCCACGGCGTCGGCCTGTCGATCTGGGAGAAGCCGATCTTCAGCCGTCTGGTCTCCCTCGACCACCCCGAAGTCCTCGAAGAGGGCATGGTGTTCGCCCTGGAGACGTACTGGCCGGCCGCCGACGGCTGGTCCGCCGCCCGGATCGAGGAGGAACTGGTCGTCACCGCTCGGGGCTGCGAGGTCATCACCAAGTTCCCCGCCGAGGAACTACTGGTGGCCGGGCGCAAGTACTGGACGGTGGGCGGCGAACTGAACACCCGGCGCGAGGCGCAGTCCCACCTCAACACGGGGGACCGCGAGCGGGCGGACACCGGGGAGCGCGCACACGCGGACACCGGGCAGGGCTCGCGCGCGGACACCGGGCACCGCTCACGTGCGGACACCGGGGAGCGCTCACCCGCGCACACCGCGGACCGTCGGCGGACGAGCCACGGGGACCGCTGATGGACGCCACCGCGCTCCTCGACCGGTACGAGCGGATGAACGTCATCCGCCGGACGGAGAAGGCCGCCCACGACCTGTTCCTGCAGGGGCTGGTGAAGGGCACCACCCACCTCGCCGCCGGGCAGGAGGCGATCGCCGTGGGCGCGAGCGCCGCCCTGCGCCCGGACGACTATGTGTTCGCCACCTATAGGGGCCACCACCACGCCCTCGCCCGGGGCGCCACCCCCGAGGAGTGCCTCGCCGAGCTGATGAGCCGGGCGACCGGGCTGTGCCGGGCCAAGGGCGGTTCCATGCACCTGACGAAGGCGGCCACCGGCATGCTCGGCTCGTACGCCATCGTCGGCGCCCATCTGCCGATGGCGGTGGGTGCCGCCTGGTCGGCCCGGCTGCGGGGTACCGAGCAGCTCGCGGTCGCCTTCTTCGGTGACGGCGCGACCAACATCGGTGCCTTCCACGAGTCGCTCAACCTGGCCGCCGTCTGGAAACTGCCGGTGCTGTTCGTGTGCGAGAACAACCTCTACATGGAGTACACGCCGATCGCCGACGTCACGGCCGTGCCCCGCCCCGCCGCGGACCGGGCCCCCGCCCACGGCATCCCGGGCGAGGTCGTCGACGGCAACGACGTCGTGGCGGTCGAGGAGGCGGTGGTGCGGCTCGCACTGCGGGCCCGGGCCGGAGACGGGCCCGCCGTGCTGGAGGCCGAGACCTACCGCCACTTCGGGCACAGTCGCGCCGACCCGGCTGCCTATCGCCCGGCCGAGGAGGTCGAACGCTGGCTCAAGCACGACCCGTTGGACCTCGCGCGGGGGCGCCTGGCCGAGCTCGGGGTGGGCGCGGAGACGGTCGCCGGGGTCGACGGGCGGGCCCGGGCCGTGGTGGAGCGGGCCGTGGAGGCGGCGAAGGCCGCGCCTCCGCCCGATCCTCGTGAGGCACTGACCGACGTGTGGGCGGACGGAGGTGCCGCATGGCGGACGTGATCACCTACCGGGACGCGGTCGCCGAGGGCATCGCCCGCGAGATGCGGCGGGACGCGTCGGTGGTGTGCCTCGGGGAGGACATCGGCGCCGCCGGAGGGGTGTTCAAGACGACCACGGGGCTGCTGGAGGAGTTCGGGCCTGAGCGCGTGTGGGACACGCCCATCTCCGAACAGGCCATCGTGGGCGCGGCGATGGGCGCCGCCATGACCGGGATGCGGCCCGTCGTGGAGATCATGTTCTCCGACTTCCTGGCCTGCTGCTGGGACTACCTCGCCAACGAGATCCCCAAGGTCCGCTACATGACCGGCGGCCAGGTGACCGTGCCCCTCGTCGTGCGCACCGCCAACGGCGGCGGACTCGGCTTCGGCGCGCAGCACTCCCAGGCCACCGAGAACTGGACCCTGACCGTCCCCGGGCTCAAGGTCGCGGCGCCGGCGACACCCGCCGACGTCATCGGCATGCTGGCAGCGGCGATCCGCAGCGACGACCCGGTGGTCTTCTTCGAGCACAAGGGGCTGCTCGCGACCAAGGGCCCACCGCCCCTGCCCGATCACGTCGTCGAGCTGGGCCGGGCGGCGGTCGTCCGCGAGGGCGGTGACATCACGCTCGTCGCGCTCGCCGCCATGGTCCCCTTGGCCCTGAAGGCCGCCGACGTCCTGGCCGGGGAGGGCATCGAGGCCGAAGTGGTCGACCTGCGCTGCCTCGTCCCGCTGGACGCCGCGACCGTCCTCGCCTCGCTGCGCAAGACCTCCCGGCTCGTCACCGTCGAGGAGAACCCGTACCAGGGCGGCTGGGGCGCCACCGTCGTCTCGGTCGTCGCCGACGAGGGATTCGGCCTGCTGGACGCGCCGGTGCGGCGGGTGGCGGGGGAGTGCGTCCCGCTGCCGTTCGCGGACGCGCTGGAGGAGCAGGTCATCCCCACCGTCGACAAGATCGTCACGGAGGTGCGCCGGCTCGCCGCGTACTGAGCCGCACACCCGCACCGAACACCCTTGGGAGGAAGCGCGATGACCACCAGGACACTGCTGCGCTCCGGTCACGTGATCTCGATGGACCCGGGCATCGGGGACCTGCCCCAGGGGGACGTCCTCGTCGAGGACGGCAGGATCGCGGCCGTCGAACCCGAGATCAGCGCCGACGCCGACGTCCTCGACATGAGCGGCCACATCGTGATCCCCGGCTTCGTCGATACCCACCGCCACACCTGGGAGGCCCCCATCCGGGGCGTCGCCCCCGACGCCACCCTCGACGACTACTTCGTCGACATCCTCGACACCTTCGCCCCCCTGTACACCCCGGAGGACGTGTACGCCGGCAATCTCGCGGGCGCGCTGGAGTGCCTCAACGCCGGCATCACCACCCTCGTCGACTGGTCGCACATCAACAACACCCCCGAGCACCCGGACGCGGCGATCCAGGGCCTGAGGGAATCCGGCATCCGGGCGCAGTACGCGTACGGCAGTGCCAACACCTCCCTCGCCGAGTACTGGTTCGAGAGCAGGGTCGCCATCCCCGCGGACGACGTACGGCGGATCCGGTCGACGCACTTCGCGTCCGACGACGGTCTGCTGACCATGGGCCTCGCCACCCGCGGCCCCGGTTTCTGCCTCGACGAGGTCGTCACCGCCGAGTGGGCCATGGCGCGCGAGCTGGGCCTGCCGATCACCGTGCACGTGGCCATGGGGCGCCTCGCCGGCCGCTTCGGCATGGTGAAGCAGCTCCACGCCCTGGGGCTGCTCGGCCCGGACACCACCTACGTCCACAGCTGCCACCTCAGCGGGGAGGAGTGGCAGATGGTCGCCGACAGCGGCGGCATGATCTCGGTCGCGCCGCAGGTGGAGCTCCAGATGGGGCACGGCTGGCCGCCCGTGATGCAGGCCGTCGAGTACGGTCTGCGGCCCGCGCTCAGCATCGACGTCGTCACCACCGTGCCCGGCGACATGTTCACCCAGATCCGCGCGGCCTTCGCGGCCGAACGCGCCCGCGTCAACGCCGACTGCTGGCAGGCCAACATGCCCGTGCCCAGCACCATGCTGACAGTGCGTCAGATGCTGGAGATCGCCACCGTCAACGGCGCCCGCGTCGCCGGCCTCGAGGACCGCACCGGCTCCCTGACCCCCGGCAAGCGCGCCGACATCGTCGCGATCGACGCCACCGCTCCCAACGTCGCCCCGGTGCACGACGCGGTGGCCGCGGTGACGCTGTGCGCCGACGTCTCCAACGTGGACACCGTCCTCGTCGGCGGCGTGATCCACAAGCGCGACGGCCGGCTCCTCGGCGACTTCGCCCGCGCCCTGCGGCTCGTCGACGAGTCCCGCGACCGGCTCCTCGCGGCGAAGGCGGCCAAGGCGGCGAAGGCTCCGGCATGACGAATCACCTGGTGCGCCACGCCGCCGACCCGCCCGAACCGCCCTTCGACGGCCACGGGCACCGGCGTCGGGCACTGGTCGGCGAGGACGACGGCAGCGTCCACACCGGTTTCGGGCTGTGCGAACTGCGCCCCGACGGCCGGGTGCCGGCTCATGTGCACTCCTACGAGGAGAGCTTCCACCTCCTCGACGGGGCCGTGATCCTCGACCTGCCCGAGGGTTCGTACCTGCTGGAGAAGGGCGACTACGGCCTGCTGCCGACCGGCGTCCCGCACGCCTGGCGCGGGGCCGGGGGCACCGGCGGGCGCTGGGCGGACATGCTGGCCCCGGTGCCGCGCGCCCGCTACGGGCACGACACCCAGGCCGTGCCGGACCTGCCCGCGCGCGATCCGGTCCGGGTGGACGTGCGCGACCCGCGCACCCGCCGCTTCGGCCGGTTCGAGCCCGGCCTGATGGATCCCGGCAGGCAGTCCCAGGACCTGCTGGCCGTCACGGCGAGCATGCGGACCGCGCTGCTGGTCTACAGCGGGATCACGGTGAAGATGATGATCGACGGCGATCTGGGCGCGGTCGCCTCCACCATGTTCATGGTGCAGTACGCGTCCGACGGGGTCATCGGCACCCACGACCACCCCTTCGAGGAGACCTATCTGATCCTGGAGGGCGTCGCGGAGGCCACCCTCGACGGCGAACGGCACCGGCTGCAGCCCGGCGATGTGGCCTGGGCGGGCGCCGGATGCGTGCACGGGTTCGTCAACGCCGGGCACGGCTCGCTGCGCTGGCTGGAGACACAGGCGCCGCAACCGCCGTCACGGCACTCGTACCGGTTCACGCGGGACTGGGACTACCTGCGCGCGGCACTGGAGGAGAAGTCATGAGCAGTGTGCTCGTCGTCGGCGGCACGTCCGGGATCGGGCTCGAGTTCGCCCGGTCGCGCGCCGGAAACGGAGACGACGTGGTTCTCACCGGCCGCGACACCCAGCGGGCCGAAGCGGTCGCCAAGGAGGTCGGCGCCCGCGGACTCGCCCTCGACCTGGCGCGGCCACTGGAGATCGCGGCGGCCCTGGCCGGTATGGGGCGCGTCGACCATCTGGTGATCGCGGGCGTCTCCCGGGACGACAACAAGGTGACCGACTACGACATCGACGCCGCCCTGCGCCTGGTCACGCTCAAACTCGTCGGGTACACGGAGGTCGTGCACACGCTGCGCGGCCGCCTGCACGACGACAGCGCCATCGTGCTGTTCGGCGGCCAGGCCAAGGAACGCCCCTACCCGGGCGCGACGACGGTGGCGACGGTCAACGCGGGCGTGCGGGGCCTGATGAACTCCCTCGCCGTCGAGCTCGCTCCCGTCCGGGTCAACGCCGTGCATCCCGGTGTCGTGGGCGACAGCCCCTACTGGCAGGCCAAACCGGAGAAAGTGCTCGCCGCCCTGCGCACCGAAACACCCACGGGGCGGCTCGCCGCGATGGCGGACGTGGTGGACGCGGTGGACTTCCTGCTGCGCAACCGGTCGGTCAACGCCGTCGAACTGACGGTGGACGGGGGCTGGTTGCTCGGGTGAGCCGGCGGCCTGGCCGGAAGGAGCGCGGCTGCTCCGAGGTGGCCGGTCAGCCGGCGCGGCGCAGTGTGTCCTGCGCCACCTCCTTGTCCATCGCCGCCCGCACCAGCGCGGCGGCGAGGACGGCCGGGTCGGTGTCCCCGGCCAGTTCGGTGATGCGCTCCGGATCCCCGGGCAGGTTCAGCCGCTCGGCGCCCTGGAGGGCCTTGGCGTCCAGGTAGGGGGCCGCCTCCGGCCAGACTCCCTGTGCCTCGCGCAGAAAGATGTCGGCACCCGCAGGCCCGATTCCGGGGAACTCCTGGAGGAGGCGGCGTAGTTCGGGGACCTCGCCGTCCGCCTCCCGGCGCAGCCGCCGCAGGTCGCCGCCCCACCGTTCGGACAGCAGCTCGGCGGCGTCGCCGAGCTGGGTGGACGTACGCTCGTCGTAGCGCCGGTAACCGCCCCGGCCCAGCGCGTCGACCCGTTCCCGCCAGGAGGCCCGCGCCATACGCCGCGGATCGCGCAGCCCCGCCTCGTGCAGCGCACGGGCGGTGGCCAGCGCGATCGAACCGCGGATGCGGGCACTGAGCAGCTGGGACAGCACCAGCAGCCGGTACAGCGGCTGGGGCGTGTCCTTCAGCGCGATGCCCGCCTCCTCGGCGTACGTCCGGCCGTGCACGTCGACGAGTTCCCGCACGACGCGCGCGGGGCGGTCCACGGTCTACCCCTTCAGCGGATCGTGCCCGACGGTCATCAGCCGGTGCCGGCGACGAGTGTCCTCGGCCGTCACCTCGGGCTCGGGCTCGTTCTCGAGGTCCACCTCGTCGGTGACCTTGTCCACGACCTTCCGCATCACGTGCAGGTCGTCCTCGGTCAGATCGGTGCGCCGCTTCTGGAGGATGGCCAGGACGTGCTGCCCGGTGGCCGGGCCCGCCTGGTCCGGCAGCGGCTCGGTGGCCTCGTCGGCGTCGCGGACCCGCAGCCATGCCGCGAGTTCCTGCGAGGTCATGTTCACCACGCGGTGGAAGTCCTCCCACAGCGCGTCGAGTTCGAGGGCGTCGGTCATCGCCTGCCCCTTTCCGTACGTGGGTGTTCTGCGCCGGTCCGCCCGCGGGTCAGCGGGGGAAGTTCTCGGCGTCGAACATCCACCGCTGCTTCTCCAGCTCCGCGGTGATGCTGATCAGCAGGTCCTGGGTGACCGGGTCCGCCTTCTCGGTCGCGTCGATGCGCTCGCGCAGCCGGGCGACCGCGTCCTGCAGCGCCTCAACCATCACCCGCACGGCGTCCGAGTCGCGTACCCAGCCCTCCTGCGGGGCGGGCAGGGTGAAGTCCTTGGCGACGGTCTCCGGCCGGCCGTCCGGCGGGACGCCGAGCGCCGCGGACCGCTCCGCGACCGTGTCGGCGAAGTCCCGGGTCGCCGTGACCACCTCGTCGAGCTGGAGGTGGATGGAGCGGAACCGCGGTCCGACGATGTTCCAGTGCGCCTGCTTCCCGACCAGCGAGAGCCCGAGCAGATCCACCAAGGTGTCCTGGAGTGCCTCGCAGGCGACCTTCCGGGCGTCGTCGGGCAGGGTGCTCCTCACAGTCGTCATAGGGCGCTTCTCCTTCTCGCGTCGTTCCTGGTCGTCCGGAGCAGTGCGTCGCGCTCGTCCTCGCCGGTGCCGCCCCACACGCCCGCGGCCTGGCCGCTGCTCAGCGCGAAGTGCAGGCACTGGTCGGTCACGGGGCAGCGCGCACAGACCCGCTTCGCGGCGCTCACGTCGCGCAGGGCGGGGCCGGCGGTGCCGACGGGAAAGAACAGCTCGGGGTCCTCGCCCACGCAGGCGGCGCTGCGCAACCACTCCATGAACGCGCGGGTGCCCCGGACGCTCTGGGGCAAACTCGGCCCGTGAGCATCACCTGACCTGCGATACGACTGCGGGACACCGTGGGAGGCGCAGAATCTTCACAGGGGGTGGACCGAGGGTCTATAGTCCGAAACTAGCAGTGCTAATTAATGCGCGTTGATGCGCGGCGTGAGGAGCCTTTCGTGCGTCCCGTCCATTTCGCGGCCGCCCGCCGCACCCCCATCGGCAAGCTGCGGGGATCCCTCTCCTCCATCCGCCCCGACGACCTCGCCGCGACCGTGGTCCGCGCCCTGGTCACCGGCGTGCCCGCGCTGGACCCGGCCCGGATCGACGACGTCTACTGGGGCGCCGCCAACCAGGCGGGCGAGGACAACCGCAACGTCGCCCGCATGGCCGCGCTCCTCGCCGGCCTCCCCGACTCCGTGCCCGGCGCCACCGTCAACCGGCTCTGCGCGTCGGGTCTGGAAGCCGTGACCACGGCCGCCCGCACCATCGCCGCCGGCGAGGCCGACGTCGTGATCGCGGGCGGCTCCGAGTCGATGAGCCGCGCCCCCTTCGTCCTGCCCCGCCCCGACGAGGCCCTGCCGCACCGCATCGAGACCGTCGACACCCGCCTCGGCTGGCGCCTGGTCAACCCGGCCATGCGCGAGCTGCACGGCCTGCTGGCCATGGGCGAGACGGCCGAGGAGGTCGCCGCGCGGTACGGCATCCCGCGCGAGCGCCAGGACGACTTCGCCCTGCGCAGCCACCAGCGCGCCGCCCTGGCCCGCAAGAACGGCCACTTCGACGACGAACTCCTGCCCGTGGAGCGCCCCGACGGGGTCGTCGTCGACACCGACGAGTGCGTCCGCGAGGACACCTCGTACGAGAAGCTGTCCCGGCTCAAGCCGGTCTTCCGCGACGGCGGCACGGTCACCGCGGGCAACGCCTCACCGATGAACGACGGCGCCGCCGGCCTCCTCCTCGTCAGCGAGGACGCCCTGAACGATCTGGGCCTTACGTCCCTGGGCCGCTACGTCGCCGGCGCCTCCGCCGGTGTCCACCCCGACGTCATGGGCATCGGCCCCGTCCCCGCCACCCGCAAGGCGCTGGCCCGTACCGGCTGGAGCGTCGGCGACCTGGAGGAGGCCGAGTTCAACGAGGCCTTCGCCGCCCAGGCCCTGGCCTGCGTGGACCAGCTCGGCATCGACCCGGAGCTGGTCAACCCGAGCGGCGGCGCCATCGCGCTGGGTCACCCCCTGGGCTGCTCCGGAGCCCGCATCCTGACGACGCTGCTGCACCGGATGCGGCGTACGGGGGCGGGACGGGGCCTCGCCACGATGTGCGTCGGGGTGGGCCAGGGCAGCGCGGTCCTCGTCGAGCGGCCTTAGCACTCCGGGCGGCGCCCACCAGGCGAGACAGCGCTTACGAGCACCGGTTCGTTGCACATAGCATCAGTGTTCGCATGAACACCATGACGCTCTGGCACATCACCGGCTGGGAGTTCGCCGCCCTCGCCTTCGCGGCCCTGCTCGTCGGCTTCTCGAAGACCGCCGTGAGCGGGGCCAACACGGTCAGCCTCGCCGTCTTCGCGGCGGTGCTGCCCGCCCGCGCCTCCACCGGCGTGCTGCTGCCCATCCTGATCGCCGGCGACCTCCTGGCCGTCGCCACCTACCGGCGGCACGCCCACTGGCCCACGCTGTGGCGGCTGTTCCCGGCGGTCGCCGCGGGCGTCGTCGTCGGCACGGTGTTCCTCCTCTGGGCCGACGACGCGATCGTGCGGACCTCGATCGGCGCGATCCTGCTGCTGATGGCGGCGGTCACGGTCTGGCGCCGGCGCACGGCAGACAGGGAGGAGGAACCGGAGTCGGTCACCACCCGCTCGGGCCGGCTCAAGGCCCGCTCCTACGGTGTCCTCGGCGGCTTCACCACCATGGTCGCCAACGCGGGCGGGCCCGTGATGTCGATGTACCTGCTCTCCGCGGGCTTCCGCAAGCTCGGCTTCCTCGGCACCTCGGCCTTCTTCTTCCTGATCGTCAACGTCTCCAAGCTGCCCTTCAGCGCGGGCCTCGGCCTGATCGACGGCCGCTCGCTCCTCCTCGACCTGGCGCTCGTGGCGTTCGTCGTGCCCGGGGCGCTGCTCGGCAAGTGGGCCGTGCACCGGATCAACCAGCGGCTGTTCGAGCAGCTCGTCATCGCGGCGACGATCGTGGGCGGTCTCCAGCTGTTGCTGCGCTGACTCCCGCACGCTACTGCCGCGCCGACTCCCGCAACAGCGCCGGAAGGTCCGCGAAGGAGCCGATCACGTGGTCGGGCCTGCCGTCGGCGGCCCGCAGCGTCTCCTCCTGGAACTTCCCGGTCCGTACGAGCACCCCGGTGACCCCGGCCCGCTGCGCCGCCAACACGTCGGACTCGACGTCGTCTCCGACCATCACCGCCTCGTCGGCGCCGACGCCCAGCCGCGCGAGCGCCGCATCGAAGAACGCCCGCGCCGGCTTGCCGGTGATCTCGGCCTCCACCCGTGCCGCCCCCTCCAGCCCGGCCAGGAACGCCCCGGAGTCCAGCCGCAGCCCCTCGGCCGTACGCCAGTACAGGTTGCGGTGCATCGCGACCAGCCGGGCCCCGCGCTGCAGATGCCCGAAGGCCCGGTCCAGCGCCGCATAGCCGAACTCGGGACCAGCGCCGCCGACCAGCACGACATCCGGCACGCTGCCGGTGTCGCCCGCCTCGACGACGGTGACACCGTCCAGGTCCTCCGCGATGTCGCCGCTGTTCAGCAGCGCGCACCGGGCGCCCGGGCAGTGCTCGGCCAGGTACGCGGCGGTCGCGGCGGGCGCCGTGAGGATGTCCTCGGCGGAAACCGGGAAGCCCGCCTCCGCCAGCGCCTGGGCGATCGACGCCCGGGTACGGGAGGTGGTGTTGGTGACCAGCAGGACGCCGAGCCCGGCCTCCCGGATCTCCCGCAACGCCTCGACGGCCCCGGGCAACGGCCGCCACGAGACGGTGAGCACCCCGTCGATGTCGATGAGCACGGCACGCACGGACTCCATGCCAGGACGATAGCGACCGGGGGCCGACCCCGCCGGTCGACACCTGCCCCGCTTCCGGGCGGCTGGCCGGGCTCGCCGCTCGGCCGCCGTCCTGCGCCGGTGCCTGTCTCGCGCCGTCGCCCGCTGCGCGGCCGCCGTCCTCCGCCAGTGCCCGTCCCGCGCCGTCCCGCCGACGTCGCCCGCCGGTGTCCGTCTCGCGCCGTCGCCCGCCGGTGCCGCCGCCGTGCCCCGCCGTCGCCCGCCGGGGCCCGTCCCCCGCCGTCGCCCGCCGCCGTCGCCCGCCGTTCCCCGTCCCGCGCCGTCCCGCCGGCGTCCCACGCCAGTACCCGTCCCGCGCCCGCCGCACCGGACCTCGTACGCTCGACGCCGTGTCCCCTCACGTCCTGATCCTCGGCGGCACGACCGAGGCCCGTGCCCTGGCCGCGGCGCTGTCCACCCGCCCCGGCGTCCGCGTCACGACCTCCCTCGCGGGCCGCGTCGCCGCGCCGGGCGCGCTCGACGGGGAGGTGCGCGTCGGGGGCTTCGGCGGGGCCCGGGGACTGGCCGGCTGGCTGCGGGACGAGAGCGTGGACGCGCTCGTCGACGCCACACACCCCTTCGCCGAGTCGATCACCGCCAACGCCGCCCGCGCCGCCACCGAGACCGGCGTCACCGCCGTGGTGCTCCGCCGCCCCGGATGGCGGTCCGGCCCCGGGGACCACTGGCACCCGGTCCCCTCACTGGACGCCGCCGCGGACCTGCTCCCGCGCCTCGGCCGCCGGGTGTTCCTGACCACCGGGCGCCTCGGCCTGGCCTCCTTCGCCCACCTGACGCGACTCCAGTTCGTCGTGCGGTCGGTGGATCCCCCCGAGCCGCCGATGCCCCCCGACACCCATGTGCTCCTCGCCCGGGGCCCGTTCACCGTGCCCGGCGAGACAGCCCTGCTGCGCGAGCACCGCATCGACGTCCTGGTGACCAAGGACAGCGGGGGAGCGGCCACGGCGGCCAAACTGACGGCGGCCCGGGACTTCGGGCTGCCGGTCGTGGTCGTAAGGCGGCCGCCGCTGCCGGACGGTGTGACGGCCGTATCCGACGTGGACGGCGTGCTGCGACGGCTGGGGCTCGGCTAGAGCTGGCACAGTGAACCGGCCGTCGGGCTTCGGCCGGATTCCGCGGCCCTCACACCGAGCCGGCCGTGAGGGACTTCTCCGCACTGCGCGGCAGCCCGTGGCTCAGATCCTCCACCAGCAGCCGTTTCGCGATCGCGTCGACCGCCACGCGCAGGTCGCTGTCCGAGGGGCGGCCGATGTCCCGCCCCAGCCGGTCCTCCAGCCAGTCGGCCCAGGCCCGCGTGAGGACCGCCGCCTCGCGGGCGCCCGCCTCGGTGTGGGACAGCAGGGAACCGGCGCGGGTCAGGAACCCTTCCTCGACCATCCGCTCGAAGACCGGCAGCAGCACCTCCGGAGGCAGCCGGCGCCGCGCGGCGATCAGCCCGAGGCTCGCGTGTCCGACCATGCGGGTGAACAGCTCGACCTGCATCACCGCCCACGCCCCGGCCACGTCGAGCCGGGTGTCGGACTCCAGGACGATCCGCCGCGCGGTGTCCAGATCGGTACGGCCGATGATCTTGCCGACGGCGGCCTCCAGCACCCGCCGGGAATCCGCGCCGCTCGGCGAGCCGAACCCCTCGCCCATGTCGGTCGAGCCCGTCCGCGCGGTGTCGCGCAGCCGGACCTGCTTGAGGAACAGGGCGACCAGGAAGCCCAGCGCGGCGACCGGCACCGTCCACAGGAACACGGTCTGGAGCGTGTCGGCGTAGGCGTCGACGATGGGTGCGGCCGCGGCCGACGGCAGCTCGTGCACGCCTTCCGGACTGGTCGCCGCACGGCTGAGCGTGGCCGGGTCCAGCTCACCGGTCCGCGCCGCCTGCGCCACCCCGTCGCGGAGGTTGGGCGCCAGCGCGTTGGTGTAGATCGTGCCGAACACGGCCGTGCCGAACGAGCTGCCGAGCGTACGGAAGAAGGTCACGCCGGAGGTCGCGGTGCCCAGGTCGGCGTAGTCGACGGTGTTCTGCACCGCGATCGTCAGCACCTGCATGCACAGGCCGATGCCACTGCCCAGCACGAACATGTACAGGGACTCCAGCCACGAGCCGGTGTCCGGCCCCATGAGGGACATCAGGAACAGGCCGACGCCCATCACCAGCGCGCCGACGATCGGGAAGATCCGGTACCGCCCTGTCCTGCTGACCACGGTGCCGCTGAAGACCGACGCGATGAGCAGCCCCGCCACCATCGGCAGCGTCCGCACACCGGAGATCGTGGCCGAGTCGCCGTCGACGTACTGGAGATACGTCGGCAGGTACGTCATCGCGCCGAGCATCGCGAAGCCGACGATGAAGCTCAGCACCGAGCAGACCGTGAACACCGGGTTGGCGAACAGCCGCATGGGCAGCATCGGTTCGCGCGCCCGCGTCTCCACCCGGCAGAACAGGCCGAGCGCGACCACACCGCCCACGAACAGCCCGATGATCACCCACGAGTCCCACGCGTACTCGTTGCCGCCCCAACTCGTCGCCAGGATCAGGGCGCTGGCGCCCACCGCCACGAGCGCGATGCCCAGGTAGTCGATGACCGGCCGGGAGAGAGACTTCACCACCGGAATGGTCCTGGCCGCCGCCATCACGACCACGATCGCGATCGGCACATTCACGTAGAACGCCCAGCGCCACGTCAGATGGTCGGTGAACAGCCCGCCCAGCAGCGGCCCGATGACGGTCGCCACCCCGAACACCGCGCCGATCGCGCCCTGGTACTTGCCCCGCTCGCGCAGCGGGATCACATCGGCGATCAGCGCCATCGAGGTGACCATCAGCCCGCCCGCGCCGATGCCCTGCATCGCCCGCCAGGCGATCAGCAGCGACATGTTCGTCGCCAGCCCGCACAGGAACGAGCCCGTGATGAACACGACCGCCGAGACCTGGAAGACCACCTTGCGGCCGAACAGGTCTCCGAACTTGCCGACCAGCACGGTCGCGACGGTCTCCGCGAGGAGGTACGACGTGACCACCCACGACATGTGGTCCGCCCCGCCCAGGTCCGACACGATGGTCGGCAGCGCGGTGCCGACGATGGTCTGGTCGAGGGCCGCGAGCAGCATCCCGAGCATGATCGTCACGAAGACGACGTTGCGGCGACGGGCGTCCAGCACCGGCGGCTGGGAGGCGGGCAGGGCGGTTTCCTCCACGACGGTCACCTCGTCACCTTCACACCTGTGGGCTACGTGCGCATGCCAGAACGTCCGCACGGGTGCCCGGTGATGGGCCCCTCAGTCCCGCCGGTCCCGTCAGTCGCGGGAATGCCGGCGCAGCAGATACGTGTCCATGATCCAGCCCTTGCGCTCACGGGCCTCGGCCCGCAACCGCTCGATGCGCGGGGCGGCCTCGGCGATCGGGCCGGAGACGAGGATCTCGTCCGGGGTGCCGATGTAGGCGCCCCAGTAGATGTCGACGTCCTCCCGCGCGTACTGCCGGAAGGTCTGGTGGGCGTCGAGCATGACCACCACGTCGTCCACGCCCTCCGGGAAGCCCTCCGCCAGTCGCCGGCCGGTGGTGATCTGCACCGGGCGGGCGACGCGGTTGAGGCCCGTGCGGTGGCGGGCGACGAGCGCGGAGACGCTGCTGATGCCGGGCACGACGTCGTACTCGAACGTCACGGCGCCTCGCTCCAGCACCTCCTCCAGGATCCCCAGCGTGCTGTCGTACAGCGACGGGTCGCCCCACACCAGGAACGCGCCGGTCTGCTCCTCGCCGAGCTCCTCGGCGATCAGCCGCTCGTAGATGTCGGCGCGGGCGGTGCGCCAGTCCCCGACGGCGGGGGAGTAGGCCGCGCCGCCGGCGCTCCGGTCCCGCTCCGGGTCACGCGCCTCGACGACGCGGTACGTCCCCTCGGGCACGTGCGCGTCGAGCATGTCCCGGCGGAGCCCGGTGAGGTCCGCCTTCACCTCGCCCTTCTCCAGGATGAAGAACACATCCGTGCTCCGTAGCGCCCTGACCGCCTGGAGGGTGAGCTGGTCGGGGTCGCCCGCGCCGATACCGATGACATGAATCTTTCGCACGCCCCGAGTCTGCCGCACCGGTTCGACGGCCCTTGCACCGCGGTCACCCTGCCGGCGGCCAGGGCCGGGGGACAGCGCGGCGGCGCCCGGGAGAAAGGGGGCAGGGCGCCGTCGCCCGGGCCCGGGAGCGCGTCGTCCCTGAGCCCGGGGAGAGCGCCTCGTCACTCGAGCCACGGGACAGTGCCTCGTTGCCTCGTTGCCTCGTTGCCTCGTTCCCCCGGGCCCGGGACAGCCTCGTTCCCCCGGGCCCGGGACAGCCTCGTTCCCCCGGGCCCGGGACAGCCTCGTGCCCGTCACCGCGGTCCGGGTTCAGCCCTCCCGGCGGGCGGGTCAGCTCGCGGGCGCCCCACCCCGCAGCCGGGGCGCCCGCGCCCCCGCGTCCACCGCCCGGCCGTTCCGCTCGACCTCCCCGGCCAGCTCCCGCGCCCACGCGGCGACGCCGGCGACGTCGATCCCGTGCGGCAGGGTCTGCCCAGCCTCGGACGCCCAGGCCTCGGAGGCTCCCGCCCCGCGACGCAGAAGCCGGGCCCCGCCGGTCAGATTCCCCCGGGCGGCGTGCGTGAGCCCCACGGCGAGCTGGGCGAGCGCGCGCCACAGCTCGCGCTCCTGCTCGGGCCCCGACTTCCACGCGTCCTCGAAGACCTCGTGCGCGTGGAACGGCTTGCCCTCGTCCAGCAGCCGCTGCGCTTCCGCGACGGTCTCCTCGGGGGTGCGGACGACGCCCTCGGGCTGCCGGGGCACACCGTCCGCGCCGTACGGCAGGGGCCGTCCGAGTCCGTCCCGGGGCCGGGCGTTGCGCGCCCGCCCCTCACCGTCGCGGTCCCGTGTGTCGCCCGGCCGGCCCGAGCCGGTCTCTCCTGTGCTGCCCATAGGCCGATTGTCCCGCCCGGCCCGTTTTCGGCGCGGCCAGGGGTGTGGGGTAAGGTGCTGTTCGCGCGATCACGCGGCTCACCGCGGGTGGCGCGCACCGGGACGTGGCGCAGCTTGGTAGCGCACTTGACTGGGGGTCAAGGGGTCGCAGGTTCAAATCCTGTCGTCCCGACGGTGCGAAGGGTCCCGCAGGCCGATGCCTGCGGGACCTTTTTGTCGTGCACATCCGTGGTGCGTACGCCCTTGACCTCAAGAGCACTCCAAGCTGAAGACTCCCCTGCGTGCCCGAGACCCGGAGCACCGGAGGGAGCGACACCCATGAGGTACCGCGCGATCGGCACGAACCCCACGACCCGCCGCGAGGTGAGTGTCCTCGCGCTCGGCGCGATGCTGTTCGGCTCGGTGACGGACGAGGCGACGTCCTTCGCCCTGCTCGACCGCTACGTCGAAGCCGGCGGGAACTTCATCGACACGTCCGACAACTACGCCTTCTGGGTCGACGGAGGCCAGGGCGGCCAGAGCGAGGAACTCCTCGGCCGCTGGCGGCGCAGCCGTGGCGTAGGCGACGAGATCGTCATCGCGACCAAGCTCGGCGCCCGCCCCCTGGCCCCCGGCACCGGATACGTCGACAACCCCGAGGGCCTGTCCGCGAAGGTGATCCGCGAGTCCGCCGACCGCAGCCGCGAGCGGCTCGGCATCGCCACCATCGATCTGCTGTACGCGCACATCGAGGACCACACCGTCGAGCCACAGGAAACCGTCGAGGGCTTCGCCGCCCTCGTCGCCGAGGGCACCGTCGGACTGCTCGGCGCGAGCAACCACGCCGTGTGGCGCGTGGAACGGGCCCGGGCCCTCGCCGCCGCCGCCGGACTTCCCGGCTACGAGGTCCTCCAGTACGCCCACACCCACCTGCGCCCCCGCGCCGACGTCCCAGGCGGCCTCTTTCCGGACGGCAGCCTCGGTTACGCCGGCCCTGACCTGATCGGCTACCTGAGGGCCGAGCCCGGCCTGGCCCTGGTCGCGTACTCGCCGCTGCTCAGGGGCGCCTACGCCCGCCCCGAACGCATGCCCGCCGAGTTCGACCACCCCGGCACCCCCGCCCGGCTCGCGGTGCTGCGGGACGTGGCCCGGGAGACGGGTGCGACCGTCAACCAGGTCGTGCTGGCCTGGCAGATCGGTGGCGACCTGCCCGTCGTGCCGCTGGCCGGGGTCTCCTCGGTCGCCCAGCTCGAGGAGAACCTGGCCGCGGTGGACCTGGAGCTGACCCCGGAGCAGCGCGCCCGGCTGGACGCGGCGCACTGACACCGTGGGACCGTGGAGGGGAACGGCATCCGGACCTCCGGAAGGAGCACCGGCCATGACCACCCACCCGGCCCACCCCGCCGCCCGCTCGATCAGGACCACCCCGGAAGGCCTCATGTGGGAGCCCAGCGAGCGCTGGGTGCGCGGCCGCAAGGGCGACATCACCGTCGTCGACAGCCGGCACCCGGTGCTCGTCTGGGAGCCCCACCTGCCCGTGCCGCAATACGCCTTCCCGGAGGAGGACGTCCGGACCGACCTCCTCCGCCCGGCCGGGAGCCCGCCCATCGGCACCCACACCGGCTCCCGGGTCTTCTACGACCTCGACGCCGACGGCGAGGTGCGCGAGAACGCGGCCTGGACGTTCCCCGTCGACGACCTGGCAGGCCACATCGCCTTCGAATGGTTCCTGCGCACCGACACGGGCCTCGACCACTGGTACGAGGAGGACGAGGAGATCTTCATCCACCCCCGTGACCCGCACAAGCGCGTCGACGCGCTGCCGAGCAGCCGGCACGTGCGGGTCGAGATCGACGGGCAGGTCGTCGCCGACAGCCACGCTCCCGTCCTGCTCTTCGAGACGTCCCTGCCCACCCGGTACTACCTCCCCCGCGAGGACGTCCGCCTCGACCTGTTCGACGCCACCGACCACCACACCGGATGCCCCTACAAGGGCACCGCCTCCTACTGGTCCTGGCGCGGCGGGGCCGATGTGCCGCCCAACCTCGTGTGGACCTATCCCGAGCCGCTGCCCGCCGTGTCGGTGATCCGGGGGCGCGTCGCCTTCTTCAACGAGGTCGTCGACATCACGCTGGACGGCGAGCGCCTGGAGCGGCCGGACACGCCGTTCAGCCGGATGCTGCGGAGGCGGAGCCGCTCGTGAAGTGCCGAGCAGGGCGGGCCACCGCCTACGGCCGCACCAGCAACTGGAAGTCGAACGAATAGTGCGAAGCCCGGTAGGTGTGCGTTCCGTACTCGACCGGGCGCCCGGTGTCGTCGTACGCCGTGCGCTGCATCGTGAGCAGCGCCGCCCCCTCCGCCTCGTCCAGGCGGGACGCCTCGTCCGCCGTGGCCGCGCGGGCGCCGACGGTCTGGCGGGCGCTGTGCAGGGTGATGCCCGCCGCGCGCATCACGCGGTACAGGCCGGTCGACTCCAGACGGGCGCTGTCGAGGTCCAGCAGGGACGCCGGCAGGTAGTTGCGCAGCAGCGCCACCGGCCGGCCGTGGGTGCGGCGCAGCCGGTCCAGGACGGTCACCTCGCCACCCTCGGGCACACCGAGGGCGGCGGCCACGTCGCAGGCGGCCGGGACGACCTCGTTGCGCACGACCTCGGTCGTCGGCCCCTGCCCGGCAGCCTCCAGGTCGTCGTAGAGGCTGCTCAGTTCCAGCGGGCGCCTGACCTGGCTGTGCACCACCTGTGTGCCCACGCCGCGCCGCCGGACCAGCAGCCCCTTGTCGACGAGGGACTGGATGGCCTGGCGGACGGTGGGGCGGGACAGGCCGAGGCGGACCGACAGGTCCACCTCGTTGCCCAGCAGGTTCCCCGGGGCGAGGACCCCGCGCTCGATCGCCGCCTCCAGCTGTTGCGCGAGCTGGTGGTAGAGCGGTACGGGGCTGCCCCGGTCCAGGGCGAAGTCCAGCGCGCCGAGCGCCGGGGCGGCCGTGGTGCGGGCCCGGTCACAGGACTTCGCCATGGATGAACCCCCTTACGGGTGTCAGGAGTTGCTCGGGAAGCCGAGGTTGATGCCGCCGTCCGAGGGGTCGGGCCAGCGGGTGGTGATGACCTTGCCCTGGGTATAGAAGGCGATGCCGTCGTTGCCGTAGACGTGCAGGTCGCCGAAGAGGGAGTCCTTCCAGCCGCCGAAGGAGTGGTAACCGACGGGGACCGGGATCGGCACGTTGACGCCGACCATGCCCGCCTTGACCTCCAGCTGGAAGCGGCGGGCCGCGCCGCCGTCCCGGGTGAAGATCGCGGTGCCGTTGCCCCAGCGTGAGGAGTTGATCAGCTGGATGGCCTCTTCGTAGGTCTCCGTGCGGACGACCGCCAGCACCGGGCCGAAGATCTCGTCCCGGTACGCGTCCGCCGTCAGCGGCACCCGGTCCAGCAGGGAGACGCCGAGGAAGAAGCCGTTCTCGTGGCCGTCGACCGAGAAGCCCGTGCCGTCCACCACGACCTCGGCGCCCTGCTCCGCGGTAGACGCCACGTACGACGCCACCTTGTCGCGGTGCTCGCGGGTGATGAGCGGGCCCATCTCGGACGCCGGGTCGTTACCGGGGCCGATCCTCAGGTTCTTCGCGCGCTCGGCGATCTTGCCGACCAGCTCGTCACCGATGTCACCGACGGCCACGACCACCGACACGGCCATGCAGCGCTCGCCCGCCGAGCCGTACGCGGCGTTGATCGCCTGGTCCGCGGCGAGTTCCAGGTCGGCGTCGGGCAGCACCAGCATGTGGTTCTTGGCGCCGCCCAGGGCCTGCACCCGTTTGCCGTGCTCGACCGCCTTCAGCTGGATGTACTTGGCGATCGGCGTCGAGCCGACGAAGGACACCGCCTCGATGTCCGGGTGCTCCAGGAGCCGGTCCACGGCCGTCTTGTCGCCCTGCACGATGTTCAGGACGCCCTCCGGCAGACCCGCCTCGGTGGCCAGCTCGGCCAGCCGCAGGGAGGCCGACGGGTCCTTCTCCGACGGCTTCAGCACGAAGGTGTTGCCGCATGCGATCGCCAGCGGGAACATCCACATCGGCACCATCGCCGGGAAGTTGAACGGAGTGATGCCCGCGACCACCCCCAGCGGCTGGCGGATCGAGGCCACGTCCACGCGGGTGGAGACCTGGGTGGACAGCTCGCCCTTGAGCTGGACGGAGATCCCGCACGCCAGCTCCACGATCTCCATGCCGCGCGCGACCTCGCCGAGCGCGTCGGAGTGCACCTTGCCGTGCTCGGCGGTGATGAGCTCGGCGATCTCGTCGCGGTGGGTGTCGAGCAGCTCGCGGTACTTGAACAGGATCGCCGTGCGCTTGGCCAGGGAGGACTCGCCCCAGCTCGCGAAGGCGGCCTTGGCGGAGGCGACCGCGGCGTCGACCTCGTCGACGGACGCGAAGGCGACCTGCTTCTCCTGGGCGCCGGTCGCCGGGTTGTAGACGGGGCCGAACCGGCCGGAGGCGCCCTCGACGGGCTTGCCGTCGATCCAGTGGGTGAGGGTCTTCATGGTGCGCAAGGGCCTTTCGTGGAGCGTGGGTTCAGGGGGAGTTCAGAGGTGGCGGCGGCGGTCCACCACGTGGCTGTCGTAGCGCTCACGGGCCTCGACGGCGGCCTCCCGGGTGGCGGTCTCGGCCACCGGCACGTCCCACCAGGCCTCGGCCGGGGGAGCGGTGGGGGCCGGGTCGGTCTCGACGTACACACACGTCGGGCGGTCGGAGGCCCGGGCCGCGGCCAGGGCCTCGCGCAGCTCGCGCACCGTCTTGGCGCGCAGCACGTCCATGCCGAGGCTGGCCGCGTTGGCGGCGAGGTCGACGGGCAGCGGGGCGCCGGTGAAGGTGCCGTCGGCGGCCCGGAAGCGGTAGGCGGTGCCGAACCGCTCGCCGCCCGTCTCCTGCGACAGGCCGCCGATGGAGGCGTAGCCGTGGTTCTGGATCAGGACGATGTTGAGGGGCAGTCGCTCCTGGACGGCGGTGACGATCTCCGTCGGCATCATCAGGTAGGTGCCGTCACCGACCAGCGCCCATACCGGGGCGCCCGGGGCGGCCTGCTGGACGCCGATGCCGGCCGGGATCTCGTAGCCCATGCAGGAGTAGCCGTACTCCAGGTGGTACTGGCGCGGGCTGCGCGAGCGCCACAGCTTGTGCAGGTCGCCGGGGAGCGAGCCGGCGGCGTTGATCACCACGTCGTCGTCGCCGACGGCCGCGTCCAGTGCGCCGAGCACCTGCGTCTGGGTCGGGACCGCGTTCTCGTCGGCGGCGCGGTAGGCGGCCTCGACGACCTCGTCCCAGCGCTCCTTGCCGGCGCGGTACTCGGCCTCGTAGGACTCGGACACTCGGTGCCCGGCCAGCCCCTCGGCCAGCCGCTCCAGGCCGGACCGCGCGTCGCACACCAGCGTCCGTGCGGCCAGCTTGTGCGCGTCGAAGCCGGTGATGTTGAGGTTGAGGAACCGCACGTCCGGGTTCTGGAAGAGGGTGCCCGAGGCGGTGGTGAAGTCGCTGTAGCGGGTGCCGACGCCGATCACCAGGTCGGCGGTGCGGGCGAGTGCGTCGCTGACCGCGGTGCCGGTGTGTCCGATGCCGCCGAGGTCGGCGGGGTGGTCGTGGCGCAGCGAGCCCTTGCCGGCCTGGGTGGAGGCGACGGGGATGCCGGTGTCCTCCACGAACGCCTTCAGCGCCGCTTCCGCCTCGCTGTGGTGCACGCCGCCGCCCGCCACGATCAGCGGTCGCTCGGCCGACCGGATCGCCTCGACGGCGGCCGCCAGCTCCACCGGGTCCGGCGCGGGACGCCGCACGTACCAGACCCGCTCGGCGAAGAACTCCTCCGGCCAGTCGTACGCCTCCGCCTGCACGTCCTGGGGCAGGGCGAGGGTGACGGCGCCGGTCTCGGCCGGGTCGGCCAGCACCCGCATCGCCTGGAGCGCCGAGGGAATCAGCGCCTCGGGCCGGGTGATCCGGTCGAAGTACCTCGACACCGGGCGCAGCGTGTCGTTGACCGACACGTCGGCCTCGACCGGGTGCTCCAGCTGCTGGAGCAGCGGGTCGGGGGCGTGCGAGGCGAAGTAGTCACCGGGCAGGAGCAGCACCGGCAGCCGGTTGATCGTCGCCAGGGCCGCGCCGGTGACCAGGTTGGTGGCGCCCGGGCCGATCGAGGTCGTCACCGCCTGCGCGGACAGGCGGTTCAGCTGCCGGGCGTAGCCGACCGCCGCGTGCACCATGGACTGCTCGTTGCGGCCCTGGTGGAACGGCATGACATCCTCGCCCACCTCCAGGAGCGCCTGGCCGACGCCGGCGACGTTGCCATGGCCGAAGATGCCCCAGGTCCCGGCGATCAGCCGGCGGCGCACGCCGTCCCGCTCGGTGTACTGGGCGGACAGGAACCGCACCAGGGCCTGGGCGGTCGTCAGTCGGCGGGTGGGGGCGCTCATACGGCGGTCTCCGGGGCGGTGTAGAGGGGGAGCCGGGAGTCGACCGGCTGGTCCGGCCAGGTGTCGCGGACCCAGGCGTGGTCGGGGTGGTCGCAGATCAGCCAGGCGCGCTCGGCCTCCGGGCCCGCCATGACGTTGAGGTAGTACATGTGGTGGCCGGGCGTGGCCATCGACGGGCCGTGCCAGCCGTCGGGGATGAGCACGACGTCGCCGTCGCGCACTTCCGCCAGGACGTCGGTGTCCCGGCCCGGGCCGGACGGGGACACACGCTGGTAGCCGAGGCCGGGGATTCCGTCGTGCCCGGCGAACTCGAAGTAGTAGATCTCCTCCAGCACGGACTCCTCGCCGGGCCGGTGCTCGTCGTGCTTGTGCGGCGGGAACGACGACCAGTTGCCGCCCGGGGTGATCACCTCGACCGCGATGAGCTTGTCGCACTCGAAGACCCCGGCCGCGCCGAAGTTGTTGACCTGCCGGGAGCAGTTCCCGGTGCCCCGCAGCTCCACGGGCACCTCGGACGCGGGGCCGTAGCGGGCGGGCAGCCGGCGGGTGCAGCGCGCGCCGGTCAGCGCGAACCGGCCGCCCGCGGCGGACGCCACGGTCGCGCGGGCGTCGCGCGGCACGTACGCGAAGTCGCTGACACCGCTGAACACATCGGCACGGCCCTGGAGTTCGAAGGTGTCCTGGCCGAAGTCGTCCGCCGCGGCGACCGTGCAGCCGCCGCTGAGCGGGACGACGATCCACTCGCTGTCGCCGGTGTCGAAGGAGTGCGTGCCGCCCGGCGGCAGCTCCAGGACGCGCAGGCTCGAGTGGCCCCAGCCGGCCTTCTCGGGCGTGACGTCGACGGCGTAGGGGCCGCCGAGGGCCTTGCCGGCGGGAAGGTGGAACGTCATTGCATCCTCCGGATCACAGCAGACCGACGGCCGTGTCGACCGCTTCTTCCACGCTGCCCCCGGCCGGGTAGAGCAGCGACCGTCCGACCACCATGCCCTGGACGGTGGGCAGCCGCAGGGCCTTGCGCCAGCGTTCGTAGGCGCCCTCCTGGTCCTCGCCGACCTCGCCGCCGAGCAGGACGACGGGCAGTGTGGAGGTCTCAAGGACCTCGGCCATGTCGTCCGGGTCGTCGGTGACGGGCAGCTTCAGCCAGGTGTAGGCGGAGGTGCCGCCCAGACCCGAGGCGATGGCGATCGACCGGGTGACGGCCTCGGCGGACAGGTCGTTGCGGACCCGGCCGTCGACCCGCCGGGACATGAACGGCTCGACGAAGAGGGGGAGGCGCTGAGCCGCCATGGCGTCGATCGCCCGCGCGGTGGACTCCAGCGTGGTCAGCGAGCCCGGGTCGTCGTAGTCGATGCGGACCAGGAGCTTGCCCGCGTCGAAGCGGAGCCGGGCGATGTCCTCGGCGCGGTGGCCGGTGAAGCGGTCGTCCATCTCGAAGGACGCCCCGGCCAGGCCGCCGCGGTTCATGGAGCCCATGACAACCTTGTCGTCGAGGACGCCGAGGAGCAGGAGGTCCTCCAGGATGTCGGCGGTGGCGAGCACCCCGTCGACGCCGGGCCGCGACAGCGCGGTGCACAGCCGCTGCAGCAGGTCCGCGCGGTTGGCCATGGCCAGGCGCCGGTTCCCGACCCCGAGGGCGCCGCGGGCCGGGTGGTCGGCGGCCACGATCATCAGCCGGCCGCTCGCGCCCAGCAGCGGGCGGCGCACCCGGCGGGCGGCCGCTTCCGCGACCGCCTCGGGGTTGCGGGCTCTGACCGTCGTGAGGTCGGGGATGCCGATGTTCAAGGAAGGCTCCGTTTCAGTGGCTCGTGCTCGGCGACGGCACCCCGGCGAGGAGGTCGGCGACCTCGGACTCGGTGGGCATCGCGGAGGAGCAGGCGAGGCGGGAGGCGACGAGGGCACCGGCGGCGTTGGCGTGGCGCATGGTCCGCTCCAGGTCCCAGCCGGCGAGCAGACCGTGGCAGAGCGAACCGCCGAAGGCGTCGCCCGCGCCGAGGCCGTTGACCACCTCGACCGGCACCGGCGGCACCTCGGCCCGGGCGCCGTCGCGGTGCACGGCCAGGACGCCCTTGGGGCCCTGCTTGACGACGGCCAGCTCCACACCCGCCTCCAGCAGCGCGTCCGCGCAGGCCTGCGGCTCGCGCACGCCGGTGGCGATCTCGCACTCGTCGAGGTTGCCGACCGCGACCGTGGCGTGCCGCAGGGCCTCGCGGTAGTACGGGCGGGCCTCCTCGGGGTCGCGCCAGAACATCGGGCGCCAGTCGAGGTCGAAGACGGTGATCCCCGACTTGTCGCGTGCCTTGAGGGCGGCGACCGTGGCGGAGCGGCTCGGCTCCTCGCTGAGGCCGGTGCCGGTGATCCAGAAGATCCGGGCGCCGCGGATGGCGAAGAAGTCCAGCTCGTCGGTGTGGATCTCCAGGTCCGGCGCCTTGGGGCGGCGGTAGAAGTACAGCGGGAAGTCGTCGGGCGGGAAGATCTCGCAGAACGTGACCGGCGTCGGGTACGCCGCGACCGGGGTGACCCAGCGGTCGTCGACGCCGAAGCCCTTGAGCTCCTCGTGCAGGTAGGTGCCGAACGGGTCGCCACCGGTGCGCGTGATCACCGCCGTACGGCGTCCGAGGCGGGCGGCGGCGACCGCCACATTGGCCGCGGAACCTCCCAGGAACTTCCCGAACGTCTCCACTTTCTCCAAGGGGACGCCGGTCTGCAGGGGGTAGAGGTCGACCCCGATGCGGCCCATCGTGATCACATCGAAATACTGGGCTGGCTCGGCCATGCGCGACCTCCTCGGGAAGCTGGGGATGCGGGTCCTGGGGCGCCCTGACACGGTGGGGCGTGGATCCACGGGACCTGCCGCCCCCCAGGTGTAGGTCCCGGAGGGCGGCGCTGTCAATAGTTTGTACTTACATTCGGACCTGCTCGTGAAATGATGTCTTAACAAAGTATTGACAGCGGGCGCGGCAGGGACTTGTATCCCGTGGCATCACGACAGTCCGCTTGCGGCATCATGATCCGGACTCCGTAAGGCTCCGGGACCACGGATCCCTTCGTGATCCCTTCCTTTCCCCGCAGTAGCACAGTGAGGTGCCAGGAAAGATGGACCGCTCTTCCCACCCCCGCTCTCGCAGGCTCGCGCCCGTCGTCGCCGTGGCCGCGGCAGCGGCCCTGACCCTCGCCGGCTGCTCCAGCAGTTCCGGAGGCAAGAAGTCCGAGGAAGGTGCCGCCGGCGCCTCGGCCGGCAAGGCGACCACGCCGCGCATGACCGTCGCCCTCGTCACCCACCAGGCGCCCGGCGACACCTTCTGGGACACCGTCCGCAAGGGCGCCGAGGCCGCGGCCGCCAAGGACAACATCAAGCTCGTCTACTCCGCCGACCCGAACGCGGGCACCCAGGCCAACCTGGTCCAGAACGCGATCGACCAGAAGGTCGACGGCATCGCCGTCACCCTCGCCAAGCCGGACGCCCTCAAGGGCGTCATAGGCAAGGCCGAGAAGTCCGGCATACCCGTCGTCGGCCTCAACTCCGGCCTGAGCGACTGGAAGAACCTCAACCTGCTGGAGTTCTTCGGCCAGGACGAGTCCGTCGCGGGCGAGGCCTTCGGCAAGAAGCTCAACGAGGTCGGCGCCAAGAAGGTCCTGTGCGTCATGCAGGAGCAGGGCAACGTGGGCCTCACCCAGCGCTGCGACGGCGTCGCGAAGACCTTCGACGGCAAGGTCGACCCGCAGAACGTCAACGGCACCGACATGCCGTCCGTGAAGTCGACGATCACGGCCAAGCTGAAGCAGGACCCGTCCATCGACTACGTGGTGACCCTCGGCGCCCCCTTCGCGCTGACCGCGGTGCAGTCGGTCGCGGACGCCGACAGCAAGGCCAAGATCGCCACCTTCGACCTCAACAAGGACCTGATCAAGGCCATCAAGGTCGGCTCGATCCAGTTCGCCGTCGACCAGCAGCCGTACCTGCAGGGCTACCTGGCCGTCGACGGTCTGTGGCTCTACAAGAACAACGGCAACTACAGCGGCGGCGGTGAGCAGCCCGTGCTGACCGGCCCGGCTTTCGTCGACAAGTCCAACGTCGACAAGATCGGGGAGTTCGCCGCGAAGGGCACCCGGTGATGAGCATGACCCAGCAGGCTGAGCCGGCGGTGGACACACCGCCGGCCCCCGGCCCGAAGCAGACCGACGGCCGGATGCGGCAGCGCCCCCTGGCGCTGCGGCTGCTCGCCCGGCCCGAGGTCGGTGTGTTCCTCGGTGCCGTGGCCGTGCTCGTGTTCTTCCTGTTCGCGGCACCGCCGGTGCGGGACGGCAGCTCCATGGCCAACATCCTGTACTCGTCGTCGACCATCGGGATCATGGCGCTCCCCGTGGCCCTGCTGATGATCGGCGGGGAGTTCGACCTCTCGGCCGGTGTCGCCGTGATCACCTCGGCGCTGACCGCGTCGATGCTCAGCTACCAGCTGACCATGAACGTCTGGGTCGGCGTGATCGTCGCCCTGCTCGTGTCGCTCGCGATCGGCGCCTTCAACGGCTGGCTGTTGGTCAAGACCGGGCTGCCGAGCTTCCTCGTCACCCTCGGCACGTTCCTGATCCTTCAAGGCGTGAACCTCGCGGTCACCAAGCTGATCACCGGCAACGTCGCCACCGACGACATCAGCGACATGGACGGCTTCACCCAGGCGCAGAAGCTCTTCGCCTCGACCTTCACCGTCGGCGGGGTCAACGTGAAGATCACCGTGGTGTGGTGGCTGGTCTTCGCGGCCCTGGCCACCTGGGTGCTGCTGCGCACCAAGTACGGCAACTGGATCTTCGCCGTCGGCGGCAACAAGCACTCCGCCCGGGCCGTCGGCGTCCCCGTGACCTTCACCAAGATCTCACTGTTCATGCTGGTCGGCTTCGGCGCCTGGTTCGTCGGCATGCACCAGCTGTTCTCCTTCAACACCGTGCAGTCCGGCGAGGGCGTGGGCCAGGAGCTCATCTTCATCGCCGCGGCCGTCATCGGCGGCTGCCTGCTGACCGGTGGCTACGGCTCCGCGATCGGCACGGTCTTCGGCGCCTTCATGTTCGGCATGGTGCAGCAGGGCATCGTCTACGCCGGCTGGAACCCCGACTGGTTCAAGGCCTTCCTCGGCGTGATGCTCCTCGGCGCC
This sequence comes from Streptomyces sp. NPDC126510, assembly GCF_040302345.1. Classification (NCBI taxonomy): domain Bacteria; kingdom Bacillati; phylum Actinomycetota; class Actinomycetes; order Kitasatosporales; family Streptomycetaceae; genus Streptomyces; species Streptomyces sp. NPDC126510. The sequence goes on along the minus strand of NZ_JBEORR010000006.1, from coordinate 27,421 downwards.
GTCCTCATCAATCTGTGGGTCCAGCGCACGGCGACCCGGAGGTGACCGCGATGACCAGCAAAGAAACGGGCACCCACGGTGCCGTCCTGAAGGACACCCCGCCCGCCGACGAGCGTCCCCTCGTCGCACTCCGCGGCGCCGGCAAGTCCTACGGCAACGTCCGCGCCCTGCACGGGGTGAGCCTCGAAGTGCACCCCGGCAAGGTGACCTGCGTCCTCGGCGACAACGGCGCCGGCAAGTCCACCCTCATCAAGATCATCTCGGGGCTGCACCAGCACACCGAGGGCGAGTTCCTCGTCGACGGCGAACCGGTGCGCTTCTCCACCCCGCGCGAGGCCCTCGACAAGGGCATCGCCACGGTCTACCAGGACCTCGCCGTCGTCCCGCTGATGCCGGTGTGGCGCAACTTCTTCCTCGGCTCCGAGATGACCAAGGGTCCCTGGCCGCTGCGCCGTCTCGACATCGAGCGGATGAAGAAGACCGCGGACGAAGAGCTGCGCAACATGGGCATCGTCCTGGACGACCTGGAGCAGCCCATCGGCACGCTCTCCGGCGGCCAGCGCCAGTGCGTCGCCATCGCCCGCGCCGTCTACTTCGGCGCCCGCGTCCTCATCCTGGACGAGCCGACCGCCGCCCTCGGCGTCAAGCAGTCCGGTGTGGTGCTGAAGTACATCGCCGCCGCCCGCGAGAAGGGCCTGGGCGTCATCTTCATCACCCACAACCCGCACCACGCCTACATGGTCGGCGACCACTTCAGCGTGCTGCGCCTCGGGACCATGGAACTGTCCGCCTCCCGCAGCGACGTCTCCCTCGAGGAACTGACCAACCACATGGCCGGCGGCGCCGAACTGGCTTCTCTCAAGCACGAGTTGTCGCAGGTCCACGGCGTCGACGTCGAAGAGCTCCCCGAAGAGGGAGACCTCACCGCACCCGTAGCCGCCTCTTCGGAAGGAAAGTCCTGACATGGCCCTCGCGCTCGACCGCATCCGGGTCGGCTCCGCCCCCGACTCCTGGGGCGTCTGGTTCCCCGACGACCCCCAGCAGGTGCCCTGGGAACGCTTCCTCGACGAGGTCGCCGAGGCCGGCTACTCCTGGATCGAACTCGGCCCGTACGGCTACCTGCCCACCGACCCGGCTCGGCTCACCGACGAGGTGACCAGGCGGAACCTCAAGGTCTCCGCCGGCACCATCTTCTGCGGCCTGCACCGCGGCCCCTCCGAGTGGGACTCCACCTGGGAGCAGGTCAGCCGGGTCGCCGCCCTCACCCAGGCCATGGACGCCAAGCACTTGGTCGTCATCCCGTCCTTCTGGCGGGACGACAAGACCGCCGAGATCCTGGAAGCGCCGGAGCTCACCACCGAGCAGTGGCGCAACCTCACCACGGGCATGGAGCGCCTCGGCCGCGAGGTGAAGGACACCTACGGCCTGGACATCGTCGTCCACCCGCACGCCGACACCCACATCGACACCGAGGAGCACGTCGAGCGGTTCCTCGACTCGACCGATTCCGCCGCGGTCAACCTTTGCCTGGACACCGGGCACTACGCCTACTGCGGCGGCGACAGCGTCAAGCTGATCGAGACCTACGGCGAGCGCATCGGCTACCTCCACCTCAAGCAGGTCGACCCGGAGATCCTCGCCGACGTGGTGAAGAACGAAATGCCGTTCGGCCCCGCGGTGGCGCGCGGTGTGATGTGCGAACCTCCGGCCGGCGTCCCCGAGTTGGGTCCGGTCCTCACGGCCGCCCAGAAGCTGGGCGTGGACCTGTTCGCCATCGTCGAGCAGGACATGTACCCCTGCGAGCCGGACAAGCCGCTGCCGATCGCGGTGCGCACCCGCAAGTTCCTGAGGTCCTGCGGCGCCTGACGACCCGAAAGGACGGCCATGACGGAGCCTGCCCCGCTGGGAATCGCGGTCATCGGTACCGGAAGGATGGGCGCCGACCATGTGCGCCGTATCCACGACGTCACCAGCGGAGCACGGGTGGCCGCCGTCGTGGACGTCGACGCGGAGCGCGCGAAGGCCGTCGCCGCCCGTGTCGACGGCTGCACCGCGCACACCGATCCGGCCGCCGCGATGGCCGCGTCCGACGTGGACGCCGTCCTGATCGCCTCCCCGGGCCCGGCCCACGAAGCCGCCCTCCTCGCCGCCTTCGAGCACGATCTGCCCGTCCTGTGCGAGAAGCCGCTCACCCCTGACGCGGCCTCCGCCCTGCGCGTCCTCGACGCCGAACTGCGCCTCGGCCACCGCCGGGTCCAGGTCGGCTTCATGCGCCGCTACGACCCCGAGTACGCGAAGCTGAAGGCCCTGCTGGCCACGGGCCAGATGGGCCGCCCGCTCATGGTGCACAACCGGCACCGCAACGCGGCCAGCCCGCCCTTCTTCACCAGCTCCATGCTCATCAGCGACTCCGTCGCCCACGAGGCCGACGCGACCCGCTGGCTGCTGGGCCACGAGATCACCGCCGTCACGGTGCTGCGCCCCACCCCGTCGGCCAACGCGCCGGACGCCCTTCAAGACCCCCAGTTCGTCGTCTTCGAGACCGACGGCGGCGCCCTCAGCGACGTCGAGATCTTCGTCAACTGCGGCTTCGGCTACCAGGTCCAGGCCGAGGTGGTCTGCGAACGCGGCACGGCCCGCATCGGCGACGGCCACGCCCTGGTCACCAACATGGCCGGCCGCTGGGGCGGCACCATCGCCCAGGACTTCACCGAACGCTTCGAGACGGCCTACGACCAGCAGATCCAGACCTGGGTCGACGCCACCCGCCGCGGCGAGGTCACCGGCCCGAGCACCTGGGACGGCTACGCCGCGGCGGCGGTGTGCGAGGCGGGCGTCAGGGCGCTGGAGAACGGCGGCCGGGTGGAGATCGAGCTGGCGGAGAAGCCGGCGCTGTACTCCTGAGAAGAGGGCCCGGGGCCACGCCCCGGGCCCTCTTCGGCCTGCCTCAGATCCGGGTGCGCGGCCGGGGCTCGAACCCCGCCGTCCGGTAACACGCGTCGATGAACTCCATCGTCGTCACCGCGTCGTCCGCGTCCAGCGGCAGTGGCGCGGCCTCCCGGACCCGGGCGGCGAACGCCTCCAGTTGGTAGGTGTACGACGAGCGGGTTCCCAGCAGCTCCGTGCGCTCGCCCTCCGCGGTGCGGACCACGACGCGGTCGTCCAGGTGCGGGAGGACGAAGTTCGGGGCCGTCGCCTCGCCCCGGGAGCCGACGATCCGGATGCTCATGTCCAGGCCGTCGTACGCCATGTGGCAGCGGGCCGAGCCCGTCGCGCCGCCGGGGTACTCCAGGTCGGCGTCCAGCCACTCGTCGACGCCGGGCGCGCCCGCGCGCTCCCCGGCCCGGGCCGCGGCCAGGCGTGGGGCGCCGCCCGCCCAGGGGGCGAGCATCCGCAGCGCGTGCAGGCTGTAGCAGCCGAGGTCCATCAGGGCACCGCCGGCCAGCGGCAGCGACCAGCGCGGGTCGGTGTCCGGCGGCGCTGCGATGGCGACCCTGGCCTCGACGTGCCGCAACTCGCCGAGTTCACCCGAGGCCAGCAGCTCGTGGAGGCGCCGGGTGACGGGGTGGAAGAGGTAGTGGAAGGCCTCCATGAAGACCGTCCCGGCCTTCCCTGCGGCCTGCCGCACTTCCGCGGCCTCCGCGGCGTTGCTCGCCGACGGCTTCTCCGACAGCACGTGCTTGCCGGCCGCGAGGGCGGCCAGATTCCAGGGCCCGTGCAGGCCGTTGGCGAGCGGGTTGTAGACGACGTCGATCTCGGGGTCGGCGATCAGCTCGGCGTACGAGGACGCGACCCGCTCCACGCCGTGCCCGGCGGCGAACGACTCGGCTCGGGCACGGTCGCGGGCGGCCACCGCGACGAGGCGGTGGCCGGTCGCCCGGGCCGGGTCGATCAGGGAGCGTTCGGTGATCCGCGCGGCTCCCAGCACACCTATGCGCAGGGGTTCCCGGCCCTTGCCGCTCATGCCTGGCGTACCTCCTCGATGGTCACGTGGCGGTGCTCGTGCAGCGACAGCGTGCACGCGTCGGCGATCCAGCCCGCCTCCAGGGCGTCCTCGATCGTGCAGGGGGAGGGGCGGGTGCCGGCCACGACCTCGGTGAAGGCGGTCAGTTCGGCGCGGTAGGCCTCGGTGAAGCGGTCCATGAAGAAGTCGTGCGGCGTGCCCGCCGGGAAGGTCACCCCGGGCTCGACCGAGCGCAGCGGCAGCTTGTCCTCCAGGCCGACCGCGATGGAGTCCTCGAAGCCGTGGATCTCCATGCGGACGTCATAACCGCGGGCGTTGTGGCGGGAGTTGGACACGACCGCGATCGTGCCGTCGTCGAGGGTGAGGATCGCGCCGGTGGTGTCGGCGTCACCGGCCTCCTTGATGTATTCGGCGCCCCGGTTACCGCCGACGGCGTACACCTCCCGTACCTCACGGCCCGTCACCCAGCGGATGATGTCGAAGTCGTGCACCGAGCAGTCGCGGAAGATGCCCCCGGAGGCGGCGACGTACGCGGCCGGCGGGGGCGCCGGGTCCAGGGTCGTCGAGCGGACCGTGTGCAGCTTCCCGAGTTCACCGCTGCGCACGGCGGCGCGGGCGTTGACGAACCCGGTGTCGAAACGGCGGTTGTAGCCGATCTGGATCGGGACGTCCCGGCCGGCCACGGCCTTGAGCACCTCGACCCCCTCGGCCATGGTCCTGGCGACGGGCTTCTCGCAGAAGACGGGGACGCCGGCCTCGACCCCGGCCAGGATCAGCGCCGGGTGGGCGTCCGTCGCGGCGGCGACGACGATGCCGTCCACACCGGCGGCCAGCAGCGCCTCCGGCGAGTCCACGACATCGGCCCCGAACCGCTCGGCGGCGGCCTTGGCGGCGTCCGCGAACGGGTCGGTCAGGACGAGGGAGTCGACGACGTCGAGTCCGGAGAGGGTCTCGGCGTGGAAGGCGCCGATGCGGCCGAGGCCGAGGATTCCGATACGCATGGGTGTTGCTCCTAGAGGTAAACGGGGGTGGTGCTGCGCCCTTGCTTTTGGGGGCGCGAGGAACTGCGCGATCAGCCACAACGGCGCCGCACACGACCGATGACCGTGCGCGGCACATCCTCAGTCGAGTCCCCCCAACACGTTCTGATCCCAGTCGATGACCGACCCGGTGACCACCCCGGACCGCTCCGACAGCAGGAACACAACAAAGTCGGCGATCTCGTCCGGCTGGCCGAGCTTGCCCATCGGCAGCTTCGCGGCGGCCTCCTCACGCCAGTCGTCCCCGGCCCCGTGGAACGCCTTCTGCGTGGCGTCCTCGCCCTCCGTCGACGTCCAGCCGATGTTCAGGCCGTTGATCCGGACCCGGTCCCAGCGGTGGGCGTGCGCGGCGTTGCGGGTCAGCCCGATCAGTCCGGCCTTGGCGGCGACGTACGGCGCGAGGAACGGCTGCCCGCCGTGCGCCGACGACGTGATGATGTTGACGATCGTGCCGGGTGCCTCACGCCCCACCATGTCCGCCACCGCCGCCTGCATCGCGAAGAACGGGCCCTTGAGGTTGATCCCGATGTGCTGGTCGAACAGCTCGGGCGTGGTGTCCAGCAGCGTCCCCCGGGACGTCAGACCGGCGGAGTTCACCAGGCAGTCCACGCGGCCGAACGTCTGAACGACCCGGGCCACGGAGGCCTTCGCCTGCTCGGCGTCCGACAGGTCGGCCCGGACGTACAGCGCCTTGCCGCCCGCGGCGGTCAGCTCCGCCACCAGGGCCTCGCCCGGCTCGGGGCGCCGCCCGGTGACGGCCACGACCGCTCCTTCGCGGACCGCGGCCCGGGCGATGGCCGCGCCGACCCCCTGGCTGCCGCCGTTGACCAGGACGACCTTGTCGTCGAGAAGTCCCATCGAGTTCCTCAGCTCTCTCGCCGTTCGGCACCGGCCCGCAGCTCCGCCCGGAGCGCCTCCGGCGTCCACGCCTCGCGCAGGGCCCGGCGCACCAGGTCCGCCTGCGAGGGCGGGGCCAGGCCGTCGACCGGCGGGTCGCCGTCGAGGTTGGTGGGGAAGGGGTAGCCCTCGGCACTCGCCGCGATCACCTGCTCCAGCCACGCCTGGTCGGCGCCCGCGGCCTTGCGCGCGAGGAGAACGGGGTACACCGCGTTGGCCACGGCCTCCCGGTCCACCGTCTCCATCGCACGGCCGAACGCAGACGAAATCTGCAGCAGGTTGGCCATGCGCCGGATGTCCACCGAGCGGTTGGTGCCGGCCGCGTGGAAGAGGGCCGGGTTGAAGAACACGGCGTCGCCCTTGGCGAGCGGCAGCTGCACCTGGTGCGCGTCGAAGTACGCCCGGAACTCCGGGAGCCGCCAGGCGAGGTAGCCCGGCTCGTACTTCTGCGAATGCGGCAGGTACATCGTCGGCCCCGACTCCACCGGCATGTCGCAGTGCGCGACCGCGCCCTGCAGCGTCAGCACCGGGGAGAGGCGGTGCACGTGCGCCGGATAGGCGGCGGCGGCCTCGTTCGACAGGAATCCCAGGTGGTAGTCGCGGTGCGCGGTCTGCGCGGCACCGCCCGGGTTGACCACGTTGAGCTGGGAGGTGACCTGGTAGCCGGGGCCCAGCCAGGCGGTGGCGACCAGGGCCAGGGTGTCGTTCGCGTAGTAGTCGGCGAACGCCTCCGGGTCGTACAGGGCCGCCTTCTCCAGCGCGTTCCACACCCGGTCGTTGGCCCCCGGCGCGGCGAAGTGGTCACCGGCCGCCGCGCCCGAGGCGCGCTGCTCGGCGATCAGCGCCTCGAAGACGTCGGTGGCCCGGTCCACGATCCGGGGGTCGGGAAAGGCGCCGCGGAAGACCACGATGCCGGGCCCGTCGGCGAGCGCCCGCACCAGCTCGGCCTGGACCACCCGGTCGCCTTCCAGCAGCCCGCAGTCGTAGACGGGCACGTCGCGCTCGACCGCGGAGGCGTGCGGATAGTCGGCGGGGTCGGTGGCCTGCTCGACCAGATCGCGGAACGCGTCGAGATCGCACTCCTGCTCGGACAGCCAGGCACGGTGGTGTACGGAAGTGAAGGACATCGTCGTCCCTTCGGGGTCACGGAGCGACGCAGCCCTGTCATTCTTGTCAGTACAAACCCCTCGAACAACCAGCAGTGAGCCATCAAAAACCCCTCAAGGAGTCGGCGTATGGGACACCCGTTCCCGATCCGGGAGATCGCCCGGCAGGCGGGCCTGAGCGAGGCGACCGTCGACCGGGTGCTGAACGGCAGGGGCGGGGTGCGGGAGAGCACCGCGCGGGAGGTCCGCCAGGCCATCGCCGATCTCGACCGGCAGCGCACCCAGGTGCGGCTGGTCGGCCGGACGTTCATGGTCGACATCGTGATGCAGGCGCCCGAGCGGTTCACCACCGCGATCCGCGCGGCCCTGGAGGCCGAGCTGCCGTCCCTGCGTCCGGCGGTGCTGCGCTCCCGCTTCCACTTCCGCGAGACCGGCCCGGCCGCGGAACTGGTGCGGACCCTCGACCGGATCGCCCGGCGCGGCTCGCAGGGCGTGATCCTCAAGGCCCCGGACGTCCCCGAGGTCACCGCCGCGGTCGGCCGGCTCGAAGCCGCCGGCGTCCCGGTCGTGACGCTGGTGACCGACCTGCCCGCCAGCGCCCGCCTCGCCTACGTCGGGATAGACGACCGGGCGGCCGGCGCGACGGCCGCGTACCTGATGGGCCAGTGGCTGGGGGAGCGCCCGGGCAACATCCTCACCAGCCTCAGCAGCGGGTTCTTCCGCAACGAGGAGGAACGCGAGATGGGATTCCGCAGCGCCATGCGCGTCCGGCACCCGGAGCGCACACTGGTCGAGATCGCCGAGGGGCAGGGCCTGGACACCACCCAGTACGACCTCGTCCGGGCCGCACTCGAACGCGACCCGGACATCCGCGCGGTGTACTCGATCGGCGGCGGCAACATCGCCACGCTGCGGGCCTTCGACGACCTGGGCCGCGACTGCGCGGTGTTCGTCGCGCACGACCTCGACCACGACAACACGCGCCTGCTGCGCGAGCACCGCCTGTCCGCCGTGCTCCACCACGACCTCCGCCAGGACGTACGCGAGGCCTGCCACACGGTCATGCGGGCCCACGACGCGCTGCCCCCGGCGGGAGCGACCCTGCCCTCGGCCATCCAGGTGGTGACGCCGTACAACATGCCACCGCAGGCGGCCGTGTGATCCGTGGGCGACGCCTGGCGTGGGTACGGGAGGCGACCCGGCCCCGCCCCTACCGTCGGACCCATGTGGACCTCGCGCCCGGACGGCGGCCCCGAGCGGTTGGTGACCCTGGTCGACGGCGTGTTCGCCATCGCCATCACCCTGCTCGTCCTGGACCTCTCCGTGCCCCGGGACCTCGATCCCGCCGCGTACCGCAGGGCCCTGGGCGAGCTGGTCCCGGACCTCGGGGCCTACGCGCTGAGCGTCGCGGTGCTGGGGAGCTTCTGGCGGGACCACCGGCGGATCTTCCAGGACGTCCGCGAGATCGACGGCCAGGTGATCGGCATCTCGATGGTGGGCCTCGGCGTCGCGGCCCTGGTGCCCTTCCCGACCCGGCTGCTCGCCGAGTACGGAGCTCAGCCGGTGTCGGTCGCCGTGTACTCGGGCGCCGTCGCGGCGCTGGGTGCCTGCCATCTGATGGTGGCCGCCGTCCTCGTGAAGCGGCCCTGGCTGCGCCACGACACGCCGTCCGAGGCGGCGACCCCGCTCTACCTGCTCGACAGCGCCACGTCGGTGGTGGTCTTCCTGGCCAGCGTCCCCCTGGCCCTGGTGGCGGGCCCGAGGATCATGTGGCTGTGGCTCGTCCTCGTCCCGGTGAAGGTCTCCCTGGGCCGACGGCTCCAGAGCCCGGGCTGAGACGGGAGTCAGGCCCGCCCCGGCACGTCCGCCCACGTCCCGCTCTGCGCCGAGCGCGCCATGGCGTCCAGCGCGGCCGCACTGTGCACGGCATCCGCGAGCGTCGCCCCGTACGGGGTGCCCTCGGCGACCGACCGCAGGAAGCGGTACGCCTCGACGACCTTCAGGTCGTCGTACCCCATGGCGTTCGCCGCGCCCGGCTGGAACGCGGCGAACTCCCCGTCGCCGGGGCCGGCGTAGACCGTGGTGACGGACTGGTCCTGGTACGTCGTACCGCGGCTGACCCCCAGCTCGTTCATGCGGCGGAAGTCCCAGAACACCGCGCCCTTCGTGCCGTGCACCTCGAAGCCGTAGTTGTTCTGCTCGCCGACCGACACCCGGCAGGCCTCCAGGACGCCGCGCGCCCCGGAGGCGAAGCGCAGCAGACAAGCGACGTAGTCCTCGTTCTCGACCGGGCCGACTTCGCCGCCGGAGGCGCGGCTGTGGCCGGCCGTGGCGCCGGACGGGCGGGCCCGCTCCGGGAGGAAGATCGCCGTGTCGGCCGTCAGGGACGTGATGTCGCCGAGCAGATGCCGGGCGAGGTCCACGCCGTGCGAGGCCAGGTCGCCCAGCACCCCGCTGCCGCCCCGCTCTCGCTCGTAGCGCCACGTCAGCGCGCCCTCGGGGTGCGCCGCGTAGTCGCTGAACAGCCGGATGCGCACGTGCGTGACCGTGCCGATCTCCCCGGTGGCGATCAGCTCGCGGGCCGTCTCGACGGCGGGCGCGTTGCGGTAGTTGAAGCCCACCGTGCCCTGCACACCGGCCTTCGCGACCGCGGCCGCGACCGCGCCGGCGTCCTCGGCGGTCAGACCCACCGGCTTCTCGATCCAGATGTGCTTGCCCGCCTCGGCCATGGCGACGCCGATCTCGCGGTGCAGGAAGTTCGGCGCGGTGATGCTGACCGCCCGCACCCGGGGGTCGGCGGCCACCTCGCGCCAGTCCCGGGTCGTCGAGGCGAACCCGAACTGCGCGGCGGCCTCCTCCGCCCGGCCCGGGACCTCCTCCGCGACCGTGACCAGCTCCGGGACGAGGGGCAGCTGAGGGTAGTGGTGCCGCACGCGCGCATACGCCTGGGTGTGCACCCGCCCCATCCAGCCGAATCCGATGACGGCGACGCCGAGCGTGTCCACCATGAGAGCCCCTTTGGACCGTTCCAGAACTTGTCCAGGCCACCCTGAGCGGGGTTCGCCGACGCTGTCAACCCTTTGACAAGCCGTGCCGCCTCATGGAACGGTCCATCTCATGAGACCGCCGACGATCCGGGACGTGGCCGAGCGGGCCGGTGTCTCCAAGTCGCTGGTCTCCCTCGCGCTGCGCGGCTCGGACCAGGTCCGCCCCGAGAAGCGGGACGCCGTGCTCCGGGCCGCCCGGGAGCTCGGCTACCGGCCCAACGCCGCCGCCCGCAGCCTCAGCGAACAGCGCACCCGCACCATCGGTGTCCTCCTCAACGACCTGCGCAACCCCTGGTTCGTGGACCTCCTCGACGGCCTCAACTCCCTGCTGCACGCCAACGGTCTGCGCATGCTGCTGGCCGACGCCCGCCTCAACCGCCGCACCGGCCAGGACCCGGCCGACCCGCTGCTGGACCTGCGCGTCGACGGCCTGGTCGTGGTGGGCACGCTGCCCGACCCGGCGGCCCTCGGCGACGTGGCCGGGCGGATCCCGGTCGTGATGGCCGGCTCCCGTGAACCGGCGCCGCCGGGCGTCGACGTCGTGGCGGGCGACGACGAGCGGGGCGCCCTGCTGGCCGCCGAACACCTGATCGGCCTCGGGCACCGCCGCATCGCGCACATCGCGGGATACGGCGCGGTCGGCGAGCTGCGGCGCCGGAGTTTCGAGGCGGCGATGCGCCGGCACGGCCTTGCGGACCGGATGGTGGTCGAGCCGAGCGACATGACCGAGGAGGGCGGCTACCGCACGACCGTCCGGCTGCTCGGCCGCCCCGACCGGCCCACGGCCGTCTTCGCCGTCAACGACATCGCCGCCATCGGCGTGCTCTCGGCGGCGGGGGAAGTGGGTCTGCGCGTCCCGCACGACCTGTCCGTCGTCGGCTACGACAACACGAGCATCGCCCGCCTGCGGCACGTGTGGCTCACGACGGTCGACAACACGAGCCATGACATCGGCCGCCGCGCCGCCCGCTGCCTCCTGGAGCGCTTCGAGGGCGCGGACGGCGCGGGCCGGGTCCAACTCGCCACGCCCACCCTGGAGATCCGGGGAACGACGGCGCCGGTGCCCTGATCGCGCACCTGGAGCGTGTCTCGGACGCCGCTGTGAGTCCGTCGTCAGCTGCCGTACTCGGTCGTTCGAAGGCGGGCAACCTGCCCGGGGCACTCGGGGCCTCAAGGACAGCGGCTGCGTCCTGGGCTCCTTCGCCCGGCGCTTGCGCCCTCTTCAGGTCCCCCTCAGTGGGTGCGCCCTCATCCGCAGGGCGGATATGGTCCGCCGTAGCGGACGAGGCATTGCCGCCACGCCCAGGGCCAGCATGTTGTCATGACGACAGCGACCGCCTCCCTCCCCGCCTCCGCGCCTGTCTGGGCTCGCCGCGCCGCCCACGCCATCGCTCTGTGCGCCGTCCCGTCCGGCCTGTGGCGCATCGCCATGGCATCCGGTGTCTATGTGGGCTACAGCGATCAAGTGCTGCGCGACGTCTTCGACATCCCAGGCTGGGGCATCGCATACGTCGTCGGCCTCTCCGTCCTCACCGAGCTGGCCGCTCTGTTTCCGCTGCTGCTCGTCAGCGACCGGTGGAGGCCGATGCACCCCAGGCTCCTGGCCCCGCTGGCCTGGACCGCCTCGGGCGTCCTGGTCTCGGTGGCACTGTGGCAACTCGTTGTCGCTTTCACCGTCGAGAGCAAGACGTACATGTCGAGCGGTACGGCACAGACCGTCTGGGGGTTCGCTTTCGCCCCGCTGTTCGCCATCCCGGCCCTGATGACCGCGGTGACCTGGTCGTACGCAAAGCGGCATCGGGCACGGGGACAGGCATGACCCCTAGTGCGTGTCCTCACCGCCGAACGCTCGGGGCCATCGCGCGGAAGTGCCGCACAGAGCCTGGCTCAGAGGTTGATCGCGTACGCCTTGCGCAGGGTCTCGTGCACCGTCCACGTCGTGCGGTCGCCCTCGCGCAGCACGGCCATGTCGCCCGGCCCCACCGTGAGCGTCGGCCCGCCCTCGACCTCGATCGTCGCCGACCCGCTGATCACGACGAACAGTTCGTCGGCCTCGGTGTCGGTGACGACGCCGGGCGTGATCTGCCAGACGCCCCGCACCTGGCGGCCGTCATCCGACTCCCAGACCACCTTCCCGGTCACCTCGGGCGTCCCGGAGACGATCTGATCGGGGGCGAGGGGCTCGGGTTCGAGTTCGGCGTCGGGGACGTGGAGTACGAAGCTGTGCGTCATGCGGCGACCCTAGCCCTGGTCGGCGGGGGAACGGCCCCGACAGGGTGTGGGGTGCCGGCCGGGCCGGGCGGACACTTCGTCGCTCCGGATCGTGCGGGGCTTGCCGCTGACGCCGGGCGTTACCGCACCGGCCCCGTCCCTGTTGTCCGTCTCAACCCCTATGCCCTGGTCGGGAGTTCCCGCCGACTCGCGTATTGTTTGCGGCATATGCCCTGCGGTTGCGATGGCCGGGGGCGTGCGAGTGTGCGGGCGAAGGGGGAGCAGGACGTGGACGACACGCGGCGGCGATCCGCCCGGGGAGCCGAACTGACCGGAGGTGTGGTCACGGCCCTCCTGGCCGTCGCGGCATTCGCGGGCCTTGCCACCACGGCGGGGCTCCCCTGGTGGGCCGTTCTCGCCGTGGCCGTCTCGACGGTGGGTCTCTCGGGGTGGACCCGGCGCCCGGACCGCCCGGCGGCGCGGGCCGGGGGACCAATCGCTGAGCGGGGCGAGGGGCGAGCCGGGGAGCGGGGCGGAGAGCGAGTCGGGGAGCGGGTCCCCATGCGGTAGGGTTGACCTGCGTGATCACGCGGTTCCACCCACGTGAGACGCATCGGGACGTGGCGCAGCTTGGTAGCGCACTTGACTGGGGGTCAAGGGGTCGCAGGTTCAAATCCTGTCGTCCCGACTCGTGTGAGTCGCAGGGCAGGGCTGTTTTCGGAGGCATCCGAAGGCAGCCCTTGCGTATGTCCACGTTCAGGTGTGCGAAGAGTGCTGCTGCTCCGGCGGCCGTGACATGGGCCACCCGCGTGCATCCGCATCGTTTGTGTTTGCTTTCGCGTCGGCTGGAAAGTGGCTCTGTAGTCACCGGACGCGGCAATCCGGTGGATGGTGACCGAAAAGCCGGAAAGAGGAGGTCCGATGTCCTCGAAGCGACGTCGCAAGAAGAAGGCCCGCCGCAAGAACGGCGCGAACCACGGCAGCCGTCCGCAGTCCTGAGAAGTACTGCGGGCGCGCCGACGCGAACGGGTGGGTGGCATCTGCCACCCACCCGTTCGCGTTCGCAGACCCGTCGCGCTCTCTCGGCCGTCCGGTGCGGTCGGATCAGATCAGCTGCGCCTCCGGCACCCCGTTCGTGCGGACCCACTCCGCGCGGTGTTCCGCGGCCAGGGCCATGCCGCGGCGGCGGGACTCGGCCGGGACCGGGAGCCGGCACAGGGCGTCGAGCGTGCTCAGCATCGTCTGCGCGAAGTGCTGCCCGAGGGCGGTGAGGCGGCCGGAGGCCAGCAGGACCTCAGTGGCCTCCCGGGCGCCCGTCCGCCAGCGGGTGAACTGAGCCTCGGCCAGGGCGAGTTCCGCTGGACTCTGCTCCACGTCCCGGCGCCGGTTCCAGAAGTCCGCCACGCCCAGGTGTGCGTACGCCCCGTGGAAGAGGCCGAGCAGGGGACGCGGATCGGGGCGCCAGGGCGCGTAGTAGAGCTCCTCGCCGTCCGGCTCGAAGAGGTCGAACAGATGCAGCACCGCGGCGAACTTGCCGTGCTGCATCTCGTGGGCCATGGACAGCGCCAGGCCCCGCGCGGAGCGCGGCCGGGACAGTGCCATGGCGCCGAACGCCTCCGCGCTGCTGCCGCTGAAGCTGCCCGGGCGGTCGACCGGGACCAACGTGCGCGGACCCGCGGCGAGTTCGGCGTACGTCCCGGGGTGGTGGTCGCGCAGCAGACGGCAGGACTCCCGTGCCGTGGCCTCCCACCGGTGCAGGTCGCCCGGGGTCAGCCCCAGCGGCCGTTCCGGGACGCCGGGGAAGCGCAGCGGGTCGGCGTCGTCCAGGAGCAGTGGTGCGCCGGTGCCGGACACCGCGAGCCGGTGGGCCGCCTGCCACCGGCCCGACGGCCCCGAGGGAGCCTGCGGCACCTCGACCGGGCCGGGCGGGGAAGCGCGCCCCGCCACCCCGATCCGGGCCGCGCCCCCGGTGTCGACCACCACCTCGGCCAGGCCGCCGGGCCGGGCGCCCGGGAAGCGTGCCCCGCCGAGCGAGGGCAGGAACACCTGGTCCGTCGTCATCGGCCACCGCACCCGGCAGGGCACGCCCGCGCGGACCGAGGCGGCCGCGGCCAGGGCGCTGAACCAGTGGACCGGCGGCGCGCACGCCATCCCGGCCCCGCCCTCGACGACCCGGTCCAGCCGGGCCAGCAGGCCCGTCAGCGCGGTGCCCGCCGAGGGATGGGACAGGACCGCGGCCACGGCCGCAGGATCGACCCGATGGGCCGCCGCGAGCAGGTCCCACGCCCGCCCGGCCGCGTCGGCCACGTCCCCGCCGGCCGCACCGGCGGCCCGCGTCACCGCCAAGGCGCAGGCCAGCCGGCGGCTGTACTCGGCGTGGGCCAGCAGGCGCAGAGCTTCGGCCCCGCCGCCGCCCGTCGCGAGCGCGGTGATCAGCCTGCCGGGCACACGCAGCGGCACGGGCCCCCTCATACCGCTTCCGCCGCGGCGGTGCGCAGCCGGTCCAGGTCCGCGGCCAGCCGCCCCCTGACCCGTGTGATCAGAGCGGCCAGGTCCGCGCAGTAGACACTGGGGTTCGCGAACCCGGTGGCCGCGCGGTAGCGGTGGGCGTAGTGACCGCCCCCGCACACCCGCCGCAGCCGGCAGCCACGGCACTGCGCTGACAGGCCGTCGACGCCCCACTGCCGGGCCGCGACGCCCGGATGGCGCAGCAGCGCGTCGAAGGAGTCGCGTCGTACGTGCAGGCCCGTCCGGGCGGCTCCGTGGTACGCGGTGCGCAGCGTGTCGTCCTGGGCGAGCGAACCGTCCGTCTCCACCACCGCGTACCGCACCGGGGCCATGCCCAGCGCCTCCGTCTCCGGGGCCCCGCCGAGCAGCAGCGCCATCATGTCCTCGAGCAGCCGCACCCGCGTCTCCCGCCGCCCCGCCCCGTACCACCGCTCGAACACCTGCCACAGCCAGTCCGCGTACGGTGTGCCGGGGCGCAGCCCGGGCGGGGGAGTGTGCCAATTGCCCTGCGGCAGCAGGAAGTCCACGGCGGGCGGGCGGTACGTCAGCAGGTGCTCGTAACAGCGCACCGGGTCGTTGCGCAGGTCGATGGTGCACAACAGGCCCGCGAACAGCTCGCGATGGGGGCCTTCGGCGAGCCGGCACACAGCGTCGGCGACGCGGGCGTGGCTGCCGCGCCCGTCCGCGCCACGGCGGTGCCGGTCGTGCGCCGCGCGGTCCCCGTCCAGGCTGACCGAGACGCGAATGCCGTGCTCGGCGCACAGGTCGAGCCAGCGCTCGGTAAGCCGCACCCCGTTGGTCTGGAGCGTGAGGTGCAGCCGTACGCCGGGACCGGCCGCGGCACGCAGCACCGAGGCGGCGCGCCCCAGAGCGGCCTCGCCCGCCAGCAGCGGCTCACCCCCGTGCAGCACCACACCGGCCTCGCGCACCCCGTGGGCCGCGAGGTGCTCGGCGATGCGCCCGGCCGTGCGGTCCACCGTGTCCGGCGCCATGGTGCGCGGCTGCTCACGCCAACTCCGGTCCTGCGCACGGTACATGTAGCAGTACTGGCAGGCCAGGTCGCAGCGGCTGTGCACCTTCAGGACGAAGGAGTGGAACGGCGCGGGCACCCAGCCGGCCGCCTCCCTGGCCACGACGTCGGCCGCGACCGGCCACGGCGGCTCCGCATGGCGCAGCCGATTCATACGCACCCCCCGGTTCGCATGCCGCCCGGCCCGTGCCCGCCCGGCCGGTCCACGCCATTGGGCCCAGTATTCGGGGCCGGTGACAGACCGTCAACATCGAGAATCCGTCGTCCGGGCCGCCACCGCCCGAAAGTCGCCGTTTTCCCGCGGCACCCCGTGGGGACGTCAACACTGGACACCGAGTCCCGGGACACGCAGGCGCCGGGCGTGGAGAGCCGCCACGACGGCGGTCCGTCGGGCACCGCGGAGGATGGGCCATGGCAGAGCTCGAGGAAGCGGGTGCCGAGCGGGACGAGGCCGCACTGGAGTCCGTCGTGCTGGACCTCACCGGCGTGCCGCTCGACGACCTCGCCGCGCTGCCGCCCTCCGCGCTGGGCCGGACCCTGCGCCGGCTGCGCACCGGCGGCGACCCGGACGAACCGTTCGTCACCGGCCACAACGAGAGCCAATGACCGGCCCACGCGCCGACGCGACCCTCACGCGAAACCGTCTGATCAGGGGCAACCCGTCCTATACTGACCGTCCCTGACTGTCGTGCCCCACCGTCCAGCACCTGCCGTCCGAAGCGGAGTGGCCATGCCCGACATCCACGCAGCCGACCGCTCGGGACGGTTCGCCCTCTTCTGCTCCACCGCGGAGAACCTCGGCGTCAGCACGACGGTGCACAACGTCGCGGACCTGCTGGCCGCCGGCAACCGCAGCGTCCTGATCGTGGACGGCCGGGCGACCGGCACGCCGGGCGGCGCCCCGCTGCCCGAGCCGGAACCCGGACGCATCCACTCCGCTGCCCGCCCGGACGCCGCGTCCCTCCTCGCCCTCGGCTCGGACCCCCGGGCCCTCGCCTACGATCACGTCCTCGTCGAAGCCCCGCTGCCCGACGCGATCGGCGCGCCGGGCGAGGGCAGACTCGGCTCCCTGGCCGACTCCCTCGTGCTCTGCTTCGCCATGACCGCCTGGTCCATCGACGGCGCCGCAGCCCTGGCCGAGCAGCTGAGCGGCGGCCGGTCCGACCGGCCCGTGCGGCTGCTGGCCCTGGGCCTGAAGAGCAACGTCGAGTCGCACGACCGGCTGCGCGGCGCGCGCGAACGGGTGCGCCGCAAGTTCGGCCCCCTGATGCGGGCCGCCCGCACCTCCGAGGTCGCCTTCCTGGAGGTCCCGTACCACCCGCTCTACCTCGACGCCCGGCAACTCGCCGTGGAGAGCGAGCCGGAGGGCTCCGTGACGGGGCTGCGCCCCTACTACGAGCGGCTCGCCGACTGGCTCCGCAACCGGCGTCCGCTGCCGCTGAGCCGGGTCACCCTCGTCCACTCCCAGCGCCACGCGCCCTGGGCGGCCTGGCTGGAGGACCAGTTCCGGCGCGGCGGCATCCGCACCGAACTGCGCGCCCTGGACGCCTACTCCGGTGACCGGCCGGCCCCCGGCACCGCCCTGCTCTTCCTCTCCCCGGCGGACATGGACCACGCCGCCCTCGCCCAGCTCGCCGCGCTGTCCCACCCCGACGTCCGGATCGTCCTGGCCGACGAGCCCTTCCCCGACCCGGGCGCCGCCCACCACGAGCGCATCGACCTGCGCGGCACCGACGAGGACGAGGCCGTGCGTCGGCTGTACGCCGGGCTCGGCCTCGGCGCACCGCCCCCGACGGACGGCACGCCGGGTGCCCGCTTCCCCCGGCTGCCCGCCGTCACCAACGTGGCCCCCCGCTACAGCGGCTTCGTCGGCCGCGACGACGTCCTCGGCGGTCTCCTGGAGGAACTGCGCGCGGCGGGCCGGGACCGCACCCCACTGGTCGTGCACGCCGCGAGCGGCTGGGGCAAGAGCGAGATCGTCCGGGAACTGTGCCACCGCTTCGGCTCCGCCTACGACGTCGTGTGGTGGGTGCGCTCCTGGGAGATCCCGCGCGCCCGCCGCGGTCTGACCCGGCTCGCCGGCCGGCTCGACCTGGTCACGACCGGCGACGGCGCCTCCCCGGCCCTGTTCGAGCACCTCTCCCGCACCGACACCCAGAGCTGGCTGCTCGTCTACGACGGCGCCGATTCCCCCGACGGGCTGCAGGAGTTGCTGCCCACCCCGCACTCCCGCGGGCACGTGCTGATCACCAGCCGCGGCGCCCCGGCCACGCCCGGCATGGCGGCCTTCTCCCTGCCGCCCATGTCACCGGCCGAATGCCGGGCCGTCCTCGGCGAACGGCTCGCCGAGATCGACGAGGAACAGGCCCAGCGGGTCGGCCAGGTCCTGGGCTTCGTCCCGCTCGCCCTGCGCATCGCCGCCCTGTGCCTCGCCGAGCGCGCCGCGGCCCACCGGCGCGACGACAGCATGGGCGACCAGGCCGCGGCCAGGGCCGCCGTCGCGTACCTCCTCGCCGAGTACCGCACCGCCCAGCAGGCCCTGCTCGAACAGGAGGGCACCGCCCCGCCGGTGTCCGTCATGGTGCGGGTCGCGCGGCAGACCGTGCTGCACACCCCGGGCGCCGCCGCCTGGCGCGCGGAGAGCCGCACGAGCGACGCCCTGGGCTGGCTGCTGAACGCCGCCTCCCTGCTCACGGGCCGGGGCATGGGCCTGGAACTGCTGCGCTCGCGGCGCATCCTCTCCGAGCTCGCCCGTGACGACAGCGCGGACGGTGCGCCGGCCCGCCGGATCCCCGCCGACACGCGGATGCCCGACGAACACATGGTGAGCGTCGCCCTGTGGGCCCTGTCCCGGGTCGGGCTCCTGGAGGTCGACTTCGACCGGCCCGACCAGCCCCTCGGCCAGCACCACGCCGTACGGGACGCCCTGCGCGCCGGCATGGATCCGGCCGAGCGCGCCCACATCGAGCAGGTGCTGCGCGGCACCCTCGCCGAGTACACCCCGGACGAGAACCGCGGCCTGAGCGCCGACTGGGCCCGCGAGGTGTACTCCCTGCGCCTGTGGGAGGACCACCGCCCCCGTGTCCGGCGCTCCCTGCTGCGCCACCTCAACGCCCTCAGTCAGCGCGGCGAGACGGCCGACCTCGCCCGCCTGCTCGACATCTCCGAGCGCGCGCAGGCGTCCTGGGCCCCGGCGGACGACGACGACCCGTCACCGGAGTACCTGCGCCTGCTCAACTTCACCGCCCGCGCCCACCGCCTCACCGGTGCCTACGAACCGGCCCGCCGGCTGTCCGAGCAGGCCCTGCGCGGCCACCGCCGGCTGCTCGGCCCCCTGCACCCGAGAACCCTGCTGTCCGCCGACTCCTACGGCGCCAACCTGCGCTCCCTCGGCAGGTTCTCCGACGCGCTGTTCCAGGCCCGGCCGGTCCTGGAGGGCCTGACGCTGCTGCTCGGGCCGCAGCACGCCGCGACCGTGCAGGCCGAGCACAATCTCGCCTTCACGGAGGCCCTGAGCGGACGCGCCCCCGACGCCCTGGCCCGGCTCCTGGCCCGGTTCCGCTACCGCCAGTCCGTCGGCGGCGAGGACGACCCGGCCGTCTGGCGGTCCGCCGACCTGCTCGCCTGGGTCTACCGGACCCTGGGCCGCGACGCGGAGTCCCAGGACCTGCTGCGGCAGTGGCTGCACCGGCACGGCGACATCGCCACCGGCACCCGGCTGAACATCGAACTCGGCCTGGCCGTCAGCGAACGGCGCATCACCTACAACTCCGCCCGCCCCCACGAGAGGGTCTACGGCTACGAGAAGGCCCTCGAACGGGACCGGCGGGTGCTCGCCGAATCCACCGGCCGGTTCGGCGCCGGCCATCTGGACACCCTGCGCTGCCGCTTCAGCCTCGCCGCCGACCTGCACGCACTCGGCAAGCACGACGAGGCCGAACACGAGGCCCGCCTGTGCGGCCGGGCTTTGGAGAGCACCCTCGGCGCCTGGCACCCCTACGCCGCACTGGCCGGGGTCCGGCACGCGGTGTACCTGCGGGCCTCCGGTGCCGTCGAGGACGCGGAGGCCATCGGCCGGGCCGCGCTGAACCTCCTGTCCGACCGGCTCGGCGACAGCCACGCCTGGGTGTCCGCCGCGGAGAACTCCCTCGCGGCCACCCTCGCGACGGCCGGGCGGCCCGGGGAGGCGACCCGGCTCGTCGAGAGCGCCCTGCGCCGTTTGCGGGACCTGGACATGGGGCATCGCCCCGACGGGCGGCGCGTGGGGGCGCACCACGCCTGGCTCACCTCCCGGGCCACCGGCCCCACCGCACCGGCCAGGGACTTCGACATCGATCTGGAACTGCCCGGCATCTGATCCAGGCGCCCTCGCCCGGGCGTTCCCCGACGGAAGGTGAGCGCAGGTGGCGACAGCCCCGCACCCGGAGACCGAGCTCTTCACGGAGTCCCACTGGTCCCCGGAGGGCCACGGCCGGATAACAGCGCTGTGCCAAGGGGCCTTCGCGGGTGTCCCCGCCCTCAGGTCCGTGTCCCATTACAGCAATGGGATCATCGACTTCGTGGTCCGCCGGGGCGACTGCCCGCCGCTGAGCAGCCTGGTCACCGTGGGCGGCGAGGACATCGCCAACGAGGCGCTGCCCGGCAGCCGGCTGCTGCTGTGCACCCAGGACCTGGGCGCGCTGATGCGACCGCTGGGCACGGGTGAGCTGATGCGCGTCGTGGTGGCCAACGCGCACGGCGGACTGTGGGGCGGCCGCGTCAAGGCGGGGGAGTACCTGTCCGCGCACACCGACACGCCCGGCGGGGTGCCCGCCGTGGACGAGGCCATGAACAGCCTCGTCTCCGCCATCCGCACCCGGGTGCACCACCTGCCCGACGAGCTGCCCGGCGGCCTCACGGACACGATGGAACCCCTGCCGGAGGACAAGGGGAGGCTGCGGATCGACTTCGGGACGGCGGCGGCCGAGCACGACGGCCCCTCCGAGATGCGGCTGCGGGCCCTGTGGGGCGCCCACGTCAACACCCTGGACCTGCAGTACGCCGCCTACTACCGGGACTGGAAGCTCGTCTGCGCGGGCGACGTCTTCGAGAGCCCCGAGCTCGGCCCCCGCTTCCTGGAGACCAGCGTGCGCTCCCGCCGCACCTCCTACCGTGACCTCGCCCGGAGCCTGCGCGGCCATCTCGCCCGGCTGACCGACGCGCTGCGGCTGGTGGTGCCACCGCCCGCCGACCGTCTTGTCCTGGACGTCCAAGAGGGCGCCGTGTACGTGATCTGGCTGTCGCCGCGGGACTACGTCCTCGGGGTGACGCTGGACCAGCGGCAGGTCACCCACGCCGAGAGCCGGCTGCGCCTGCTCGCGGACGGCGTGGGCGGGGTCATGCGGACCGCACGGCACTGACCAGGGCGCCCCACACCTCGTCGGCGAGTGCCTCCACCGCCCGTGCGACGGTCGGCCGGTGCACCGGGCCCGCACCGCCGAGGGCCTGCACGGGCAGCACCTCCACCGCCGTCTCGTACTCCCGGCAGACCTCGCGCAGCCGCGCCCACTGCTCCTCACTCGGCACTCCGGCCGAGGCGGCGCGGAACCAGGTGTCGGCCCCCGTACGGAACGTCTCCGTCAACTGCCGCGCCAACGTGGCGCAGCCCAGCGCCGCCAGATCGGACGGCCCCGCCCGCAGAGCCGGACCATCGGCCGCGGCACCGCCGGACGGGCGCCCCGCCAGCCGCTCCACGGACGCGTCCAGCAGCGCGAACACCTCCTCGAACCGCCCCTCGACGGGATCCGGCAACGCCGAACGCGCCGGACCGGGCGCCACCGCGACCAGATCACGCCGGGCCAGATCGCTCACCGTCCGCCGCAGCTGCCCAAGTTGGGCACCGTGCTCACCGAGGGCACTGCGCAACTCGGTGGTCAGCTCGGCGAGATCGGCTTCCCGGCGCAGCTGGGTGAGACGGGCGCGCAGCCGGTCCAGGGCCTGGTTCACGGCCTGTGCGAAGTCGCCCGGACGGTACACCAGGGGCTGTGAGCCCACCGAGCGCGCCAGCCGGTCCCGCATGGTCCGCGACACATGGCCGTTGACCACGAGCAGCACCTCGGCCTGCGCCGGGTGCAGGGCGCCGCGCAGGGCCCGGACCCGGGCGGTGATGCGCTCCTCGTCGTCGGCTACGAGCACCGACGGGGTGACCACGATCGCGATGTAGGCGTTCGGGACCGGCTCCAGCCAGTACGCCACCGCCAACGGCCCGTCGGTGTCGGAGCCCCGCGCCGGGACCGGGTCGTGCGACGCGATGCGCCACTGGCCCTCGGCCAGCGCGTCGTGGATCGTGGACACCACCTGGTCCTCGGAGACGTTGTCGTGCAGCTCCCGCACGGCCCGCAGCACTGTCGCGGCACTCACCTCCCGGACCGCGCCGCCGCGGTCCTCGCTCAACTGCCAGGCGTGGTGGCAGGTCTTGAGGATCTCCCGGGGCACCCCACCGGTGAGTTCCTGGAGGATCCCGACCGACTCGGAGCCGAACGGCGCGGGCCACCGCTCGATCGCGTCCGCCCCCTCGGACGCGTCCGGCCGGGCCCCCGAACCGACGTACTCGGCGACCAGCCGCGCGGTGAGCTCCGCGCCGAACCGCGTCGGCCACAGCTGCACCACCCGCTCGTGCAGACTCGGCCGGAACGCGTTGAGCCCGCGCGGCGAGGTGCAGAACACCAGCAGACCACCCCGGCTCACATACACGTTGACCAGCCGCTCGAATGCGTCCACGAACGTCCGCCGGGAATCCTCCGGCCAGTCCAGGACCTTCTCCAGCGAGTCGATCAGCAGGACGTACGGTTTGCCCACCCGGCCGTGCAGGAAACCCTGGACGGCCAGCGCGTCGAAGACCGGGTCGATGCCCGAGACCGCGTCCTTGATGCCGCGTTCCCGCAACTGCTGCGCGGGCTCGTCGCCGCTCAGCCACGCCCACACCATCGACGTGAACCGGGGATCCTGGAGCAGGGCGAGCGCGGTGGCGAAGCGCCGGTGCTCCGTCACCTCGCCGAGGGTGACGCGCAGATCGGCGTGCATCACCTCGGGGTCGTAGCGCAGGGCGGAGACCACCTTGTCCGGGTCGAGGACCCGGTCGCGCAGCCCGGTGGCGATGTCGTCGAGGGCGATGTCGCCCAGCGGGATGTCGTCCGGCCGGCCCGGGCGCGACTCGGAGCTCTGCTCGCCGACCCGTACCGCCGTCACATAGGCGTAGTAGTCCCGGACGAGTTCCTCGAACGCGGCACGCCCCTCCGGGCTGTCCGCGGGGCCCCGCAGCCGGTCGCGGTACATCCGGCCGAAGTCCTGGGCCGGCTCGTCGACGATCCACAGGGCCGGGCCGTCCGGGCGGGTCAGCGCGTTGCAGACCTCCCGGGCCGCGTGGGACTTGCCGAGGCCGAACTCGCCCACCACGGCGATCGCCCGGCCGCGCCGCCCGCCCCGGGGCCGGTCCCGGAGGTAGTCGCGCACCAGGCCCTGGAGCTCCCCGAGGATCCGGGTCGGGACATGGGCGTTGCCCGAGTCCGCGGCCTCGACCGGTGCCTCGCCGAGGTCCGCCGACGGGCCGAGCCGCACGACCGGCACCAGGGGAAAGGGGTTGCTGTACCAGGTGTCTGCGCTGCTTGCGGCCACGATGGCACTCCTTGCGGGTCCTGTGAGGGCGCGGTCGGGGGTGGGCGTCAGCCGCCGGAGCGGGGCGGGATGGGAGCACGGAGCAGGGCGTCGCGGCCGGCTCGCCGCCGCTCCCAGTGGGGTCTGAGCGCGTCGGCGTCGATCGGCCAGGGGTGCGGCGCGCTGCGCAGCGCGTCCGCCGCCGAGTGGAACACCGTCCGCAGTTCGCGTACGTCGGCCGGCCGCCATTCGGAGTGTGCCGCCATCAGGGAGCTCCTGTCCGGCTCGACCAGGCCGTTCGGGCCGTCGTCCGACGCCCGGGCACTGTGGCTGAACCGCCAGATGTCCTCGGAGTTCAGTTCACGCAGCGCGAGATGGGTGACCGCCGCCGAGTCGCTCAGCGTGGCGGCCACTTCCCTCGCCGTCTCCGCCGCACCGTGGCTCACTTCGACGAACAGTACGATCCGGGTGTGCGCATTGCTCAGGCAGGTGCTCAGAAACCTCGCCCGGAGATCGGCGTCGTTCCACCGTATGTGCGGGATCACCGCCAGGAGCAGTGCGTTGTGCTGCACCAGCAGTTCGCTCATGTCGCTGTAGGCCTGGAACGGATCCTCTTCCGCGACGATCGACCGCACACGGGATTCGGGGAACTCGTGGAATCGCAGACTCTTCGCGATCTCCCGGCGTATGCGGGCGTTGATCAGACTGGTCGGGGCGAAGGCCCCGTCCGGGTCGACGCTGATGCGACGGCCGTCGTTCGCCAGGCCCGCGGTCGGCACACAGACGGCGAGCGGGCCGCCCGCCCAGGCCGCCGCCGCTGCCACCTGTTGCCTCACCTCGTGGATGCACCGGTGGATGAGACTGGTCTTGCCCATGCCGGGAGGTCCGCTGACGATCACCACGCGGCCGTGCCCCGAGCTCCCGTCGAGGAGTTCGCCGAGAGGGGGCCAGCCGGTGCTGAAGCGGTCCAGTTCCTCGCGTGAGTGATCCACGTCCACCCACTGGTGCAGGTGGTCCGGCTGCTTCCACGGCACGAGGGGATGGTCGGCGCTGAGCGCCGCGTGGTCCTTGCCACCGTGGTCACCGTGGTCCGCGCCGTTCGTTCCGTACGGTTTACGCACTCCGTAGGGGTTGGCCCAGTCGGAGCCGGTCATGCGTGAGGTCCTCCGGCGCCGGTGGGACGGTCGCTGTGACGTGCTCCGGGCAGCCACCACAGGGGCGCCGGGCGTCGCAGATCCGCCACCTCGCGGGTCCGCAGGTCCAGGGTCGTGCGCACGGCGTCCGCCTCGCTCTTTCTCTGGCGCGGCAGCAGGGGTTGCCCGTCCCTGCTGCCCGGCAGTCTGTTCGTCAGGGGAAGGGAATCGGCCAGCCGCCGGGCCGCCTCCCGGCGCCCGGCCGGGCCGGGCACCTGGGCGAGGAGACCGGAAAGTGCCTCCCGGGCCCGTAACGCCTCGGCGTGGTCCGTCTCGGGATCCTGTTCGTACGCCGTGAGATACAGCCATGCGATCCTCCGGAATTCCTGCACGGCCGCCGCCAGTTGCCGGTCGCGCGTGCGCCGCTCGGCCGAGATCCGTTCCGTCATCTGTCCGACCAGCGTCAGGGCCGCGCCGGCCGCCAGCAGGTACACCCCGTCGAGGAAACCGCCCAGGCCGCCTGAGCCGCCCGGGTCCGCGGACGCCCCCGGCGGATCACCCGCCGCGGCCAGGACCGCGTCGCAGACCCGCTCGAAGTCGCCCTGGTGCTTGTCGGCCCAGTCGTCGAGCGACAGCACGCCGCCCCCGGGGCCGGGCATCCGGACGGCGTCCCCACCACCGGCCGGTCCCAAGGGGCTGCGCACCACATCCAGTTGTAGCGCGGCGTCCCGGAGCTCGTCCCGGTGCTCGTCGGCCAGGCAGTACACCAGACGCACATCACTCCTGCCGGTGTCGGCGACGGCCTGGGCGGCGGTGGCGGACAGGAGCAGCAGGGCGCCGAGCAGGACGGGCTTCCAGCGCGGAGCGGGCTTCCGGCCCGAGGCGGGCTTGCGGCCCGGAGCGGGGGAGAGTGGCGGGCCGTCGTGGAGGGCGCGGCCGCAGAGCGGGCGCGGGACGCCGTAGCGGCTCCGAAAGCCGCGGACGCGTCCGCCACGGCGGGGACGCCCCCCGCCGCTCCCTTCCCGCTCACCCATCCGGCCTCCCCGTTCCCCT
The DNA here is from genome assembly GCF_040302345.1 of Streptomyces sp. NPDC126510. Taxonomy (NCBI): domain Bacteria; kingdom Bacillati; phylum Actinomycetota; class Actinomycetes; order Kitasatosporales; family Streptomycetaceae; genus Streptomyces; species Streptomyces sp. NPDC126510. Next base: position 1,800 of record NZ_JBEORR010000006.1, on the reverse strand, counting down.
GGCCGCGACCCGTTCGGGACGCCGCACACCCTTCGGCTATGCGGAGGACCGCAGTCCGTCGGCCGTGGCCGGTGCCCCGCCCGGCGTGCCGTCGCCCGGCGCCGGATGCCGGGGGAGACGCTTCTGCCCGGCGGCGGGTTGCCGGCCTTTTCCGGCCCGGTGGCGCGACCAGCAGCCGAACGCGATTTGCGCCCCGTAGTGCAGCAGATTCACCGTCACCACGGCCGGGGCGACGATGCCGACCGTCTTGGGGAAGTCGCGTTCCAGGGTGAGGGCGAGCAGCACGGCCGTGAGCCCGTTCTGCTGGCCGATTCCCAGCAGGACCCGGTCCCTTCCGGACAGGCCGCGGACGAAGAGCGGCATCAGCAGCACGGCCACCACCGCCTGCGCGAGGAACGCCGAACCCCCCAGCAGCAGCCCGGGCTTGATCGAAACCCCTTGGGCGACGAACAGGCCCAGCAGTGCGGTGGCGAGCAGGAAGGCACTGGTCACCGCCCGCGCGAGAGGGCGGGTGAACGCCTGCGTCCGCAGGAAGAGTCCGGCCACCGCCACGGCCAGCATCAGCATGTTCGCGGCGGCGAGCACCAGCATGACCGCGACCAGGAGGACGGCGAGCGGAGTCGCCGGGCGCCGGGGGCGCACGCGCTGCCGCCCCGCCTCCCGGGTTGGCCACAGCCGCCCGCCCGCCCACCACGCCAGCAGGGCACCGGCGAGCAACAGCGCGTTCAGCACCAGCCCGAGGGCGTAGCCCTGGGCCCCGCCGCCCACCACCGAGGGCGCGCCCGTGTGCCCGGCGGCCGTGTAGGCGTACCCGGCGACGTACAGCGTCAGCAGCACCGTCATCGGGTCGTCGAACGAGGCCCACGCCGTGAGCAGGGAGCGGGCGCGCTGCGACATGTGCCCGTCCTTGCTGAGCGCGGTCACCGACAGCGGGTCGATCTGGGCGACGACGATGCCGAGGACCAGGTACTCCGGGCGGTCGAAGGCCCAGACCATCACGCCCGAGATCATCGCCGCCTTGAGAACGACCCCGAGCGTGACGGCCGCCACGACGCCCCGCAGGTCACGACGCAGATCCGCGAGATCGATGCCGTACGTGCTGCCGTACAGCCCCACGGCCAGCAACAGGCTGGTGGCGACGACGTACCCGGTGGTGCCGACGAGGCGCGTCGGGTCCGCCGCCAGGCCGATCGACGTCCCCAGAACCAGTGCGCCCAGCGCACCGAGCAGAACGGCCGGAACCGCCGGCAGCTTCCGCCGCCGGCCATGGTCGCGTCGGGACCTGTCCACCCGCTCCCCCCATCCCCCGGTGTCACGCCGCGAGCGTAGTCGGGCCGTAGGAACCTCGTGCGCCAATCGATACGGACGTGCAACCGCGAGAGCAATCAAGCGTAGATGTGAGCACTCGGACGGCGTAACACCATTTGCGGCCGTTCCTCTGCACGATGCCCGGTGACGACCGCCGCTGAACGCTCTTCACCCCTGGGGTGGATCCACGGCGCCCCAACCGGTGCGCCCCGCGTCCGCCCCGCCGCCCTCGACGGGGCGCCGGACGGCATAACGTCCACGGAGCGTGCGCCCCCGGCCGCGGCCGGACATCGGCGTGAACGAGCGGATGGCGGCGCACGCGCTGGCGGGCCGCGCCCGGCGCGCACGAGCCGGTGGCCCCGGCACGCACGAGCAGGTGGTTCCCCCGGTACACGGCGTGGTCGGGTACGTCGCCCACCCCCACGGGCGACGTACCCGACCGCGCCCCCGGCGCCGGGGGGCGGAAGAGCGGCGGGGAGGGGAAGGGGTGTT